>NZ_CM001514.1:172935-505430 GCF_000263715.2 Pseudomonas synxantha BG33R
TCAAGGTGACGTCAGTGCCCGCTTTATTCGAAAGCGTAGCGGTGTACGTAATTTGACCACCTTCGTTCGCTTCGGACGGAGCTGTCAGCGTCACGGTAGTGGTGTTGTCGGTACCCGGTGTGTCCGTAACGGTGGTGTTTACTGACGTAGTACCTGGAACCAGATTTTCAAAGTGCTCGCCGCCGGTCACACCCTTGATAGCGGTGGTGACGGTCTGATCGCCTTTGTAGACGTCATCCGGTGCCAAGACCGAAACAGTGCCGCTCGACTGATTCACACCGATGGTGATGGTCTCGCCGTTGTCCAGGGTGACGGTCAGCGGGTTGGTGATGTTAGTCACCGGGGCGCCGTTCTTATCCACAAGGCTGGCGGTGTAGACGATGTTGCCGCCTTCACCCACAGTAGTCGTGGCGGTCAGGACCACATCGACCTTGTCGATGGTGTCGTTGATCGTGGTGGTTGCACCATTGCCTGCGACTTCTAACTTCTCGAAGTTACCGCCCGTGGTTTCGGTGATTTGAACGGTCTGGTTGCTCTTGTCGATGAACACGTCATCGGTCGGTGCAGGCACGGTCACGGTGCCAACAGTGTCGCCCGATTTGATAGTGATCGACGAGCCGTTATCCAACTTCAAAGTGACGTCAGTACCCGCTTTATTGGAAAGCGTAGCGGTGTACGTGATCTGGCCGCCTTCGTTAACGGCGCTAGGCGCGGTCAGCGTAACAGTCGTGGTGTTGTCGGTACCCGGTGTATCCGTAACGGTGGTGTTCACCGCCGTAGTGCCCGGGACCAGGTTCTCGAAATGCTCGCCACCGGTCACACCCTTGATCGCGGTGGTGACGGTCTGATCGCCTTTGTAGACGTCATCCGGTGCCAAGATCGAAACAGTGCCGCTGGACTGATTCACACCGATGGTGATGGTCTCGCCGTTGTCCAGGGTGACGGTCAGCGGGTTGGTGATGTTAGTCACCGGGGCGCCGTTCTTATCCACAAGGCTGGCGGTGTAAACGATATTGCCGCCTTCACCGACGGTAGTGGTAGCGGTCAGGACCACATCGACCTTGTCGATGGTGTCGTTGATCGTGGTGGTTGCGCCGTTGCCCGCAACTTCCAACTTCTCGAAGTTGCCGCCAGAAGCGTCAGTGATCTGGACCGTCTGGGTGCTCTTATCGATAAACACGTCATCGGTAGGCGCCGGAACAGTCACGGTGCCGACAGTGTCGCCCGCTTTGATAGTGATCGACGAGCCGTTATCCAACTTCAACGTGACGTCAGTGCCCGCTTTATTGGAAAGCGTAGCGGTGTACGTGATCTGGCCGCCTTCGTTAACGGCGCTAGGCGCGGTCAGCGTAACAGTCGTGGTGTTGTCGGTACCCGGTGTATCCGTAACGGTGGTGTTCACCGCCGTAGTGCCCGGGACCAGGTTCTCGAAATGCTCGCCACCGGTCACACCCTTGATCGCGGTGGTGACGGTCTGATCGCCTTTGTAGACGTCATCCGGTGCCAAGATCGAAACAGTGCCGCTGGACTGATTCACACCGATGGTGATGGTCTCGCCGTTGTCCAGGGTGACGGTCAGCGGGTTGGTGATGTTAGTCACCGGGGCGCCGTTCTTATCCACAAGGCTGGCGGTGTAAACGATATTGCCGCCTTCACCGACGGTAGTGGTAGCGGTCAGGACCACATCGACCTTGTCGATGGTGTCGTTGATCGTGGTGGTTGCGCCGTTGCCCGCAACTTCCAACTTCTCGAAGTTGCCGCCAGAAGCGTCAGTGATCTGGACCGTCTGGGTGCTCTTATCGATAAACACGTCATCGGTAGGCGCCGGAACAGTCACGGTGCCGACAGTGTCGCCCGCTTTGATAGTGATCGACGAGCCGTTATCCAACTTCAACGTGACGTCAGTGCCCGCTTTATTCGAAAGCGTAGCGGTGTACGTGATCTGGCCGCCTTCGTTAACGGCGTTAGGCGCGGTCAGTGTCACGGTAGTGGTGTTATCGGTGCCTGGGGTATCCGTAACGGTGGTGTTCACCGCCGTAGTGCCCGGGACCAGGTTCTCGAAATGCTCGCCACCGGTCACACCTTTGATAGCGGTGGTGACGGTTTGGTCGCCCTTATACACATCATCAGGAGCTAGAACCGAAACGCTACCGCTCGACTGGTTTACGCCAATAGTGATGGTCTTGCCGTTATCGAGAGTGACGGTCAACGGGTTGGTGATGTTAGTCACCGGCGCACCGTTCTTATCCACAAGACTGGCGGTGTAGACGATGTTGCCGCCTTCACCGACGGTGGTAGTGGCGGTCAGGACTACATCGACTTTATCGATGGTGTCATTGATCGTGGTGGTTGCACCGTTGCCCGCAACTTCCAGTTTTTCGAAGTTGCCGCCAGTGGTCTCGGTGATCTTGACGGTCTGGGTGCTCTTATCGATGAACACGTCATCGGTAGGCGCAGGGACGGTCACAGTGCCAACGGTGTCGCCAGCTTTGATGGTAATGCTTGAGCCGTTGTCGAGTTTCAACGTGACGTCAGTACCGGCCTTGTTGCTCAAGGTAGCGGTATAGGTGATCTGGCCACCTTCATTTGCTTCAGACGGTGCAGTCAGCGTCACAGTGGTGGTGTTATCGGTGCCCGGAGTGTCAGTGACAGTCGTGGTGACTTTATCGGTACCTGGAATCAGATTTTCAAAGTGTTCGCCGCCGGTCACGCCGCTGATAGCAGTAGTGACGGTTTGGTCGCCTTTGTAAACATCATCCGGCGCTACGGTGGTAACGGTGCCGCTCGACTGATTCACACCAATGGTGATGGTCTCGCCGTTATCCAGCGTGACGGTCAGCGGATTGGTGATGTTAGTCACCGGCGCGCCGTTTTTATCCACAAGGCTGGCGGTGTAAACGATATTGCCGCCTTCTCCAACAGTGGGGGTGGCGGTCAGAACCACATCGACCTTGTCGATTGTGTCGTTGATCGTGGTGGTTGCGCCGTTGCCCGCAACTTCCAACTTCTCGAAGTTGCCGCCAGAAGCGTCAGTGATCTGGACCGTCTGGGTGCTCTTATCGATAAACACATCATCGGTAGGCGCCGGAACAGTCACGGTGCCGACAGTGTCGCCCGCTTTGATAGTGATCGACGAGCCGTTATCCAACTTCAAAGTGACGTCAGTACCCGCTTTATTGGAAAGCGTGGCGGTGTAAGTGATCTGGCCACCTTCATTCGCTTCGGACGGAGCTGTCAGCGTCACGGTCGTGGTGTTATCGGTGCCCGGAGTGTCAGTGACAGTCGTGGTGACTTTATCGGTCCCAGGTACCAAGTTCTCGAAGTGCTCGCCACCGGTCACGCCTTGGATGGCGGTGGTGACGGTTTGATCACCCTTGTAGACATCATCCGGTGCCAAGACGGAAACAGTACCGCTGGACTGATTCACACCGATGGTGATGGTTTGGCCGTTATCCAAGGTGACAGTCAGCGGATTGGTGATGTTAGTCACCGGCGCGCCGTTTTTATCCACAAGGCTGGCGGTGTAAACGATATTGCCGCCTTCACCTACGGAGGTGGTGGCAGTCAGAACTACGTCCACCTTGTCGATGGTGTCGTTGATCGTGGTGGTTGCACCGTTGCCTGCAACTTCCAGTTTTTCGAAGCTGCCGCCCGTGGTTTCGGTGATTTGAACGGTCTGCGTGCTCTTGTCGATGAACACGTCATCGGTAGGCGCCGGCACAGTTACGGTGCCGACAGTGTCCCCAGCCTTGATGGTGATCGACGAACCGTTATCCAACTTCAACGTGACGTCAGTACCGGCCTTGTTGCTCAAGGTAGCGGTGTAGGTGATCTGGCCACCTTCGTTAACGGCACTCGGCGCAGTCAACGTAACAGTCGTGGGGTTATCGGTACCTGGGGTATCGGTAACGGTGGTGTTCACCGCCGTAGTGCCCGGCACCAGGTTTTCAAAGTGCTCGCCGCCCGTAACGCCGCTGATGGCGGTGGTAACGGTCTGATCGCCTTTGTAGACATCATCCGGCGCTACGGTAGTAACAGTACCGCTGGATTGATTCACACCAATGGTGATGGTCTGACCGTTATCCAGAGTGACAGTCAACGGATTGGTGATGTTAGTCACCGGCGCGCCGTTTTTATCCACAAGGCTGGCGGTGTAGACGATGTTGCCGCCTTCGCCGACGGTGGTGGTGGCGGTCAGAACTACGTCCACCTTGTCGATGGTGTCGTTGATCGTAGTAGTGGCGCCGTTGCCTGCAACTTCCAACTTCTCGAAGTTGCCGCCCGTGGCCTCGGTGATTTGAACGGTCTGCGTGCTCTTGTCGATGAACACGTCATCGGTCGGCGCAGGCACGGTCACAGTGCCGACGGTATCGCCAGCTTTGATGGTGATCAACGAGCCATTATCCAACTTCAACGTAACGTCAGTGCCCGCCTTGTTGGAAAGCGTAGCGGTGTACGTAATCTGCCCGCCCTCATTCGCCTCGGTCGGCGCAGTCAGCGTAACGGTAGTTGTGTCGATCGAATCGGTAATCGTGGTGACTGCCGCAGTTGTGCTCGGCACCAGGCTTTCAAAGTTGCCGCCAGTCGCGCTGGTAATGGTGGTGCTGACCGTGCTGCCGTTGACGTAGACATCATTGGGCGCGGTGTCCACGACCACGCTGCCGACAGACTCGCCAGCCTTGATGGTGATCACCGAGCCATTGCTCAAGGTAACGTTCACCGGGGTCTGCGCCGGGTTGGTCAGGGTAGCGGTGTAGGTGATCTGGCCGCCTTCGGTCACGTTGCTGTTGGCTGTGAGGGTAACGGTGGTGGTGTCGACCGAATCGGTAATGGTGGTGACCGCAGGCGTAGTGCTCGGTACCAGGCTTTCGAAGTTGCCGCCAGTCGCGCCGGTAATGGTGGTGCTGACGGTGGAGCCATTGTTGTAGACGTCGTTGGCCGCAGTATCGACCACAACGGTACCTGTCGACTCACCAGCCTTGATGGTGATCACCGAGCCATTGCTCAAGGTGACATTCACCGGGGTCTGAGCCGGGTTGGTCAAGGTGGCGGTGTAGGTGATCTGGCCGCCTTCGGTCACGTTGCTGTTGGCTGTGAGGGTAACGGTGGTGGTGTCGACCGAATCGGTAATGGTGGTGACCGCAGGCGTAGTGCTCGGTACCAGGCTTTCAAAGTTGCCGCCGGTTGCACCGGTAATGGTGGTGCTGACGGTCGAACCGTTGTTGTAGACGTCGTTAGCCGGAGTATCGACCACAACGGTGCCGGTCGACTCGCCAGCCTTGATGGTGATCACCGAGCCATTGCTCAAGGTGACATTCACCGGGGTTTGCGCCGGGTTGGTCAGGGTGGCGGTGTAAGTGATCTGGCCGCCTTCGGTCACGCTGCCGTCAGCTGTCAGGGTAACGGTGGTGGTGTCGACCGAATCGGTAATGGTGGTGACCGCAGGCGTAGTGCTCGGTACCAGGCTTTCAAAGTTGCCGCCGGTTGCACCGGTAATGGTGGTGCTGACGGTCGAGCCATTGTTATAGACGTCGTTAGCCGGGGTATCGACCACAACGGTACCTGTCGATTCACCGGCCTTGATGGTGATCACCGAGCCATTGCTCAAGGTGACATTCACCGGGGTCTGCGCCGGGTTGGTCAGGGTGGCGGTGTAGGTGATCTGGCCGCCTTCCGTCACGGTATTGCCCGCCGTCAGCGTGACGGTGGTGGTGTCGATGGTGTCGGTGATCTGCGTTACGGCCGGGTTAGGGTCGATGGTCAATACCAGGTTGCCGCCGCCGGTGGTACCGGTAACGCCGACGCTGATCTGGCCCGGGTCGATGTACGGGCTGTCGTTAGGGGCCAGAGGCACATTGACGGTGCCGGTCAACTGGCCCGACGGGATGGTAATCACCGCGCCATTGGTCAAGGTGACGGTCAGGTCGCTGGTGGAGGGCCGCGTCACGGTGGCGGTGTAGGTCAGCACGCCGCCCGCTTCGGTGATGGTTGGCGTCGCGCTCAGGGTCAGGGTCGAAGGCTGCAGCACCTGGTTGCCCGAGTCCGCCGAGCCTGGCGCTCCGCTCAGGGCGTTGAGTGCCGAAGTGCCTTGGCCGATAGGCGCGGTGGGGAAGCCGATGGTCGGGTCGACACGGCCGGCGGTCGCGTCCAGCACCACAAAGCTGTGGCCACCCCCGGCGGCACCATTACCGGTAGCGTTTGCGCCTGCGGCGGTGGCTTCCAGTTCGGTGGTCGGGTCGGCGCCGGCGGCGATGGCTTGTTGCAGCTCGGCAACCGATGGCGCGGCTTGTTCGCTGGCCGCGGCCAGATCGGCAGTGGAGTCCGGCATATCGGCGCTCCACTGGGTGTCCCGGCCCAGGTCCAGGATGCGGCCGTCGGCGAGTTCCAGGCTGACTGCGCCCGACATGCCTGTGTCGATCTGGTCGCCTGCAAACAGACGGTCACCTTCTACAAGGACGCGACGTGTTCCTTCCGGAGAAATAACGAAAACTTGACCAACAATGCTTTTGACGATGGCAACAACACTGCTCATTAAAATTTTCTCCGGCGATCCGTTTCGACAAATTCCATTTCGCAGCGCGCTATTAGCGCTGCCAATTGGGAGGGCGTAGTCTATATATGTATTGACGTCAAATATTTGGCTAGATTTTTTAGCGATCTAGTTTGTGCCAAAGTATTGACCTTATGGTCGCCATCCTAAACAATCGCCTCTGTAATGTCACATTGATATTTATGCGGCGAACCGTCCTACATGTGTGAAGCAGTTCCGCTTTTTGAACTTTCCGACGTACGGTCATTACGGTAGCCATTATCCGACGCAGCGGTACTCATCGCTGTGATTTGAGACAAGAAGTCCTGGGGAATTTTTTAATGCGTCTGCACCTGTTCAAGGCAATACCGTTCGTTCTCGCCGCCAGTTTCGTACAAGCCCAGACACTGCCCCAAGCCATGCAGCAGGCATTGGATGTACACCCGGAAATCCAGGCGGGTGTAAACAGCCGTATCGCCGCCGATTACCAATTGCGCGCTGCTCAAGGCGGTTATCTGCCGCGTGTCGACCTGAACGCCGGTTACGGTCGTCAAGGGACTGACAACGCCACTACCCGCGCCAACAACCCCAGCGGCAATCACTGGGACACGCTCAACCGCGGTGAATCCAGCCTGCGCCTGCAACAAATGATTTTTGACGGTTTCGCTACCTCCAGCGAAGTCGGGCGTCAACAAGCCAACGTTAATTCCCGCGCTTACTCCTTGCTCGGTACTTCCGAACGCACAGCGCTGACCGTTGCCCAGGTTTACCTGGAAGTATTGACCCGCCGTGAGTTCGTGCGTCTGGCCGAAGACAACCTGCGCAACCACGAGCGCATCTACGACCAGATCAAGTTGCGCACGGAGCGCGGCGTCGGCAACGGTGCCGACCAGGACCAGGCCGAAGCGCGCCTGGCCCAGGCCCGCAACAACTTGATCACCGAGCAAACCAACCTGGCCGACGCACAGGTCAACTACCTCAGCGCCGTAGGCCAGATGCCAGACCAACTCGAGCGCCCGGCCCCGTTCATGGCCATGCTGCCGGCGGACCTGAATGAAGCCCGTCGCCAGATGCTCGACAACAGCCCGGTCCTGCGCTCGGCTGAGTCGGATATCTCCGCCGCCGAGAAGCAGTACGAAGCCGCCAAGTCCACCTTCTACCCGCGCTTTGATGCTGAGCTTGGCACCAACGCCGACAACAACGTCTCCGGTGATCCCAACCACAGCAACGGCTGGGAAGCCATGGTGCGCATGCGCTTCAATCTGTTTGCCGGTGGCAGCAACAAGGCTGACCTGCAATCGAAGTCCTACCAGGCCAACCAGGCCCTGGATATTCGCAACAACGCCTTGCGCCAACTCAATGAAGAGCTAGGCTTGGCTTGGAACGCCTTGAACAACGCCAACGCGCAATTGCCGGTCGCCCAGCAGTATGTGGATCACAGCACCCGCGTACGCACGTCCTACCAGCAGCAGTTCAGCCTTGGCCAACGTACCCTGTTGGATTTGCTCGACAGCGAGAATGAATTGTTCACCGCTTCCCGCCGCCTGGAAGAAATCAAGAACATTCAGTTATTTACTCAGTACCGAATCAAGGCGACCATGGGCGAATTGCTCAAGAGCCAGGGAGTGGTCGCACCGATGGCCTCCGTCGTGCAGAACGACGTGAAACCTAAAGTCCAACTGCCTGGGATGAATTGAGCCATCCCAATAGCCCCATCTGTTAGTCGAGAGTGCACCGCGTGGAATCTGAAATCGGTCGAGTTCATCTCAGTCATGATCCACGCGCTTTGCACGACGACCCGTTGCTCGACGGGTTGCTGGCGCTCTGCGCACTGCACCAGAAGCCTGCCAGCGCGGCCATGCTCACCACCGGCCTGCCGCTGCCCTCGCAACGCCTGAGTGCTGAACTGCTGCCGCGTGCTGCTGCGCGGGCCGGGCTGCAAGGCCGGCTGTTGCAACGCAAGCTGGAACAGATCCCGACGATTGCATTGCCGGCCCTGCTGTTGCTCAAGGACGGGCGCAGCACCGTGCTGGTGGGTTGGCAGGGCGACGATGAGGCGCGGGTGCTGCTCAGCGAAAGTGACGGCGGCGAAGTGCTGATCAAGCGCGAAGCATTGGCCGACGACTACATCGGCAAGGTCTTCTTCGCCCAGCCGCAACACAAATTCGACGTCAACCACGGCAGCCTGATTCCACGGGCGCGTTCGTGGTTCCGTGACACCCTCATGCGTTCGCGCTGGCTCTACACCGACGCCATCGCCGCCAGCTTCCTGATCAACATCATCGCCATGGCCGCGCCGCTGTTCGTGATGAACGTGTACGACCGCGTCGTACCGAACCAGGCCACCGCCACCCTGTGGGTGTTGGCCGTGGGCATCTGTGGCGCATACCTGTTCGACCTGATCCTCAAAAGCCTGCGCAGCCTGTGCCTGGACCTGGCCGGTAAAAAAACCGACCTGATCATCTCGGCCACGCTGTTCGAACGCATCGTCGGCATGTCCATGAAGTACCGCCCGGCGCGGGTCGGCAGCTTTGCCCAGAACATCCATGAGTTTCAAAGCCTGCGCGATTTTCTCGCGTCGCTGACCCTCACCAGCCTGATCGACCTGCCGTTCACGCTGCTGATCTTTATGGTGATCGCCATCCTCGGCGGGCACCTGGTGTGGATCCCGGTGCTGGCGTTTCCGCTTGCCCTGGGCATCGGCTATGCCCTGCAAAAGCCCTTGGTAGCCACCATGGAACGCACCATGGCCCTGGCCGCTGAACGCCAGTCGAGCCTGATCGAAACCCTCGCCGGGCTCGATGCGGTCAAGGTCAACAATGCCGAGAGCGAGCGCCAGTATGGCTGGGAACAGACCATCGGCACCCTGAGCCGGCTTGAGCTGCGGGTGAAGTTGCTGTCGGGCCTGTCGATGAACATGACCCTGCTGATCCAGCAATTGGCCGGCGTGATCATGATCGTATTCGGCGTGTACCAGATCATCGACGGCAACCTCAGCATGGGCGGCCTGATTGCCTGCTACATGCTCAGTGGCCGCGCCTTGAGCCCGCTGGCTTCGCTGTCGGGCCTGCTCACGCGCTACCAGCAAGCCAAGGTCACCATGACCTCGGTGGACCAGATGATGGAGCTGCCTCAAGAGCGCAATTTCGAAGAGCGCCCCATGAGCCGCCGCACCCTGCAAGGCGCCATCGAATGCCGGGGCCTGAACTTCACCTACCCCAACCAGCAGAACCTGGCGCTGAAGAACATCAACCTGGTGATCAAGCCCGGGGAAAAAATCGGCATCATTGGTCGCAGCGGCTCGGGCAAAAGCTCCCTGGCCAAATTGATCGTTGGCCTGTACCAGCCCGACTCCGGCGCCCTGCTGGTGGACGGCGTGGACGTGCGCCAGATCGACGTCAGCGAGCTGCGCCACAACATTGGCTACGTCGCCCAGGATATCCAATTGCTCGCTGGCACCCTGCGCGACAACCTGGTCAGCGGTGCGCGCTACGTCGAGGACGAAATGGTCCTGCAAGCCGCCGAGCTGGCCGGTGTACATGAATTCGCCCGTCTGCACCCCCAGGGCTACGAGTTGCAAGTGGGCGAGCGTGGTCAGAACCTCTCCGGCGGCCAGCGTCAGAACGTCGCCCTGGCCCGCGCGCTGTTGCTCAACCCGCCCATCCTGCTGCTGGACGAACCCACCAGCGCCATGGACAACACCGGTGAAGAACGCTTGAAACAACGCCTGCAAGCCGTGGTGCAAAACAAGACCGTGGTGCTGGTCACGCACCGAGCCTCACTGCTCTCGCTGGTGGACCGCCTGCTGGTGGTCGACCGTGGGCAGATTCTCGCGGACGGCCCGAAAGCCGTGGTCATGGAAGCGTTGAAGAAGGGGCAGATCAGTGTTGCTTAAGTCCATCAAGAGTGCGGTCGGCCGCTATTTCAAAGGCACCGACTCGCTGCAGGGCCAGCCCCTGCCCGAGGTCAACAAAGCGCTGATCGAAGATGCCCCGCGCGTCATTCGCCTGACCATCTGGGCGATTATCGGGTTTTTCGTGTTCCTGGTGGTTTGGGCGGGTTTCTCCGAGATCGACGAAGTGACCCGTGGCGACGGCAAGGCAATTCCATCGTCCAAATTGCAGAAAATCCAGAACCTGGAAGGCGGTATCGTTGCCGAGCTGTACGTCAAGGAAGGCCAGATCGTAGAAGCCGGCGCGCCGCTGATTCGCCTCGACGACACTCGGTTCGTTTCCAACGCCGGAGAAACCGAAGCCTTGCGCCTGGCCATGCAACTGCGTGTCGAACGCTTGAGTGCGCAGGTGGATGATCGCCCACTGAACATCCCCGACGACGTACTCAAGGCCGCGCCGAGCCAGGCTGCCAACGAGCGCTCCTTGTATGAGAGCCGACGCCAGCAGCTGAAAGACGAAGTCGGCGGCCTGCAGGAGCAACTGGTACAGCGCCAGCAGGAACTGCGCGAGTTCACCTCCAAGCAGGGCCAGTACCGCAGCCAGTTGTCTCTGCAGCGCCAGGAAATCAACATGTCCGAGCCACTGGTGGCTCAGGGCGCGGTATCGCCGGTGGAAGTGTTGCGCCTCAAGCGTGCCGAAATGGAAACCCGTGGCCAACTGGACGCCACCACCCTGGCAATCCCCCGCGCCGAATCGGCGATCAAGGAAGTGCAGCGCAAGATCGACGAAACCCGTGGCAAGTTCCGCAGTGAAGCCCTGACCCAGCTCAACGAGGCTCGCACTGAACTGAACAAGGCCGAGTCCACGGGCCGCGCGTTGGACGACCGGGTCAGCCGTACCCTGGTCACCTCGCCGGTGCGCGGGATCGTCAAGCAACTATTGGTCAACACGGTCGGCGGCGTGATCCAGCCGGGCAGCGACATGGTCGAAATCGTACCGCTGAACGACACCCTGCTGGTGGAAGCCAAGATCCGCCCACAAGACATCGCTTTCCTGCACCCGGGGCAAGAAGCGGTGGTCAAGTTCACCGCCTATGACTACACCGTCTACGGCGGGCTGAAGGCCAAGCTCGAACGCATCGGTGCCGACACCATCACCGATGAAGACAAGAAAACCACTTACTACATGATCACCCTGCGTACCGACCGCAGCCACTTGGGCACCGATGAGAAGCCGTTGCTGATCATCCCCGGCATGGTTGCCTCGGTGGACATCATCACCGGCAAGAAAAGCATCCTCAGCTACCTGCTCAAGCCGATCATCAAGGCGCGGGCCGAGGCGTTGCACGAGCGTTGATCTTCAGCGCCTGTACCGACCTCATCGCAGGCAAGCCAGCTCCCACATTTGAATGTGTTCGCAAATCAAAATGTGGGAGGGGGCTTGCCCCCGATGAGGCCATCAGCATCCCCCAGCACCTCAAACCAAACGCCATATCGATATGCCCTAACAGTATTTAAACTTCCATTCTTATACCTATAAATTCACTCCCCTGTCCGCCGGGAGTGAAACCAATGTCCGCCACCGCTGCTGCCCCCACCACCACCCAAACCTTCGACATCCGGCCCTTCCCTGGCAGCGTCGGCGCCGAGATCATTGGCCTGGACTTATCCCGCCCGGTCAATGACCAGGACTTCGCCCGTATCCATCGCGCACATCTGGACCACCACGTCGTGGTGTTCCGCGACCAACGCATCACCCCCGAACAACAGATCGCCTTCAGCCGCCGTTTCGGTGTGCTGCAGATCCACGTACTCAAACAATTCTTGCTGACCAACCACCCGCAAATCCTGATCGTCTCCAACATCATCGAGAACGGCCAATCCATCGGCCTGGGGGACGCGGGCAAGTTTTGGCACTCGGACCTGTCGTACAAGGAACTGCCCAGCCTCGGCTCGATGCTGCACGCCCAGGAACTGCCTGCCGAAGGCGGTGACACCCTGTTCGCCGATATGCACAAAGCCTGGGAGCAATTGCCCGAGCACCTGCGCAAAGCCGTTGCAGGCCGCAGTGCTGCGCACTCCTACACGGCGCGCTACAGCGAAACCAAATTCGAAGGCAACTGGCGCCCGACCCTCACCCCCGAACAACTCGCCCAGGTCGCCGAAGTGGTGCACCCCGTCGTGCGCACCCACCCTGAAAACGGCCGCAAGGCGTTGTTCGTCAGCGAAGGCTTCACCACTCGTATCGTCGGCCTGCCCGATGACGAAAGCCGTGACTTGCTGGCCCAACTCTATGCCCACAGCGTGCTGCCGGAAAACATTTACCGCCACCAGTGGCAGCCTCACGACCTGGTGTTCTGGGACAACCGCTCGCTGATCCACCTGGCCGCCGGTTGCCCAAGCCACCTGCGCCGCAAGTTGTACCGCACCACCATCCAGGGCGATTCGCCTTTCTGATTCGGAGCATGAGCATGTCCAGAAGTCTTCCATTTGCACGCTTGGCTTTGACAATAGGCTTGGGCATCAGCCTATTGGCCGGCAGCCTGATCGCACCGACCGCCGCCCAGGCCGAAGGCAACATTCGCATCGCCGAGCAGTTTGGTATCGTTTACCTCTTGCTCAACGTGGTGCGCGACCAAAACCTGATCGAAAAATACGGCAAGCAAGAGGGCATCGACATCAAGGTCGACTGGACCCAGTTGTCTGGCGGCGCAGCCGTCAACGACGCTTTGTTGGCCGGCTCCATCGACATCGCCGGGGCCGGCGTCGGCCCTTTGCTGACCATCTGGGACCGTACTCACGGCAAGCAGAACGTAAAGGCTGTGGCCTCCCTGGGTAACTTCCCCTATTACCTGATCAGCAATAACCCCAAGGTCAAAACTATCGCCGACTTCACCGAAAAAGACCGTATTGCGGTGCCGGCTGTGGGGGTGTCGGTGCAGTCGCGCTTCCTGCAATACGCCGCAGCCAAACAGTGGGGTGACAAGGAATTCAATCGCCTCGACAAGTACACCGTCGCTGTCCCGCATCCTGACGCTACCGCAGCGTTGATCGCCGGCGGTACCGAGTTGACCGGGCATTTTTCCAACCCGCCGTTCCAGAACCAGGCCCTGAGCAACCCTAACGTGCATGTGGTGCTGAACACCTATGACTTGTTGGGCCCGAATTCTCCGACGGTGCTGTTCGCCACCGAAAAATTCCGCAAAGACAATCCGAAAACCTACGCGGCATTTGTCGAAGCGTTGACCGAAGCTGCGCAATTCGCCCAGAACGACAAAGGCGCGGCGGCTGACACCTACATTCGTGTCACCAAGGCCAAGATCGACCGTGCCGAACTGCTGAAAATCATCGACAACCCGCAGTTCGAATTCAGCGTCACCCCGAAAAACACCTACCCGCTGGCCGAATTCCTCTATCGCGTGGGCGCCATCAAGAACAAGCCTGAATCTTGGAAGGACTACTTCTTCCAGGACGCCAAGCCCTTGCAAGGAAGCTGATATGAACGCGCTTTTGCAAGGCCACACGGCCAGCAGCCTGAACACCGCCGAGCCACTCTTGGCCGTGGACCACGTCAGCCTTGAATACCGCACCCCTGAGCGCGTTGTGCGGGCCACCCATCAGGTCAGTTTCAAGATCGACCCGGCGGACCGCTACGTCTTGCTGGGTCCATCGGGCTGCGGCAAGTCCTCCTTGCTCAAGTCCATCGCCGGGTTTATCAAGCCTTGCGAGGGCGAGATTCGCTTGCTGGGGCAGAAGGTCGAACAACCCGGCCCGGATCGTATCGTGGTGTTCCAAGAGTTCGACCAGCTCCCGCCGTGGAAAACCGTCAAGCAGAACGTGATGTTCCCGCTGCTGGCTTCTAAAACCCTGAGGCGCCCTGAAGCCGAGGAACGTGCGCTGCACTATCTCGATAAAGTTGGCCTGAGTGCTTTCGCCGACGCCTACCCTCACACCCTTTCCGGCGGCATGAAGGCCCGTGTGGCGATAGCTCGCGCGTTGGCCATGCAACCGAAAATCCTGCTGATGGACGAACCCTTCGCCGCCCTCGACGCCCTGACCCGACGCAAGATGCAGGAGGAATTGCTGCTGCTCTGGGAGGAGGTGCGTTTCACCCTGTTGTTCGTCACCCACTCCATCGAGGAAGCACTGGTGGTGGGCAATCGCATCCTGTTGCTATCGCCTCACCCCGGGCGCGTGCGTGCCGAAATCCACAGCCATCAATACGACCTGCACAGCCTCGGCGGTGTGGAATTCCAGGCGTCGGCGCGGCGTATTCATCGCCTGCTGTTCGATGAAGCGGCCGAGGCCGAACGCGAGTTGGGCTTCGCTGATATTCGCATCGCTTATTGAAGGGGCCGACGTATGCGCCAGGAATTTGAAGTAACCCTCGAACCATTGCTCAGCGTCCCTGTGGAACGCGAGCTGCCGTTTCGCCAACGTCTGTGGCAACAAGGCTGGCTGCGCAAGGGCCTGATCCTGATCGTGCTCGCCATCATTTGGGAAGTGGTCGCCCGCTACCAGAACAATGACCTGCTGCTGCCGAGCTTTTTGCAGACCTTCCAGGCGCTGTTCGATGGCCTGCTCAGCGGCGAGTTGCTCAGCAAAGTCAGTATCTCGCTGGCGGTGCTGCTCAAGGGCTACCTGATCGGCATCGTGCTGGCGTTTGCCTTGACCACACTGGCGGTGTCGACCCAGTTGGGTCGCGACTTGCTCAGTACGTTGACCTCGATGTTCAACCCGCTGCCGGCTATCGCGTTGCTGCCGTTGGCGCTGCTGTGGTTCGGGCTGGGGCAGAACAGCCTGATCTTTGTGCTGGTGCATTCGGTGTTGTGGGCTCTGGCGCTCAACACCTATTCGGGGTTCCTCGGCGTATCCGAAACCCTGCGCATGGCCGGTCGTAACTATGGCCTCAAGGGCATGCGCTTCGTACTGTTCATCCTGATCCCGGCGGCGCTGCCGTCGATCCTGGCCGGGCTCAAGATCGGTTGGGCATTTGCCTGGCGTACGCTGATCGCCGCGGAGCTGGTATTCGGCGCCACCAGCGGCAAGGGCGGGCTGGGGTGGTATATCTTCCAGAACCGTAATGAGCTGTACACCGACAAGGTCTTTGCCGGTTTGGCCGTGGTGATCCTGATTGGCTTGCTGGTAGAAAACCTGGTGTTCAACACCTTCGAACGGTTGACGGTGAAACGCTGGGGCATGCAGCGCTGAACCGTCGATCCCTGCTACGATTGCACCCAGTTCACTCCCCACAGATCACGAGTGCTTGGCATGCAATTACCAGACATGAACCTGTTGGTCGCCCTTGATGCGTTGCTCGACGAGGGCAGTGTGGTCGGCGCCGCACGGCGCATGAACCTCAGCCCGGCGGCCATGAGCCGTACCCTCACGCGTATCCGTGAAGCTGTCGGTGACCCGATCCTGGTACGTGCCGGCCGCGGCCTGGTGCCCACGCCCAAGGCGCTTGAGCTGCAAGGCCAGGTACGCAATGTGGTGGAGCAGGCGGCGTTGCTGTTTCGCTCGGCGGATCAAGTCGATTTGAGTACCTTGCGCCGCCGCTTCAGCGTACGCGCCAATGACTTTTTCATCGGCGTATATGGTGGTCGGTTGTTCGACACCATGGAGCGCGTGGCCCCGCTGTGCGAGCTGCGTTTTGTGCCTGAAGGCGACACCGACGACGAAGCCCTGCGCGAAGGGCGCCTGGATCTGCGTGTGAGCAACACCATGCCGGTCAGCCCCGAAGTGAAGGTGCAGAACCTGTTCTCCACCACCTTCGTCGGCCTGGCGCGACAAGATCACCCACTGTTCGACGAAGAGATCACCGCCGCACGCTTTGCCAGCTATTCCCATATCAGCATCTCGCGCCGCGGCATCGCCCGTGGGCCGATCGACACCGCGCTGAACGAGCAGGGCCTGGAGCGCCGCGTGGCGATGATCGCGCCGGGCTTCCACGGTGCCATGTTCATGTTGCCGGAATCCGACCTGATCATGCCGGTGCCCAAGGAAGCGCTCCTGAGCGCCAAACGCCTGAACCTGCCATTGCGTGCATTCCCGCTGCCGATCTCCTTGCCGACCCTGGTATTGGCCCAATCCTGGCACCCGCGCTTCGACAAAGACCCCGCGCACAAATGGCTGCGCGAAACCATGCGCGAGAGTTGCCACGCCACCTGGCTGGAAGCTCAACCGGTATAAAGCCAACGCGGTCAATGTGGGAGCTGGCTTGCCTGCGATAGCGGCCTGCCAGGTGAAAAATGTGTTGTCTGACCCACCGCGATCGCAGGCAAGCTAGCTCCCACAAGGTTAAGTGGTGATGCCCGAAGTTGCGTCTGGCGCACTTATAACCTACCAATAAGTCACTTTTTGTCATGCATGTGCCTGATTAAACTGCTCAGGTATTTCTCATTCCGAGTTACCTGTTCATGACATCCCTCGCTGCCCCCGCTTTTCAGGCCGCAGCCAAACCTGTTGCCCCGGCCCCGCCCGTGTTCGGCCCGCGCATCATCATCGGCCTGGTCGGCGTGTTGTTGGCGGTGCTGGTGTCCGGTCTCAACGAGATGGTCACCAAGGTGGCCCTCGCCGATATCCGCGGCGCGCTGTACATCGGCTTTGATGAAGGCACCTGGCTGGTCGCCGCCTACACGGCCACGTCCGTGGCGGCCATGGCCTTTGCGCCGTGGTGTTCGGTGACGTTTTCCCTGCGCCGTTTCACGCTGTGCGCCATCGGCTTGTTCACCGTACTGGGCATTCTTTGCCCGTTCGCACCCAACTACGAAAGCCTGCTGCTGCTGCGTACCGTGCAAGGCCTGGCCGGTGGCGCGCTGCCGCCGATGCTGATGACCGTGGCACTGCGTTTCCTGCCCGCCAACGTCAAGTTGTATGGCCTGGCCGGCTACGCCCTGACCGCCACCTTCGGCCCGAGCCTGGGTACCCCGCTGGCGGCGTTGTGGACCGAATACGTCGGCTGGCAGTGGGCGTTCTGGCAAATCGTCGCGCCGTGCCTGCTGGCGATGGTCGCCGTGGCCTATGGCATACCGCAGGACCCGCTGCGCCTGGAGCGCTTCAAACAGTTCAACTGGCGCGGCCTGCTGCTGGGCTTTCCGGCGATCTGCATGTTGGTGATCGGGCTGTTGCAGGGCAATCGCCTGGATTGGTTCGAGTCGGGCCTGATCACCTTTCTGCTGAGTGGTGGCACCGTGTTGCTGGTGTTGTTCATGCTCAACGAATGGTCGCAGCCAATACCCTTCTTCAAATTGCAGATGCTCGGCCTGCGCAACCTGGCCTTCGCCCTGATCGTGCTGGCAGGCGTGCTGATGGTGCTGACCTCGGTGATCATCATCCCCTCCAGTTTCCTTGCCCAGGTCCAGGGTTATCGGCCGCTGCAAACTGCGCCGGTGATGCTGCTGATGGCGCTGCCGCAATTGATCGCGTTGCCGTTGGTGGCGGCGCTGTGCAACCTGCGCTGGGTCGATTGCCGCTGGGTGCTGGGGATTGGCCTTGGCATGTTGGTGCTGTGCTGCATCGGCAGTTCGCACCTGACTTCGGCGTGGATCCGCGACGATTTTTATGGCTGGTACCTGTTGCAGATTTTCGGCCAGCCGATGGCCGTGTTGCCACTGCTGATGTTGTCCACCGGCAGTATTCAACCCATCGAAGGGCCGTTCGCTTCGGCCTGGTTCAATACCGTCAAGGGCCTGGCCGCTGTGATCGCCACTGCGGTGCTGGATACATTGACCACCCAGCGCGGGCATTTCCATTCAACCATGTTGGTGGACCGCCTCGGCAATTCACCCCTGGCCGACACTGAGGCGCCAGACCTCGCCCACCGCTTGCACGAGCAGACCGTGGTGCTGACCTCTTCGGATCTTTACGTCGTCATGGCCGGTGTCGCGGTGGCGTTGATCCTGCTGATTTTCTGGATGCCCACGCGGATCTATCCGCCTCGCGCTCCGGCCTGACCACAAGGACTTTCCATGAAACGCAAAGACAAAATTGCCGTCTCCGTTATTGCTGTATTTGCCGTCGGCGTGCTGGTTTACCTGGTTGCGCCGGGGGTACTGGGCAGCAAGCGCCAGACCACCAACGACGCCTTCGTCGCCGCCGACTTCACCCTGGTGGCGCCGCGGGTGGCCGGCTTCATCAAGGAAGTGCTGGTAGAAGACAACCAGCGCGTCAAGGCCGGCCAACTGTTGGCGTTGATCGACGACCGCGACTTTCGCGCCGCCGCCCAGGCCGCCGATGCCGACACCTTGGTCGCCCAGGCCCAGTTGAAAAACGCCAGCGCGACCCTGGAGCGCCAGAGCTCGGTGATCGCCCAGGCCCAAGCCACCGTCGCGGCGGATCGCGCCGAAGTCGCCTTCGCCGAACACGAACTGAACCGCTACAACCACCTCGCTGGCGTCGGCGCAGGTACCGTGCAGAACGCCCAACAAGCCAAGACCCGTATCGACCAGGCCACCGCACGCCTGGCTAAATCCACCGCAGTGCTGGCCGCCGAACGCAAGCAGGTGGAAATCCTCACCGCCCAGCGTGACGCCGCCGAAGGTGGGCTCAAGCGCGCCCAGGCGGCGTTGGAAATGGCCAGTTATCAGCTGTCCTACACGCGCATTGTCGCGCCGGTCGATGGCATGGTCGGCGAGCGAGCGGTGCGGGTCGGCGCCTATGTGACGCCGGGCAGCAAGATCCTCGCGGTCGTGCCGCTGGCCGAGGCCTATGTGGTGGCCAACTTCCAGGAGACGCAACTGTCGCATATGCACGCGGGGCAAGCGGTGCAGGTCAGCGTCGACAGCCTTGACGGCGAACTGCTCAAAGGCCATCTGGAAAGCCTGGCGCCGGCCACGGGGGTGACCTTTGCCTCGGTCAAACCGGACAACGCCACCGGCAACTTCACCAAGGTGGTGCAGCGTATTCCGGTGAAGATCGTGCTTGAGCCGAACCAGCCATTGACCGAGCGCCTGCGCGTCGGTATGTCGGTGGAAGCCAGCGTCGATACGCGGCCGGTCGCGCAACAGCGCGAGGTGGCCCAGCAATGAAACACGTCGCCTGGCTCACCTTGAGCCTGATCAGCCTGAGTGCCTGCACGGTCGGCCCCGACTTCCAGCGGCCCGAGAGCCCGCAGATCAATCAGTGGAGCGAACCCCAGGGCCGACAAGCTGCCAGCCGTGCCGTCAGCGATCCCTTGCAGGAGCGCTGGTGGGACGTGTTCCACGACGCGCAGCTTTCCGCCCTGACACGCCGCGCCCTCAGCGATAACCTCGACTTGAAACTGGCCAGCAGCCGCCTGCAACAGAGCCGCGCCGTACGCCAGGTGACCACCGCCGAGCGTTACCCCAATGTCGATGCGGGTGGCGGCTACCAGCGCAAACGTAACAGTGGCAAAGGCTTGAACGACCCTTCGGGCGAGAACGGCCGCGCGGCCTTCAACCAATGGGACATGGGCTTCTCGGCCTCTTGGGAGCTGGATTTCTGGGGCCGGGTCAAGCGTGAAACCGAAGCAGCCGACGCCACGCTGGAAGTCGCCGAAAACGACCGTCGTGCCGTGCTGTTGTCGGTGTTGGCCGAGACCGCCCAGGACTATATCCAACTGCGCGGCGTGCAGAACACCCGTGCCGTCACCGAGCAAAACCTCGACGTCGCCCGCCACAGCCTCAAGCTCTCGCAACTGCGTCTGGCCGATGGTGTTGCGACCGACCTGGACGTGGCCGAAGCCGCTGCCCAGGTCGCGGCCATCGAAGCGCGTCTGCCGGATTTGCAACAGCGCCAGGACCAACTGATCAACGCCCTCAGCCTGCTGATGGGCGAGCCACCCCAGGCCCTGCACACGCAGCTGTCCAAGGATGCACCCGTGCCGCAAACCCAGCGCCAGGTCGCGATCGGCCTGCCTTCGGAGTTGGCTGAACGGCGCCCAGACATCCGCCAGGCACAAGCGCGCCTGCACGCCGCCACCGCCAGCATTGGCGTCGCCAAGGGCGATTTTTACCCGCGTATCACTCTGTCCGGCAGCCTCGGTTCCCAATCCATGCAACTCTCGGATTTCGGCTCCTGGGGTTCCCGCGCCTTTGCCTTCGGCCCGCAGTTGAGCCTGCCGCTCTTCAACGGCGGGCGCCTGCAAGGCATGGTCGATTTGCGCGAAGCCCAACAACAGGAAGCCGCAGTGGCCTACCAGCAAACCGTACTGCGCGCCTGGCATGAAATCGACGATCAATTGTCCCGCTACAACGCCAGCCAACTGCGTCGCGACAGCTTGGCCGAAGCGGTGCGCCAGAATCAGATCGCGCTGACCACCGCGCAACATCAGTACGTCGAAGGTGTGGCGGATTTCGTCAACGTACTCACCGTGCAAAGCGCATTGCTGGCAACTCAAGAGCAGTGGGTGGAAAGCTCCACCGGCGTGTCATTGGCCATGGTCGGCTTGTACAAGGCGTTGGGAGGAGGGTGGGAGTCGGTGTATCCGTTGCAGACCGCCGGGCGCTGAGCGACAAAGAGTTTTTGTCAGCTGCCAAATAAGATGTAATGATAATTGCTCTCAATAACACTCTGAGCTTTTCATGGGCATCGCGACTGACGGCCAGCAACAGCTTCACATCTTGTACCGCGACCATCACGGCTGGCTGCAAGGCTGGTTGCGCAGGCGCCTGGGCGACCGCGAACACGCCGCCGATGTGGCGCAGGACACCTTCCTGCGCCTGTTGGTGTCCGGGCGTTTTCCGGGTGACAAGGAAAGCCGCAGTTACCTGGCACAAATCGCGCGCAACCTGGTGATCGATCAATGGCGGCGCCTGCGTATCGAGCGCGCCTACCTGGAAAGCATCGCGCACCTGCCCGAGCCCGAGTCGCCGTCCCTGGAAACCCGCGCACTGATCCTCGAAACCCTGATGCAGATCGACGCCATGCTCGACCACATGCCTGACAATGTGCGCCGCGCATTTTTGCTCGCGCAGTTCGAAGGCTTGAGTTATGCGCAGATCGCCGAGCGCCTGGGCGTCACCGTCAGCTCGGTACAGAAGTACATGACCCGCGCGATCGTCGCCTGTTACCAGGTGGTCTACGAAGAATGAATCACGATGCGCCCATCGCGCCGGCGATTGTCGAGCAAGCCAGCGAGTGGCTGATGCTGCAATGGGGCGGCGAACTGCAAGGGGAACAACGCCAGGCATTTGCCCAATGGCAGGCGGCCGATCCGGAACACCGCCGCGCCTGGCAGCGCTTGCAGCAGTTGCAACACACCCTTGGCGGCGTGCCCGCCGACAGCGCTCGCGCCGTGTTGCGCGACACCCCGGATACCCAGCGCCGCGCCGCGCTGAAGTTGCTCGGTTTGCTGTTGGTGGCCGGGGGCAGCAGTTATCTGGTCCAGCGCAGTGAACCCTGGCAGGCCGCCTTGGCCGAGCACCGCACGGCCACGGGCGAAATTCGCCACGTCACGTTGAGCGACGGCACGCTACTGGACCTCAACAGCGACAGCGCCGTGGACCTGCGTTTCAGCGCCACCGAACGGCGTATCCGCTTGATCCGTGGCGAAGTGCTGCTGACCAGCGGCCACGATCCCTCCCGCCCGTTGATCGTCGAAACGCCTGCCGGTGATGTGCAGGCCTTGGGCACACGCTTTGCCGTGCGCGAACTGCCCGACGCCAGCCGTGTCGACCTGTACGAAGGCCGCCTGCGGGTTACGCCGCTGCATGGCACGGCGATTCAAATGAATGCCGGTGACAGCCTGTGGTTCAACGCGCACCAAAGCGCTGGGCTGCCGGCGGTGGGCGCCAATGCCAGCAGTTGGACCGAGCATCGTCTGGTTGCCGAGCGCCAGCCGCTGGGCGAGTTCGTGGCGCAGTTGAGCCGCTATCGCCCGGGCCTGTTGCGCTGTGACCAAGCGGTATCGAACCTGCTGTTGACCGGCGTGTTCCCGCTCAACGATACCGACGCGATCCTTTCGGCCCTGGAGCGCTCCTTGCCGGTGCGGGTGCAGGCTGTGACGCGCTACTGGGTGACGATCAAGGCGCGTGCCTGAAAAAAATTCTGCCGACGCTTGTCGGTTTCTGCGCGTCGTGCGGGATACCTCTTGAAAGCCAATCAAGAAGCGTTCTCACGGGGAGTCCTGCAATGTCGCATCACCCAATCCAACCCTTGGCCCGCGCTCTGCGTCGTGGCCTGTTTGCCGGCGTGCTGGCGACGATGCCTGTACTGCCCAGCCTGGTCCAGGCTGCAGAAAGCACCGAAGCACTGCGCACCTATGACATTGCGGCGGGTAACCTCGACCAGGCGTTGAACCGTTTCGCCAGTGCCTCGGGCATCCTGCTGTCGGTCGATGCTGCGCTCACCGAAGGCAAGCACAGCGCCGGCTTGAAAGGGCGTTACGGCATAGGCTCAGGGTTGCAGCGCTTGTTGGCGGGCAGCGGTTTGGCGGCTGTGCAGTCCCAGGGGGGTTGGTCGTTGCAAGCCATCTCCGGCGACGGGGCGTTGCAATTGGGCGCGACGCAGATCAGTGGCCGACAGGAACAGGAAAACGCCTGGGGCCCGGTGGGCGGCATTGTCGCCAAGCGCAGCGCCTCCGGCAGCAAGACCGACTCGGCGCTGGTGGAAATCCCCCAGACGATCAACGTGATCACCGCAGCCGAGATCAAGGCCCGTGGCGCCCAGAGTGTCACTCAGGCGTTGCTTTACACACCCGGCATGAGTGCCGGCGGCTTTGCAGACCGGGTCAAGTTGTTCGATGAGCCGACTTCCCGGGGTTTCGCGCCCACGCCGCTGTATCTGGACGGCTTGCACTTGCCCTACGGCGGAGGCAGCACCGGGGGCGCGTTGCAGATCGAGCCGTATTCCCTGGAGCGCATCGAAGTGCTCAAGGGCCCGGCGTCTGTGCTTTACGGCCAGAACCAGCCGGGCGGCATCGTCAATATGGTCAGCAAGCGCCCCAGCGAAACCCCGATACACCAAGTGGTGCTGGAGGCTGGCACCTACGAACACAAAAGCGCGGCCATCGACCTGAGCGGCCCGCTGGACGAGGAGGGGCAGTTGCTCTACCGCCTGACCGGGCTGGCCAACGACGCGCAAGACGAAATCAACTACGTCGAAAACAAGCGCCAGTTCATCGCCCCCAGCCTCACCTGGCGGCCCAACGACGACACCAGCCTGACCCTGTTCGCCCAGTACCAGAAAGACAAAGGCGTGCCCGAAGCCCAAGGCTTGCCGGCGTCTGGCACGCTGTGGGACAACCCCAACGGCAAGATCAAGCGCGATGTGTTTATCGGCGAGCCGGGCGTCAACCAATACAACCGCGAGCAATACGTGTTGGGCTACGAGCTTTCCCATCGCCTCAACGACGTCTGGACCCTCAAGCAAAACGCGCGCTACGCCGAGGTCGACGACCGCTACACCGCGCCGTTGCACGGCTACCGCTTTGTCGCCAACCCAAACACTGGGGTGCAGGACCAACGCTATCTGCAGCGCTTCGGCGTGGACTGGTCGCAGACCAATAAAGTGTTCGGCGTGGACAGCATCGCCCAGGCTGAATTCGACACGGGCGCGTTGTCCCATACCTTCATCGCTGGCCTGGACTACTACCATTCCAACTCGCAGTTTCATGGCTTGTATGACCGTAACCCACCGGTTATCGACCTGTTCAAGCCGGTGTACGGCCAGCGCCTGAATTTCGGCCAACCGTACCGCTGGGACCGCACGATCACCCAGACCGGCCTGTATCTGCAGGACCAGATCAAGCTGGATAAATGGGTGCTGGTACTCGGTGGCCGCTACGACTGGGCCAATGTGGTGAACAAAGAACCGATCCAGGACACGCGCTTCGCCAGTAAAGACCAGGCCTTCACTGGCCGTGCTGGCCTGGTGTATCTGTTCGATAACGGCATATCGCCCTTCGTCAGCTATTCAGAGTCCTTCTTGCCGCTGGCCGGCACCGATGCGAATCGAAAACCGTTTGAGCCGTCCACCGGCAAACAATACGAAGTGGGCGTGAAGTACCAGCCACCTGGCCAAAAGAGTTTTATCCAAGCCTCTGTTTACCAACTGGACCAGGACAATGTGCTGACCACCAACCCGGTAGACACCACCTTCAGTACCCAAAGCGGTGCGATGCGCTCGCGGGGTGTTGAACTGGAAGCCAAGGCCGTCTTGAGTGACGCCTGGGAAGTGGTTGCCTCGGCGTCGCGCAATGACATCAAGTACACCAAGGACAACGACGGCCGCCAAGGTCGCCACCCGGCCGGCATTTCCCCGCTCACCGCCTCGATGTGGGTCAACTACACCGTGTTGGGTGACACACCGCTGGCTGGCCTGGGTGCGGGCCTCGGCGTGCGCTATGCCCGTCAAAGCCTGGGCGACTACTACGAGGGTGCCTTCAACGTACCGTCCTACAGCGTCTACGATGCGAGCCTGAGCTACGACCTGGGCGCCTCGCCGCTCAAGCTCAAAGGCGTGAAACTGGCGATGAACGTGCAGAACCTCACCAACAAGACCTACGTCTCGCAGTGCACCAGTGATCTGGATTGCTACTACGGGGAAGGGCGCACGGTGGTATCGAGCCTGACGTACGATTGGTAACTAAGCGTTTACGTGATATTTGCCGCGGCGCGCACCCGTCAAAGGTGCGCTCTGTTGCCGCCCGAGATCTTTGACCCTACACCAGGTCCGCTGCAAATCGTGTACACACATTGGAAAGCATGCGCACATCGGCACCGCTACAGCCTGCCGCTTCGAAAAAGCCGGAGGCTTCTCGCACGACGGCATACATATCCTTGACGATGGACCTTGCTTCCTCCGCGCCCAACCCAAAGCGTTCAGGCGTACTCAGCAAGTTGCTGACAGACGATACCCTGCCCTCATTCCCGATGATCAACGCCTGCAAGCCTAGTTGCGTGGGGTGAGGCAACACGTCAAATACTGGTGCAAGGGAATAGCCCGAAGCGCTGGTCAATAGCAGTCCGGTTTGTTTCAGGTGGTCGTCGCTATTGCCGATCAGCACATTACCTTCGTGAGCCAACTGTTAGCGTAGCGAAAAACGAATCCATTCCCATGCATGGCCACTTCGCCAACTGGAACCGGGTCACCGACGCAGTGAGCTGAAAAGACGAAGGTATTACCAATCGGCTTCCAGGACATCGGGTTCTCCTTCAGTGCGAATTCGCTCAGGCTCACGGGCCAGGCTCATGGTAATCCCAACCTGGTCAAGTTCTGGTGACGCAATGCTCGCCATACCTTCTTCCAGGTCCATCGCGCTAAGCACATTCATCAGCACGCCGAGGGATACGCCGGCCTCGCCCTGTCTCAGCCGCTGATACGTCTGTCGTGTAATGCCCGCCCGGCTGCATATGGTCGAGATTTTCAACCGGCGACGAATGCGGGCTATTTCGATACCGTTCCCGATACCTCTCATCAGTTCAGCGCTTCTCTCTGAGATATACCCTTTGTGGGGGTATGGCTTGCCTGTTTCATGCATGATATATCACCCCTTAAAGCAGTAAGGGCAACTTATATCATCCAAGCCGCTAAGGCCACACTCAAAAAAAACCGGTTTGATAGACGGTTTTTTCAATGTTTGGAAGATTCAAGGGTTCTGCAAAAACACCACATACCCCCGAAACCACTCATTCCCTTGCAAATACCCTGGCGCCTCCCACTCGCCGCCTTGAATCAAACCGATCTTGAACGGAACTCCCATTCGGTTCATCCGTGGCAGGTACGCCGCGTAATCCGGGATGCTGTGCCGCCCCTGATACGTCTGCACCACCACTTCGTCCACCACGCCTTTGAGCTGGGCGATGGCGGCCGGGTCGGCGTTGCTGCTCCAGTCCATCAGGCCGGTGATGCTTAACCGCAGGTCGGCAGGCAGACGCCGGCGCAGGTCGCGCAGAAAATCAGCGTATTCGTGCAGGTACTGGGTGCGGGCGTCAAAGTCGATCTGGATGCCGATCACAGGGTTACCCGCGTCGCGCCAGCGTTGCACCTGGCCGAGCAGTTGGGTGTAGACCTGTTCCGGCCAGTGCAAGGTGTGGGCGCGATAGACCACCCAGATTTCGCCTTGGGTCAGGCGCGGTACGCTGATGCCTTGGGCGATCAATTGCACGCCGCGCTGGGGCGCGCGGCGTGTGGAGTTGATCTGGCCTTGCAGGATGTACAGGGTTTTTGCCTGCTTGATCACAGGTTGAGGCGTGACACCACTCCACAGCCAGAAAGCGTCATAGTCGCGGGCGTCGACGGCGCCGAAAGCCGGGCTTGCCAGCAACAACAAGCCCAGCCACAGCGACTTCACCAGTAGTACTGCAGCGATTTGCCCCACTGGGTATCGGCAAAACCGGTCTTGAGCTGGCGGAACCAGGCTTTGCGCACCGCGGGCGCGACGTCTTCACCCCCGCAGCTGTTGTAACCGGCCGGCGCGTAGCAGTTGATGGCGCGGAACAACGCGTACGCCTTGTCGGTTTTCGGTGCTTTGGCGTTGGCGATCACCTGTTTGTAGCCGTCCAGGCGCGAGAAGGTTTCACCCTTGAACTGCGAGGCGGTGCTGCCCAGGCTGCCGGCGGCGCGGGGTTGCTCCAACGGCATACCGTCCAGGCCGTTGCGCAGGATGAATTCACCGAAGCAGTTCAAGGCGTGCGGGTTTTTTGCATCCTCCTGCAAGGTCGCGGCGGTTTGCGCGATGCTTGGGCAGGCGTAGCCGGATTCGGCCTTGTCACCGTTCCACTGGAACAGCTTCAGGGTTTGGCCACTGGTGTAGGTGTAGCCCAGGCTGGTACCGAGTTTTTCTTCGGAGAACGAGGCCTGCTTTAGGTCGTCGGCAAAGGTCGCGAATTGGCGGTGCAGCAGGTCTTTGTAGAGCAGCACGAATTGCGCGCTCTGGCGTTCGGTCGGGTCGCTGGCGTTGGCGATCTGCTGGCGCAGCAGGTCGGGCCCGGCGACGTTGCGCAGCAGGATGTAGCGCACTTGCTTGGCGCTGATCGGCGAGTCGGTTGCGAACACCTTGGCCAGTTGGCCGCTGCGCTCATAGTTCATCGCCAGGGCCAGCTCCAGTTGATCGCGTTGCAGCGGTTGCTTGGCCAGCGGTAGCATTTGCAGCCACAGGCTCTCGGCGCCCTTCCAATCCTGCTTGGCCTCCAGTGCCAAGGCGCGCAAGGTCTGCTGGCTGAAGGCAAAGTAGTCGAGGTTCGACGGCACGTCCGCAGGCAGATGCTTGAGGGCAGCATCAGGTTGATGCTCGACGTACAGGGCGTACGCCGCTTGCAGGTAGTCGAACAACGCCGGTTCGTTGGCGAATGTGCCCTTTTGCTTGTCGAGGTCTTCGCGGCTCAACAGCGGCGGCGTATGGGCGCGCATCGCCATCAGGTCGCTGACCACTTGCAGCATCGGGCTGTTCGCCGAGTTGTTGCCGACCATGAGCAACTTGAGGTCGGCTTCTTCAACCAACTCGTCGACGCTCACGTTACGCTGGCCGTCAGTGGCCTCGGTAAATTGCCAGGTGAAGTCTTCGGCGAGCTTGGCGTTGTCGTTGGCCAGCCAGTGCACGCGGCGCAACAGGCCACGGGCGGATGCAACGTAATCGCCTTGTGGATAATGTTTCAGGTAACCGAGAAAGCCTTCTTCGGCGTCGCTCAAGGCAGACTTATCCACATGCTCGCGTTGCGGCATACCGTACTCATCGAAGGCTTCGGCCTGGGCCCGGTTCAACGAGGTGCGTGCGGTCATGTACAGCGCGGTTTCTTTCAGCCAGGGCACCTCGCTGGTCGAGGCGGCGGCGAAACCGCGCTCGGCGTAAACGAAGCGACCGCCGTAGAAATCGGCGGCGGCCTGCAGATAAGTGCGAAACAGCTGGGCATTGGCCGAGGGCGTCAACTGCGCGTCCACCACCTGGCCTGTGAAGTCACAGGCGGTCAGCAACTGCAACCGCGCTTTCACCAGCACGTCGCGCTCGGCTGGCGGCATATCGGCTTTGATCACCTGACTGATAAACGCCGTGGCGCTGTCATCGCTGTTGCTGCGGCAGCGGCTGCCTTCGCCATTCAGGAACGCTTCACCGGCAGTCTTGTATTCCTCGCGCTTGATGCCCAGCGGTTGGAGCAGGGTGTCGAGTTCGGCCGTGCGTGAATCGTCCGCTTTGTTATCGGGCTCATCATTCGCGGCCGGCACCGGCACCAGGCGATACACCGGAAACGGCACCGGGCCGAAACCCTGGGCCAAATCGTCTTCGCCCAAGGCATTGGGCGTCAGCGGCGCGGCTTTTTTGTCGGCCAGCAACAGGCGCAGGTTGACCCGGCTGTCGTTGCCCGGGCTGAGAAAGGGCTGGTTGCTGCACGGTTCGAGGCTGTCACGCGAGACGCGCCAGTCGGGGTAGCATGAATCGTCGGAACTGGCCTGGGCCTGTAGGGAAATACCGGCCAGCAGGGCCAGTGCCAGAGGTGACAAAAAACCGATGCGCATGACGTGTCCTTGATCCTGAGTCCTTGGAGGGCCCCAATAATAGCCTGTTCTGAGCGGTGCTTCGGTGAGGTCCTACGCAAAATACCGATTTGTCCGATTCCAGCGGCGAAGCCTGGGCTTTTGTCCTAGAGTGGCGGTGTTTGCGCTCAGGCAAGCGAGCTAATGCCAGGGGTATTGAAGTGCGTCGGTCTGTGGTTGAGCAAAACGAAAAAGCCGGAGCGCTGCCAGCCTTGCAGCGCCTGACCTGGCAAGGTGCTGGTCGGCTCAGCCGTCTCTGGTGGGTACCGATCCTGGCGCTGGCCATGGCCCTGCGGTTTTACCACCTCACCTCGGCGGCAATCTGGGGCGATGAAGGGTCGAGCCTGCTGCTCAGTGAATACGCCATGGCCGACCTGTGGTTTCACGCGGCCCATGATGTGCATCCGCCGCTGTATTTCTTCCTGCTGCGCGGCTGGATCGAAGTGTTCGGCGACAGCATCGGGTCCATTCGCAGCATGAGCGCGCTGCCAGGCGTAGCCGTGGTTGGCTTGGGCATCTGGCTGACGCGGCAACTGTCCACCCGGCGCGCGGCGGTGCTGGCGGGCATCCTGCTGGCGCTGTTGCCGACGGCGGTGCGCTACAGCCAGGAAGTGCGCATGTATTCGCTGCTGGGCGTGTGGCTGCTGGGCGCCACGCTGGCGCTGGTGTACTGGATGCGTCAGCCCGAGCGCACGCGTTACCTGGCCGTCTATGTGCTGTTGATGAGTGCCGGTTTTTACACGCATTACTTCACCGCGCTGTGCGTGCTGGTGCATTGGGCTTATCTGGGAATGCAGGCGCCAGGCCAACGTTTGATAACGCGGCCTGCATGGTGGGCGGCCAACGTGGCGATCGTGTTGTTGTACCTGCCTTGGCTACCGAACCTGTTGGACCTGGTGCAGCATGTCGACCAGCTCAAGGTGGGCGGCGACATCGGCTGGGAAGAGCCGGTCAACCTGCTGTCTGTGCCCTCGATGATCTGGCAGTTCGTGTTGCAGGATGACGGCGCTGACTTGTGGGCGCCGCTGTTCTGGATATTTCCGCTGCTGCTGGTCGCGGTGGTGTGGATGACGGCCTGGCGCCACCCGGCAGCGCGTTTGCCGGCGTTGTTTTTCTTGTTGCCGTTGCTGTTGGTGTATGGCGTGTCGTTTATCTCGCCGGTCTTTATCGAGCGCTACCTCACGGTGTATGCCCTGGGTTTGCCGATCGTCCTGGCGCTTGCCATCGACCGCTTGCCGTCACGCTTGTCATGGCTGGGCGCAGCGCTGTGGGTGCTGTTTGTGGGCATGGAACTGCTGGGCCTGAAGAACAACTTCGAGGTAGATGAGCACGACCAATTCAACGTGCCGGTGGAGTTCGTCAATCGCAATTACCAGGAAGACGACCGCATCGTCCTCAGCGACATGATGTGGTATCTGAGCTACGTGTATTACGACCAGACCGACGCGCAACTTCAGCTCTACACCCCGCCAAAACCCGACGGCACCTCGACACGACCGAATGCCTATGGCTTCGGCACGCTGGTGGATCAGGATGGCGGGCGAATCTATCTCGACCGTCTATCGGCGTTGCCGGCCACCACCCGGCGCGTATGGCTGATCAGCAGCAACGAAGCCCCCGACGACTTTGCCCCGCTGCCGCAAGGCTGGCACGAACTCAGTCGCCAGGACGGCGGTGGCGCGCGGGCGCGTCTGTTCGTGCTGTGCAACGTGCCAGCACCGCAGCCCGAGGGTTGCCGCTAGACTCGGTTAACCCTTCACCCTCAGGAGTTCATCATGGAATCGCCAGTGCATAGCTTGCCGTCATTGTTCAAACAGCTTGGGTTGGAAGATGACCCGGTCAGCATTGATCAGTTTGTGGCCGCTCATTCGCCGCTCAAGCCGGAGTTGAAATTGGCGGAGGCGTTCTTCTGGACAGATAGCCAGAAGGCGTTTTTGCGTGAGGAAATTCTGGAGGATGCGGATTGGGCGGAGGTGGTGGATGAGTTGAACCTGATGTTGCGGGGTGGGCGAGGGGTGTAAAAAACTTAGCCGTTACGCTAAAACTTGAAAAAATCTGGGCTTTAATCGCTTCAGTGAGCTTTTTCTGAGGTTACGCGATGTCTTTGGTTGGTTATGCCCATCTCCATCAGTCCCTTGGGCTGAAAAATAGCCCGGGCATCCGACGCTGATCCAAATGTGGGAGGGGGCTTGCTCCCGATGAGGGCGTGTCAGTAAATGCATCTGTGGCTGGCCCATCGCAATCGGGAGCAAGCCCCTCCCACATTCGCCCGGCGGTGTGGCCGCTGAATCGCTCCATCCATCGAGAAATTGTTTCAAAACTTGACGAAGACTCGCCCCTCCACCATATTAATAGTTAGCAAACTAACTGTATGCGAACTATCCAGTGTCCCAATCCCTCGAACAACTTCAGATGAACCTGAGCAGCAGCATGGTGGTGGGCGCCCGTAACTGGCGCAAGATCTGCCAGACCACGCTGGTGAGCTATGGCATCTCCGAAGCCTGCGCCGTGCCGTTGTTGATGATCGGCCGCCTGGGTGACGGTGTGCACCAGGTCAAAGTAGCCCAGGCCTCCGGCATGGAGAGCCCGTCACTGGTGCGCCTGCTCGATCGGCTGTGCGGCGACGGCTACGTATGCCGCACCGAAGACATCCACGACCGTCGCGCCAAGGCCCTGAGCCTCACCGAGCGCGGCCGTGAACTGGTGCAGGCGGTAGAAGCCCAACTGGTTCGCCTGCGCAAGGAAGTCCTTGTGGATATCGCGCCCACCGACCTGGAAGCCGCACTGCGCGTGCTGCGCGCCTTCGAAGCGGCCGAGGCTGTGGCGCCTTGAACGGATTTTTTACCGGTTTCCCGCCCGCCCGCGACTGGTTCTACGGGGTCCGCACGTTCGCCGCGTCGATGATTGCGCTGTACATCGCCATGCTGATGCAAATGCCGCGTCCGTACTGGGCGATGGCTACCGTGTATATCGTCTCCAGCCCGTTTGTCGGGCCCACCAGTTCCAAGGCTTTGTACCGCGCCATTGGCACCTTTATGGGCGCAGCGGCGGCGGTGCTGTTTGTGCCGATGTTCGTGCAGTCGCCTTACCTGCTGGTGGTGGTGATCGCGTTATGGACGGGCACCTTGCTGTTCCTCTCCATGCACCTGCGCACGGCCAATAATTACGCCCTGATGCTGGCCGGCTATACCTTGCCGCTGATCGCCCTGCCAGTGGTGGATAACCCCCTGGCGGTGTGGGACGTGGCTGAAGCGCGTACCGAAGAAATCTTCCTTGGCATCGCGGTCGCAGCGGTGGTGGGCGCAATGTTCTGGCCACGGCGCCTGATGCCGGTGTTCGATGGCTCGGTGGCCAAGTGGTTCAGCGATGCTCAGGTCTATAGCCAACGCTTCCTCACCCGCCAGATTGACCCTGAAGCGGTCAGCAACCTGCGCGGCGGCATGGTTGCCACCTTCAACACCCTTGAGTTGATGATCGGCCAGTTGCCCCACGAAGGCGCGCGGCCGCAAACGGTGCGCAACACCAAAGAACTGCGCGGGCGCATGATTCATCTGCTGCCGGTAATCGACGCGCTGGATGACGCGGTGTACGCCATCGAGCATCGCGCACCGGAGTTTCTCGACCGGCTCAAACCGTTGCTGGAGGAAGCCAACGCCTGGCTGCAAAGCACCACTGAACAAGCGCCCCTGGAACGCTGGCGTGTGCTGCGTGACCAGATCGACGCCGCCCAACCCCAGGGCGAAGCGCTGGATGACCGCCACACGTTGCTGTTCTCCAACGCCCTGTACCGCCTCGGCGAATGGGTCGACTTGTGGCAAGACTGTCGCAGCCTGCAAGCCGCCATCCAGTGCGAAAGCCAGGACACCTGGCGCGCCGTCTACCGCCACTGGCGCCTGGGCCGGCTCACGCCATTTCTAGACCGTGGGCTGATGTTCTACTCGGCGTTTTCCACCGTGACCGCGATCATCGTCGCCTCGGTGCTGTGGATCCTGCTGGGCTGGACCGATGGCGGCAGCGCCGTGATCCTGGCCGCCGTCGCCTGCAGCTTCTTCGCTTCGATGGACGACCCGGCGCCGCAGATCTACCGGTTCTTTTTCTGGACCGCCATGTCGGTGCTGTTCGCCAGCCTGTATCTGTTTCTGGTGCTGCCCAACCTGCACGATTTCCCCATGCTGGTGCTGGCTTTTGCCGTGCCGTTTATCTGCATCGGCACCCTCACGGTACAGCCACGATTCTACCTGGGCATGTTGCTGACGCTGGTGAACACCTCGTCGTTCATCAGCATCCAGGGCGCCTATGACGCGGATTTTCTCAACTTCGCCAACGTCAACCTGGCCGGGCCCGTGGGCCTGCTGTTCGCATTTGTGTGGACCTTGATCGCCCGGCCCTTCGGCGCCGAACTGGCGGCCAAGCGCCTGACCCGTTTCAGCTGGCGTGACATCGTTGGCCTGACCGAGCCCGCAACCCTGAACGAACACCGGCACATGGCCGCGCAAATGCTCGACCGCCTGATGCAACACCTGCCGCGCCTGGCCCTTACCGGCCAAGACACCGGCAGCGCCCTGCGCGACCTGCGCGTGGCGCTGAACCTGCTCGACCTGCTGGCCTACTCGCCGCGCATCCTCGGTGTGCCACGGGTGTTGCTCAACCAGGTGGTGGAAGGGGTGGGCGGGTACTTCAAAGCGTGCCTCAAGGCCGGTGAACGCTTGCCCGCACCCAGCGGTCTGCTGATGACCCTGGACCGCACGCGTCGCGCCCTCAACGGCCAGGGCCTGCAAGACGAAGACGACACCCGCCTGCACCTGCTGCACGCCTTGGCCGGCCTGCGCCTGGCGTTGTTGCCCGGTGTGGAATTCATTGGCGGCACGGAAATGGAAGCGCCGCTACCCGATGGAGCGCCTTTATGATCGGTGATCTGGATATCAGCGGGGTGTTCCTGCCCACGCTGCTGGTGCTGATGGGCATTACCTATGTGTTGTTTCTGGTGGTGCACGGGCTGTTGACGCGCATGCACTTCTATCGCCTGGTCTGGCACCGGGCATTGTTCAATGTGGGGCTGTACGCGCTGTTGCTGGGCGCGGTGGACTCACTCAGTCGATATCTGATGACATGAAAAAACCTTTTTTGACTATCGGCCGTGTCGTCCTGACGTTGTTGATCGTGAGTTTCGCGGTCGTCGTTGTGTGGCGCATGGTCATGTACTACATGTTTGCCCCCTGGACTCGTGACGGCCACATCCGCGCCGACATCGTGCAGATCGCCCCGGACGTCTCCGGGCTGATCCAGCGGGTGGACGTGCGTGACAACCAGTTGGTGACCAAAGGCCAGGTGCTGTTTGCCGTCGATCAGGACCGCTTCAAGCTGGCCCTGCGCCAAGCCCAGGCCGCCGTGGCCGACCGCCAGGAAACCCTGGCCCAGGCCCAGCGCGAGTACAAGCGTAACCGTGGCCTCGGTAACCTGGTGCCCAGCGAGCAGTTGGAAGAAAGCCAGTCCCGCGTGGCTCGCGCCCAGTCCGCCCTGGCCGAAGCCCAAGTGACGGTGGACTCCGCCCAACTCAACCTCGACCGCTCGGTGATCCGCAGCCCCGTGGACGGCTACGTCAACGACCGCGCGCCGCGTACCCAGGAGTTCGTCACCGCCGGGCGCCCGGTACTGTCGGTGGTGGACAGCAATTCCTTCCACATCGACGGCTACTTCGAAGAGACCAAGCTCGACGGCATCCACGTCGGCATGGGCGTGGATATCCGCGTGATCGGCGACAACGCTCGCCTGCACGGGCATGTGCAGAGCATCGTCGCCGGTATCGAAGACCGCGACCGCAGCAGCGGCTCCAACCTGCTGCCCAACGTCAACCCGGCGTTCAGTTGGGTGCGCCTGGCCCAGCGGATCCCCGTGCGCATTGCCTTTGACGATGTGCCGGCGGACTTTCGCATGATCGCCGGGCGCACGGCGACGGTGTCGATCATCGACGACGAAGTTAAAGACGGGGACAAACCATGAAGCGGCTCCTGGCAACCGCTTCCCTGGGGTTGTTGCTGTCTGCCTGCCAAGTAGTAGGCCCGGATTACAAACTGCCGGAACAGGCCGCAGTCAACCGTGGCGACCTGCAAGGACCGATCATGGGCGAGGGCAGCAACGTGGTCTCGGCGCCGGTGCCGGCCGATTGGTGGAAGCTGTATAAAGACCCGCGCCTGGACCAGCTGGTGCAGCAGGCCATGGCCTCCAACACCGACCTGCGCGTGGCCGCCGCCAACTTGCAGCGTTCGCGTTACCAGGTGCAGCAAGCCGAATCCGCCGGCGGCTGGAGTGCCGGCGCCAAGGCCGAGGCCCAGCGCTTGCAGGAATCTGGCGAAGCATTTTTGCTGCCGGACAAAGTTCCGGTCGGCAACATCGGCAGCGTCGGCATCACCACGTCCTATCAGTTCGACCTGTTCGGCACCTTGCAGCGCGGTATTGAAAGCGCCAAGGCCAGCGCCGATGCAACCCAGGCGGCGGCGGATATCGCTCGCATCACCCTGGTGGCCGATGTGGTGCGTTCCTACACCCAGGTGTGCGCGGCCAACGAAGAGCTGGCGATTGCCAACGAATCCCTCGACCTGCAAGCGCAGAGCACCAAGCTGACCCAGCGCCTGCGGGATGCCGGGCGCGGCGACGAAACCCAGGTGACCCGCTCGCAAACCCAATACAAATCCCTGCGCGCCGACATCCCGCGCTATGAAGCCTCGCGCCAGGCCGCGCTGTTCCGCCTGTCGATGCTGCTGGCCAAGCCCGTAGACCAACTGCCGGCCGGCACAGGCACCTGCGCCGAGCTGCCACACATCGCCCAGTTGCTGCCGGTGGGCGACGGTGCCACGCTGCTCAAACGCCGCCCTGATGTGCGCCAGGCTGAGCGCCAGTTGGCTGCCGCGACCGCACGAATCGGCGTGGCCACCGGCGCGCTGTATCCGGATATCAGCATCGGCGCCACGGTAGGCACCGTGGGCCTGCTGGAAAACCTCGGCACACCGGCCACCAACCGCTGGGGCTTTGGCCCGATGATCAGTTGGACCGTGCCGACCAACGGCGCCCGTGCGCGTATTCATGAAGCCGAAGCCGCGACCCAGGGCGCCCTGGCCCACTTCGACGGCGTGGTGCTCAACGCCATCCGCGAAACCCAGACCGGCCTGGCGCAATACACCGCGGTGCTGCAGCGCCGCGACGCCCTGGCCGAAGCCGAACAGTCGGCGCGAGAAGCCGCAGGCCAGACCCATCGCTTCTTCCAGGCCGGCCGCGAATCGTTCCTGGCCGACCTGCAAGCCACGCGCACCTACACCGATATGCGCGCGCAATTGGCGGCGGCCAACACCCAGGTTGCCATGAGCCAGATCGATCTGTTCCTGGCCCTGGGCGGCGGTTGGGAAAGCGGACGAACGCAAGGGGTAAAACCCGGCAAACCGTGAGGTGATTGCTATGCTTTGTCAGGTGAGGCGCCGTGACGCCTCACCCGACAAAGCTCGCGTTTGCTCATGGGGATTCCAATAATGAAAAACCCTTATGCTCCCGCTTTCTGGTGCGTGCTTTTCGCACTGGTATTGTTATCGGCCGCGTATTTCTACGGTGTCATGCTCGCCCATCAACTCGACAAGGCCATGGTGTTCCTGGACAGCGCCTGCCTGGTGATCGGCACCCTGTCCATCGGCGTAGTGGCCTGGGCGTCTTATCAAAACCAGCGAGTGAAGAAAAAGCTCCTCGAACAAGGCAAGACCCGCGTGGCGATCTGGGACACCAAGGTTGCCCTGCGCCGCGTCGAAACCGTATTCGACCGCTATTTCTGGGGCAGCTACTGGCAGCCGGGGCGCACCTTCCAGGAGGTCATGGGCGACCTTACCGGCACGCCGCTGGAAAAAAGCCTCGAAGTCCTGAAAAAACAATGCGTGCTGCTGGATCGACAGGTCGCAGACGGTAGGCACTGGCTCGATAACGCGCGGGAATTGTCCGATGTCGCCACGCAAATGGCCCGCGAGCGCTACCAACTGGATTTTTGCGACCCCAAGACCGACACCCCCGGCAATGCCGTGATCCACCGCGAGTTTGAGGTGTTGGTGTACACCTGGACCGCCCGCTTGAAGAGTTTTGATCACCAGCTGGACGAAATCGAGCTGGAGTACTCCTGAACTCCTGCTGAACTGATCCCTCTGAAAGGCTGGGCCGTTTGCGCTCGCCAGTGCTAATCTTCCCCCGTTTTCGGCGGGCTTGAGCCAACCCCTTCGGGGTTCAAGGAAGACAGCCCACTTCTCACAGGATTTGATCAGGTCACTTCATGAATAAGCCAGCAGTTGTTTTCTTGGGTTTTGTTGTCGCCATCGGCGCCGTCAGTGCGGGCGGCGCCTGGTACACCGGTAAACAACTGGAGCCGGTCCTGCAAACCGCCATCCAGAACGCCAACAAAGAGTTGCAGACCTCCATGGCCGGCGTCGACGGCAGCGTGGCTCTGGAGTTGGTGTCTCTGGACCGTGGCGTGTTCAGCAGCACAGCGCACTATCGCCTCAAGGGCCAGGGCAGCGTGTTCGGCGAAGACAACCCGAACCCTGAGTTGCTGTTCGTCGACCATATCGAGCACGGCCCGTTGCCGTTCTCGCGCCTGGTGACCCTCAAGTGGTTGCCGGTCATGGCCACCAGTCACTACGAACTGGAAAAGAACCCCACCACTGAAAAATGGTTTGCCGCCAGCAAAGACGTGTCGCCGCTCAAAGGCGTGGCGAACATCGGCTACAGCCGTTCGGTCAGCGGCAACATCGAATTGCTGCCGCTGGAGTTCAAGGACGACACCTCCTCGGTGAGCTTCTCTGGCGCCAACCTGGAATTCGACAGCAGCGCCGAAGGCCAGAAGGTCAAGGCTGATGGCTTCATGAACAGCCTCAAGGTCGCGGCAATCGATGCCAATGGCGCACCGTTCGAAGCGGAACTGGCCGGCCTGACTGTTGCCAGCAACCTGGAGAAATCCACCTTTGGCTTCTACACCGGCCAGAACACCGTGGAACTGACCGATACCAAGGTCACCTTCGGCCCGCAGAAAGCCGTGCTGACCCTCAAGGGCTTCGAGCAGAAAGACTCCACCCAAGCCAAGGACAACAACCTGGCCGGCCGCGTCGACTACAAGATCGACGAGATCGGTTATCAGGGCAAACCAGTCGGTTCGGCCGCCATGGCCGTGAGCATGAAGAACGTCGATATCCCGGCGATGCTGGTGCTGACCAAGCTCTACCAGGACAAGATGCAACCGGTGCAAGCCGCGGCTGCTGCCGGCCAACCGGTGCCGGAGCTGCAATTGACCGAAGCCGAGCAGGCACTGGCCGAAGCCAACGTCAACCAGGTACTGGCTGCCAAGCCGCAACTGGCGGTGGAAAACCTGTCGCTTAAAACCACCCACGGCGAAAGCAAGTTCAACCTGGTGGTGGACCTGGCCAAGCCAACGTCCATGGAGCTGCCGCCGGTTGAACTGGGCAAGCAGATGATTGCGCTGCTGGATGCCAACCTGACCCTGTCCAAGCCGATGGTCAGCGATGTCGCTGCCCTGCAAGCGCAGGTCGGTGGCGTGACTGACCCCAAAGCCATCGAGCAGCAATCGCAGATGGCGGCCGAGATGGTCAGCGGCATGGCAGTCGGCACCCAACTGGCAACCCTGGTGGGTACCGATGTGGTCTCCAAGCTGCACTACGCCAACAACGAAGTGACTTTCAACGGCCAGAAGATGACCGTTGAGCAGTTCATTGGCTTTGTGATGTCGAAAGTCGGTGCGGTGAGCGGCGCCCAGTAAGCGCTGAAAATGCAATAAAAAAATGTGGGAGCAGGCTTGTGTGGGAGCAGGCTTGCCTGCGATAGCATCGCCCCGGTCTGGCTGAACGACCGCGGTGCCTGCATCGCGGGCAAGCCCGGCTCCCACACAAACCCGGCTCCCACATTCGTTTTGTGTGAGGGCAAAAAATCGCGATCGCACAATTCTGAACAATTGTTCTGAATTGTACTTCCCCCTACGTCGCTAAGAGATAGTTCCTACAGGAAAGCTAGGTCGGGTCCCGAGACGCCGACACCCTGATGCGTTTCGCTCAGGACCATCTATCGTTAGGGCTTTCCGTGTGTAAGGAAGCTCACGATATGCTGCGAAACCTCCCCTACAGTGCTTCAGGCCGGTTGCGTCTGCTTATCGGGGCCGCCCTGTGCAGCCAATTGCTGGCCCCTGGCCTTGCGTTTGCCGATCCCGCCTACGATGCCCTGATCATCCAGGCCCGCAACGGTCACTTCACGCCGGCGTTGACGCAACTGCGCCAACTGTCTGCCGAACGCCAAACCCCAGGCCAGGTCAGCGACCACCTGGTGATTGCCGGTTGGGCCGGGCAAGACGACGAAGTGCTCAAGGTGTACGAAGCACAAGGTAAGCACCGCAACCTCACCACCCAGGCACTTGCCACGGTGGCGCGCACCTATCGCAATCAAAAACAATGGGCTCAGGCCGAAGCGGTCTATCGCCAGGCGCTGCTGCGTGAACCGAATAACGTCGACCTGCAACTGGGCCAGGCCCTGACCCAGGCCGATGGCGGCAAGGCCAACGAAGCGGTGCAACGCTTGCGCACGATGGTGGCGGCGCAACCCAATGACCCGAACCGCCGCATGGCCCTGGGTTATGCGCTGACACGCGCCGGCTTGAATTACGACGCCTTGTTCGAGTTCGACCAAGCCTTTATCCGTGCCGGCGACAAGCCGGAAGTGGCCCGTGAATACATCGTCGCCCTGCAAAAGGCGCGCTTGCCCGAAGCCGCCCTGCGCCTGTCGGCCAAGCGCCCGGGCCTGGTGGACGCGGTCACCCAGCGCCGCCTGGAAGGCGACCTTGCCGCCGAGCGTGTGCGCATGGCCGAGTTCGCTACGCGTACCGAAAAAGAACGCTACGTCATCGCCGATCGCGCCTTGCAGGATTACGACAAGCTGATCAGCCGCTGGGCCCCGGACGCCACTGCCCACGACGACGTCGTGCGCTGGCGTATCGACCGGCTTGGGGCACTCAAGGCCCGTGCACGCACCGCTGAGGTGATTCGCGAATACGAAGTGCTCACCGCCCAAGGCGTGCAGTTGCCGACCTACGCCGTGCGCTGGGTCGCCGCATCCTACCTCGACCAGCGCCTGCCGGAAAAAGCCGCGCCGCTGTATCGCCAGGCGCTGACTGCGGCGGATGCCGACGTCGGTGATCATGTCAAAGACAGCACCGCCCTGTTCTACGCCTTGTTGGAAAACGATCAGGTGGATGAGGCGCGTGCGGTCGCCACGCAGTTGGCCAGCACCGAAAAGCCTCGGGTTGAACTCAAGGGTTTGCCTATCGGCAACCCTAACGACGAATGGATGGACGCCCAGCAATTGGCGGCCCAGGCCGGTACCTATGGCGCCGACCTGAATGCCAGCGAACAGGCGCTGGAAGACCTGGGGAGCAAAGCTCCGGGCAGCATCGGTGTACGTTTGGCACAGGCAGAAATGTACCGTGCCCGTGAATGGCCCAGACGCGCTGAAGACTCCCTCAAAGAGACCGAAAACCAGAGCCCCCGTGACATCGGGGTGGAAATGTCCCAAGGCTTCACCGCGTTGGACCTGCAGGAATGGCGGCAACTGGACCTGCTCACCGATGACGTCGTTGCCCGCGCCCCGGACAACCGCCAGGTACAGCGCCTCAAACGCTTGCGCGACGTGCACGACATGGCCGAAGTGCGGGTGGAAGCCTACACCGGCAAAAGCTTCGGTGGCGGCAACAACCAAGAGGCCGGCGCGGTGTCGGGTAGCCGTGACTGGGGCATAGAAAGCGTGATCTACACCCCGCCCATCGACGAGGACTGGCGCCTGTTCGCCGGTGTCGGTTACGGCACTGCCGATTTCGCCGAAGGTACCGGCCATCACCGTTGGCAGCGTGTGGGCGTGGAGCGGCGCACCCGCGACATGACCATCGAAGCCGAAGTGTCCAACCATTCTTATGGCGATGGCGCCAAACAAGGCGCGAGCGTGTCGATCGCCCGCGACATCAACGACCACTGGCAGTACGGCGGCAGCCTTGGCTACCTGCTCAACACCACACCGTTGCGAGCGTTGAATGAAGGTGTCACGGCCAACGGCGGCAGCGGTTTTATCCGCTGGCGCGCCAACGAAAGCCGCGAGTGGAAACTGGCCGTCAGCCCGTCGCATTTCAGCGATGGCAACGACCGCGTCGAAGCCTTGCTCACCGGCCGCGAAGGCATCTACAGCTCGCCCAAAGTGCAAGTAGAGCTGGGCCTGGAAGTCGGTGCCAGCCGCAACAGCAAGGAAGACACGATCTACTTCAACCCCAAGTCCGACTTCAGCGTGTTGCCTACCGTCAACGTCAACCATGTGCTTTATCACCGCTACGAAACCCAGTGGAGTCAGCAGTTCCAGCTCGGTGCGGGTACCTATAGCCAAAAGGATTACTCCACCGGCGGCGTCGGCTTGATCGGGTACGGCCAACGCTTTCGCTGGAATGACGTGCTGGAAGCCGGCGCCAACCTGAGCCTGGTCAGCCGACCTTACGACGGCGAGCGCGAACGCGATCTGCGCCTGCTCCTGGACCTCACTTACCGTTTCTAGAAGAGCCTGACCATGACCCTCCTCAGTCGTTTTTTTCTGGTCCTGGGTGTAATGCTGGCCGCCGCATGCGCCCAGCAACCCGCGCCATTCGTTCCACCTGCCGAGCGGCCGACACTGGCCAGCGAAGCGCCGTGGCCGAAGAACCATTTCCTGGGCATTGCCTACCACGACGTCTCGGACAACGACCCTGACCAGGCCGTGGTGGCGGTGCGTACCGAGCGCTTGATCGAGCAATTGGCCTGGCTGCGCGAGAACGGTTACCAGGCGGTCAGCGTGGATCAAGTCCTTGCTGCGCGCCGGGGCGGGCCGACACTGCCGCCCAAGGCCGTGATGCTCAGCTTCGATGACGGCTATTCCAGCTTCTACACCCGTGTGATGCCGATCCTGCGGGCCTACAATTGGCCGGCCGTGCTGGCGCCAGTGGGCAGTTGGATCGACACGCCGCTGAACCAGCCGGTGGACTTCGCCGGTACACCGCGCCCACGGGGCGACTTCCTGACCTGGCAGCAGATTCGTGAAGTGTCCCGATCGGGCCTGGTGGAAATCGCCGCCCATACCGACGCCAATCACAAAGGCATACTCGCCAATCCCCAAGGCAACCTCGAACCGGCGGCCACCACGCGCCGCTATGACCCGGCGACCGGCCGCTATGAAACCGAAGCGCAGTTCCAGGCGCGGATGCGTACTGACGTAGCAGCCATCTCCAATAAAATCCGTACCGTCACTGGCAAGGCTCCACGGGTATGGGTGTGGCCGTATGGCGCGGCCGATGGCACCACCCTGGCCGTGGTCGGTGAGCACGGCTATGAGATGGCGCTTACGCTGGATGACGGTTTGGATGATTCCAACAAGCTGATGAACAGTCCGCGCTTTTTGGTGGCCTCCGACCCGGATGGTGAGCACTTCGCCAGCAGCATGGTTTCGGTTCAGGCCAAGGCACCGTTGCGCGTCGTGCATGTGGACCTGGATCAGGTCTATGACCCCGACCCGGTTCAACAGGCGCACAACCTCGATGTGCTGGTGCAGCGCGTGGTGGACATGGGCGCCGTCACGGTGTTCCTGCAAGCCTACGCCGACCCCAAGGGTGATGGCCTGGTGCATTCGGTGTACTTCCCCAACCGCCACCTGCCGATGCGCGCCGACCTGTTCAACCGCGTTTCCTGGCAGTTGCATACCCGTGCCCACGCCAGCGTGTTTGCGTGGATGCCGGTGCTCAGTTTTGCCCTCGACCCCAAGCTGCCACGCGTGACCCGCTGGGACCCGCAGACCGGCAAGGTTGCTACCGATCCGGATCAATACAAGCGCCTGTCGCCCTTTGATCCGAAAGTGCGGCAGCTCATCGGCGAGATCTACGAAGACCTGGCGCGTACCAGCAACAGTGCCATCGACGGCGTGCTGTATCACGACGATGCGCTGCTAAGCGACTTTGAAGACGCTAGCCCCGCCGCACTCAAGGCCTATGCTGCCCAGGGCTTGCCGGACAATATCGCTGCGCTGCGTGCCGACCCTGCGGTGATGCAGCGTTGGACTCGCTTCAAGAGCCGCTACCTGACTGATTTCACCAACGAGCTGACCGTGAAGGTGCGCGCCATTCGCGGCCCGCAGATCCTCACCGCTCGCAATATCTTCGCCGAGCCGATGCTCAACCCCGGCAGCGAAGCCTGGTTTGCGCAGAACCTCGATGATTTCCTCAAGACCTACGACTGGACGGCGCCCATGGCCATGCCGCTGATGGAAGGCCAGTCGCTGAAAGACTCCAATGCCTGGCTGGAAAAGCTGGTGGCCACGGTCAAGGCACGCCCCGGCGCACTGGAAAAGACCGTCTTCGAACTGCAAGCCAAAGACTGGCGCACCCAGGCCGCGCCGGATATCAGCGCTGAGCAATTGGCAGAGTGGATGGGTGTACTCAAACGCCAGGGCGTCACCAGTTTCGGCTACTACCCGGACAACTTCCTGGAAAACTCCCCGGACTTGAAGACGATACGTCCGGCCCTCTCCAACCAATGGAATCCTTGATCATGTTCGACAGAATCCTGGCTCTATTCGTGTTGGCGCTGGTATTGGGCTTGCCTCTGGGCCTGATCTTCCTGATCACCGGGCAGTTTCTGATGGACTTCGTGTTCTTCTACCCGCTGTTCATGTCGGCGCTGTGGATCGCCGGCGGCTTGTACTTCTGGCTGCACTGGGAGCGCCATTGGCCGTGGGAGGAAGACACCCCGGCGCCGACCCTGGCCGGTAACCCGCTGATTTCGATCATCATCCCTTGCTACAACGAAGGCGATAACGTCGCTGACACGATGGCGGCCGCGTTGGCCCAGGTGTACCCAAACATCGAAGTGATCGCGGTCAACGACGGCTCCAGCGACAACACCGCAGCGGTACTCGATGCCCTGGCACTGCAACACCCACGCCTGCGCGTGCTGCACCTGGCGCAGAACCAGGGCAAGGCCGTGGCCCTGCGCATGGGTGCGGTGGCCGCCCGCAGCGAATACCTGGTGTGCATCGACGGCGATGCGTTGCTCGACAAGAACGCGGCGGCCTACATGGTCGCGCCGATGCTCGACAACCCGCGCCTGGGCGCCGTCACCGGCAACCCGCGCATCCGTACCCGTTCCACCCTGATCGGCCGGGTGCAGGTCGGCGAGTTCTCCTCGATCATCGGCTTGATCAAGCGCACCCAGCGGGTGTTCGGACGGATCTTCACGGTCTCGGGTGTGGTGGTGGCGTTTCGCAAGAAGGCGCTGGACCGCATCGACTACTGGAGCACCGACATGATCACCGAAGACATCGATGTCAGTTGGAAGCTGCAACTGGATCATTGGTCGATCTTCTACGAGCCGCGTGCCCTGTGTTGGATCCTCATGCCCGAGACCGTCGGCGGCCTGTGGAAACAGCGCCTGCGCTGGGCCCAGGGTGGCGCCGAAGTGCTGTTCAAGAATATTCGCGGCATCTGGCAATGGCGCCATCGCTACCTGTGGCCGCTGCTGTTCGAATACTGCCTGTCCACCGGTTGGGCCTTCACCTTCCTGCTGTCGGTGATCTTCTGGGCCGTGGGTAAATTCGTCACGCTGCCGGCGGCGATTACCGTGGACTCGTTGGTGCCACCCGCGTTTACCGGCCTGGTGCTGGCGATGGTGTGCCTGCTGCAGTTTGCGGTCAGCATCCTGATCGACCGGCGCTACGAAAAAGACCTGTGGAAAACCCTGTTCTGGACCGTGTGGTACCCGATGGTGTTCTGGCTGGTGAGCCTGTTCACCACGCTGGTGAGCTTTCCCAAGGTGTTGTTCAACCAGCATCAAAAACGCGCACGCTGGGTCAGCCCGGACCGTGGCATCAAACCTGCCCAAGAGGAGGCGTGAGCATGAAACTGGTCAGAACTCGCCAGAGCCCTGTGATGTGGATCATCGATGTGTTGCTGACCCTGCTGGCCTGGGGCGGGCTGGTCTGGCTGCTGGCACGTGGCATCGGCGCCATGCTCGAGACCCATGGCGGCCCACGCATCGAGGCGCCGATCTTTGCCGCGCTCAACACCTTGCAGATCTACCTGTGGATCGCCTTGTTCAACGCGTTGATCCTGATCGGCTGGGCGCGCTATCAACAGCGCCGCGGCCGCCAGTTTGCCCAGCGCCGCGCAGAGGCCAATGCCCTGAGCGACAAGCACCTGAGTGAAAGCTTCAACCTGGGCGATGGCGACCTGGAACAACTGCGCCGCCCTGGCGTGCTGGTGATCCACAACGATGAAGAGGGCGGCGTCGAAGAGGTGAAGTCCCACGTCTCCCGCGACGTCGAACGCCCTGGACTGACCCTGGTACCCGGCGCCGACAAAGACAAAGGCATTGGCTGACATCCTCAATGCTGCGACTACCCAATGTGGGAGGGGGCTTGCTCCCACATTGGTTATTTCCCACCCTTTAGATTGCAGTGGTTCAACCCTCTCCTTGGAATTCCGATAAATGGGATCCAATTCACAAAACCCCCGCGAACTTTTCTCCTTTTCTCGGTACTAACCTAACTCGACGAAACTTGATGGCTAAATAATGGCAATCAAAAAACCCTTCGTCGAATTGCCATCAAAATCGCTGCCACTTGTCGGAATAATCACTTCCGTTGAAAAGGCTCAGCCCTTTTGATGAAAATTTATATTTATTAATCAATAGCTTGAAGACTATTTCAGCGAACGGCCCAACTTCGCCCGTTTCTAGGCTAGCTGGAAGTTCGATGTTAGTTTCGCGGCCCTTGATTTTCGATGGATCGAACATGTCTTCGTTATTGCCACGGACTCGGTTTCTTCTCTGCACGTTCCTGCTCACCTGCCTGAGCCTGAACAGTGCATCCGCCGCCCCCACGCCTGGCGATCAGGACTTGATCCGTGACCGGCAGAATCGCCTGCTCGAAGAGCAGCAGCGGCGCCTCCAGGAGCTTCAGGACCTGCCCGGCAAAGCGGAAAAGCCCCAAGCCCCGGCAAGCCCTGCCGACACTCGGTGCTTCCCGATCAAAACCATCGAACTCAAAGGTGCCGACAGCCTGCCGGCGCCCGAGCGCGAGCGCCTGCTCAAGCCCTACATCGGCCAATGCCTGGGCGTGTCGCAGCTTAACGATTTGCTCAAAACCATCACCGACTACTACCTCGGCAAAGGCCGCGTTACCAGCCGTGCCTACCTGCCGCAACAGGACCTTTCCACCGGCCACCTGCAAGTGCTGGTGGTGGAAGGCAAGCTCGAAGCCCTGCGGAGCGCCGAAGGCAGCACAGTGACCGACCGCGAACTGGCCATGGCCTTTCCCGGCAAGGTCGGCGAAGCGCTGAACCTGCGTGAAATCGAGCAACTGGTGGACCAGCTCAACCGCCTGCCGTCCAAACAAGCGCAGATGGAGCTCACCCCCGGCAAGCAGATCGGCGGTAGCGACGTGGTGGTCAAGAACACCGCGCAAAAGCCCTGGCGCGCCAGCCTGTCGCGCAACAACGACGGGCAGAAAAGCACCGGCGAACAGCAATGGGGCGCTGGCCTGGAGTGGGACAGCCCCCTCGGCCTTGGCGACCAACTGATGCTGCGCGGCGGCCACGACGCCATCAGCGACCATCAGAAAACCTCGAAAAACACCATGCTTTACTACAACGTGCCCTGGGGCTGGTGGAACTTCAGCTACACCTACAGCGAGAGCGACTACCGCACCTACGGCATCGCCGACGGCTTCAAATACAAGCAGGACGGCGACAACCAGAACCACCAACTGCGCGCCGAGCGTGTGATCCACCGCGATGACGTCAGCAAGACCTCGGTCAACGTCGGCCTGGCGCACCTGCGCACCAACAACTACATCCTCGACGTGCGCACCGCGCCCAGCAGCAACCGCCTCAGCGAACTGCAACTGGGCGTCAACCACGGGCGGCGCATCGGCAGTGCCTTCGTCAACCTGGACCTGGGCATGCAAAGCGGCATCGGCCTGCTCGACGCCCAGGCCCAAGACGAGCGTGACCCAGCAGGCCGTCGCCAACCGAACTCGCGCTACCGCAAATACACCGCCACGGTCAGCTACCTGCAACCCTTCAGCCTGTGGGGCGAGTCGTTCAGCTTCAGCAGCCTGGCCACCGGGCAGCGCAGCGAAGACCCGCTGTTTTCGCCGCAACGCATGAGCCTCGGCGGCTCGGCCTCGGTGCGCGGTTTCAAGGACCAATTGCTGACCGGCGACAGCGGCGGCTACTGGCGCAACGAAGTGCGCTGGGCACGCCCGGTGACCCTCGACTGGATGCGTCCGGCGTTCTTTGAATACGGCGCGAGCGTCGGCTACGACCAGGGCGTGATCCGCAACGACCGCTACAACGACAACGTTCACGGACGGGTGTCCAGCAACTCCCTGGAGCTGTTCGCCCGTGGCAAACACGTCAGCACCAGCGTGACCTTTGCTCATTCGTTAGAAAGACCCGGTGTAGTTACCGAGCGCGAAGCGCCGATCTACTTTCGCATGGATTTCTTCCTGTAATTCAACGCCCCGCTGCATGAGAGCCTGACAATGGATGTTCGCCAATTCGCCTTCCTGGCCCGCCAACCTTCTGCCGCCCTGAAGCGCCGGGACGCGTTCTTCGGCCTGCCCAAGCGCGGGCTGGCGTTGATACTTGCCAACGCATTGTTCTGGCAGCCGCTGCTGGCCCAGGCCGAGGGCATTGTGGTCAGTGCGCCGGGCACCACCGTGGGCGCGGCGGGCAATGGCGTGCCGGTGGTGAACATCGCCACCCCCAATGGCGCGGGCTTGTCCCATAACCAGTTCAAGGACTACAACGTCGGCCCCAACGGCGTGATCCTCAACAATGGCAACGGTGCCATGGTCAACACCCAACTGGGCGGGATCATTGTCGGCAACCCCAACCTCAAGGGCGGCGCGGCGAACGTCATCCTCAATGAAGTCAACGGCGGCAGCCCCAGCCAGTTGCGCGGCTACACCGAAGTGGCGGGGCAGTCGGCCAAGGTCATCGTGGCCAACCCGTACGGCGTGACGTGCAGCGGTTGCGGCTTTATCAACACCCCCAACGTCACCCTCACCACCGGTAAACCGGTGCTCGACGCAAGCGGCCAGTTGCAGCGCTATGAAGTGGACGGCGGCGCCGTGACCATCGACGGCCAGGGCTTGAACGCCAGCAACGTCGAACGCTTCGACATCATCACCCGCTCGGCCAAGATCAATGCACAAATCAACGCCCGCGAACTCAACGTGATCGCCGGGCGCAACGACGTCGATGCACAAAGCCTGAAAACCACCGCCCGCGCCGACGACGGCAGCGCCAAGCCGGAGCTGGCGATCGACTCCTCGGCCCTGGGCGGCATGTATGCCGGCGCGATCAAACTGGTAGGCACCGAAGCCGGTGTGGGCGTGAAACTCGACGGCACCCTGGCCGCCAGTGGTGGCGATATTCAGCTCGACGCCAATGGTCGCTTGAGCATGGCGCAAACGGTGGCGACCGGTAACGTCAACGTCACCGCGCAAAACATCGACCTCACCGACAAGGTCTACGCCAACGGCAATGTGCAGGTCACCAGCGCCCAGGCCCTGGTCAACCGCAAGAGCATCGCCGCCGGCCAGCGCATCGAGATCAACGCGGCCAGCGTGAACAACCCGGGCATCATCGAAGCCGGCGTCGCCGCCGACAACAGCCGCAACACCACCGGCGATCTGGTGGTGAACGCGCAAACCGTCACCACCAGCGGCAACCTGCTGGCCAGCCGCGCCCTGGCGATTACCGCCGCGCAAGCGCTGACCAACCAGGGCGCGATCATCCAGGCCAAGACCGTCGAGGTCAGCAGCGCCAAACTCACCAACCAGGGCGCCAGCGCTCGCCTGTTTGGCGAGCAGAGCCTGGCGATCAACTCGCCGGCCATCGTCAACCTCGGCGGCTTGATCCGCTTCGGCGAAGGCCAGGCCGCCACGCTCAACAGCGCATCGCTGGACAACCGCCAGGGCCGTATCGAAATGGCCGGCGGCAGCCTGGTGCTCACCAGTGCCGAATTGAACAACAGCGGCGGGCAAGTTATCGCCAACGACCTGACCGTCAACGCCGGCAGCCTGAACAACCAGAACGGCGTACTGGTGGCCAAAACCGCGACCGTCACTGCCAGCAACCTCGACAACAGCCTCAAGGGCTTGATCCAGGCCGACGGTGGCGCGCTCAACCTCGCCGTTTCCAACACCTTCAACAACAACCAGGGTTTCGCCCAGGCCAGCACCGATCTGAACGTTACTGCCGGTACCCTCAGCAGCAACGCAGGCGGCGTACTGAGCGCCGACACCGGCAAGCTCACCCTCACCGCCGCGCAACAGCTCAACAACGCCCAGGGCCGCTTGCAGGCCGGGCAGGGCGATATCGAACTGCACGCCGCGAACCTGGATAACCAGAGCGGCACAATCGTCGGCAAGCAACTGCTGCTCGACGTGGCTGGCGGCGATATCGACAACCGCGCCGGGCGCGTGTTGGGCGACCACCTCGACGTACGCGCCTCGGGCCTCGACAACCGCAACGCTGGCCTGCTGGCCGGTGGCGCCCAGGGCGTAAGCCTGCTGCTCAAGGGCCCGGGTCAGTTGCTCAACGCCCAGGGCCGCATCCAGAGCGAGGGCCTGCTGCAATTGCAAGGCGAGCGCTTCGACAACAGCGCCGGCATCCTGCTGGGCCAGACCGTCGACGTCACCGCACAGACCTTCAACAACAGCAACAAAGGCGCGCTGGTCAGCGATGGCGGTGACGTTGTGCTCAAGGTCAGCGACCTGCTCACCAACGTCGGTGGCCAGATCGACGCGGGCGAACGCAGCGTGCTGGTCAAGCAACTCACCACTCTCAACAACGACGGCGGCACCCTGCGCGGCAAGCGCCTGGACATCGCCGCCCAGCACCTGAACAACGACAACGGCCAACTGCTGGCCGGCGCCGAAGGCCTGAGCTACAGCGGCCAGGATGTGAGCAACCGCAAGGGCCTGATCCTCAGCGGCGGCGCCCTCACCGAGTTGAATACCACCCGCCTGGATAACCAGGGCGGCACCGTGCAGGGCGACAGCCTGAGCGTCACCGCCAACAGCGTCGACAACGCCAGCGGCGGCCTGATGGCAAGCCTGGTCGGCAACCTGCAACTGACCGTCGAAGTCCTGGCCAACCGTGGCGGCAAACTGTTCGGCAAAGAACAAGTGACCGTCAGCGGCGCCACCCTCGACAATAGCGCGGGCGGCCAGGTCAGCGGCAATCAGATCAACCTGACCTCACGCGACACGCTCACCAACCAGGGCGGTTTGGTCGAAGCTAACCAGGGCCTGACCCTCACTGGCGGCAACCTCGATAACAGCGCCAACGGCCAACTGCGTGCCCTGGGCGGCGCCAGCAGCCGCGTCAACCTCAGCGGTGCGTTGAACAACCAGAACGGCACCCTCGAATTCGGCAGCCAGGCCTTCAGCCTTGACGCGGCCAGCTTCAACAACCAGAACGGGATGCTGCAACACGCCGGCACCGGCCTGTTCCACCTCAACACCGCCAGCCTCTCCGGCAGCGAGGGCAATATCCAGGGCATGGGCAGCGCCGACTGGGCCTTCGGCAACGTCGATGGCCTGGGCCGTGTGCAACTCAACGACGTGCTCACCTACAAGAGCGACCAGGGGCTTGCCCTCAAGGCCGGCGACCGCATGGCCAGCGCCAAGGGCTTGATCCTCAACGTGGTCAGCCTGGACAACGGCGGCGAACTGCTCAGCGACGGTGACATCAGCATCACCACCGGCGATATCACCAACAGCGGCCGCGTCTCGGCCCTGCAAACACTCACCGTCGCCGCCAACAACCTCAGCCAGAACGGCGGCCGCCTGGCCGCAACCAATGCCCGCCTGACCCTGGGCGGCACCCTGGACAACCTCGGTTTCCTCACCGCCCGCCAGCAACTGGATATCGCCGCCGCGCAAATCAACAACCGCGGCACCCTCGGTGCCCAGGGCGCAGTGAACCTCACGGCGGTCAACGGCATCACCAACGCCGCCGACACGCTGCTGTTCAGCGGCGGCGACATGACCCTGCGCAGCAATGGCTTCAGCAACAGCTATGGCGATGTCTACAGCAAAGGCAACCTGAGTTTCGCCGCCCGCGATGGCGGGCGTGCCGTGCTGTTCAGCAACCGCTCCGGCACCGTGGAAAGCGAAGGCTCAATTGGCATCAATGCAGGCTTTATCGAAAACGCCAAAGACGAATTCGAACTCGGGCAGACACTGACCACCGGCAGCTTGAGCTGGATTTGTGGCCAGCACTGCGGCGAGAGCGACAACTGGGAACGTGGCGAGATCACCATCTACGAGACGTACCTTGAGGCGGCGACCAAGGACTCGGTAGCGGCGCGCCTGGTGGCTGGCAAAAACATGCTGCTGCAAGGCGACAATGTGCAGAACCGCTACAGCCTGATGGCCGCCAATGGCGACCTGAGCATCACTGCCGGTGACCTGCTCAATCAGGGCGCCGCCACGCGCACGGGCCAGCGCAAGCTTGTCATCGGCACCCCAGGTCACGTCTCCGACGATTTGTTTGAACGCATGCAATATGTCGACGTGCCCGCGTTCAATGCGGCCACGGCGGCCGGGAATTTCGACAAGGCGCGCTTCGAAGAACTCAAAAGCCGCTCACCCAATAGCCTGCCGTTCGCCTACGCAAGTGACGTCACCACCTGGACCAACAACAGCGGCCCCGGCTACGACGCCACCCTGCAAGCCGGCGGCACGGTCAACCTCAACGTCGCCCGCACCCTGCAAAACGGCACGCTGCACAACAACACCCTGGCCCAGTTGACCGGCACCCTCGGCGACGACCAGACCGGCATCCCCGTCGGCGGTATCAACATCAACCTGAGCAAACACGCCAACGACCCGAGCGCCCAGGCGCCCGGCAGCGTATTGCCCGTAGTCGGTGTGGCCCCCGGTGGCGGCTTCGTGCCCGTGGACTACACCGGCACCGCCTTCGCGCCGGTCGACCCCACCAGCTCGCCGACCTTCCAACTGCCCAAGGGCGAGTACGGCCTGTTCGTCAAAAACGCCGACCCCACCAGCCACTACCTGATCGAGACCAACCCCGAATTCACCTCGGCGTCGGGCTTCTTCAGCTCCGACTACATGCTCGGCAAACTCGGTTTCAATGCCGACAATGCCTGGCGCCGCCTCGGTGACGGCCAGTACGAAACCCGCCTGATCCGCGACGCCGTCCTCGCGCAAACCGGCCAACGCTTCCTCGCCGGCGGCCTGTACAGCGACGCCGACCAGTTCCGCTACCTGATGGACAACGGCCTTGCCAGCAAAGACGCGCTGCGCCTGAGCCTGGGCGTGGCCCTCACCGACCAGCAAGTCGGCGCCCTGACCCACGACATCGTGTGGATGGAAAACCGCGTCATCGACGGCCAGACCGTGCTCGTACCGGTGCTGTACCTGGCCCAGGCCGACTCGCGCAACGTGCGCGGCAACAGCCTTATCCAGGGCCGCGACCTCAACCTGGTCACCGGCGGCAACCTGATCAACGTCGGCACCCTGCGCGCCAGCAACAACCTCTCCGCCATCAGCAGCGGCAGTATCTACACCGGTGGCCTGGTCGAAGCCGGCAACAACCTCAACCTGCTGGCCCAGGACAGCATCCGCAACGCCATGGCCGGCGAAATCCGCGGCAAACAAGTCAGCCTTACGGCGCTCAAAGGCGACATCACCAACGAAACCACCGCCATCCAGGTGCGTGACGGCGCCGGTATGCGCACCCTCACCGACACCAGCGCCGGCACCATCGTCGCCCGCGAAAACCTCGCCATCGACGCCGGGCGCGACCTCACCAACCGAGGCGCACTCACCGCTGGCAACGACGCTAATTTAACCGCCGGCCGCGACCTCAACCTCATCGCCGCCAGCGACACCAGCGTCAAACACGAGACACGCGACGGCGGCGAGAAATCCAGCATCACCACCGACGTCAAAAACCTCGCCGCCAGCGTCACGGCGGGCGGCAACCTCAACATGCAGGCCGGCCAAGACGTCAACATCATTGGCAGCAATGCCACCGCCGGCAAAGACCTCACCATCGCTGCCGGCCGCGACCTCAACGTCGCCTCGGTCAGCGACATGCACAACGTCGAGGGCAAGGAAAAGGACGGCAAAAAACGCATCAAGACCTCGGACGACCAGACCACTCAAGTGGCGAGCGTGCTGACGGCGGGTGGGGATTTTGTCAGCCAGGCGGGGCGTGATACCACGATTGTGGCGAGCAGGATCAGCGCGGGGAATGAGGCTTATCTGTATAGCGGGGATAAGTTGAGTTTGTTGGCGGCGCAGAACAGCACCTACAGCCTTTACGACATGAAGGAGAAGGGGGGCTGGGGCGCGAAGAAGACCAAACGTGATGAGGTGACCCACGTCACGAATGTGGGGACTGAGATCAAGACTGGTGGTGATCTGTCGCTGGTCAGTGGCGGTGATCAGTTGTATCAGCGGGCCAAGCTTGAAAGTGGTAACGACCTGGCCATCACCAGTGGCGGTGCGGTGACGTTCGAGGCGGTCAAGGACCTGCATCAAGAGAGCCACGAGAAGAGCAAGGGTGACCTGGCGTGGACCAGCGCCAAGGGTAAGGGGAATACCGACGAGACATTGCGTCAGAGTGAGTTGGTGGCGCAGGGCGAGCTGGCGATCAAGGCCGTGGACGGCTTGAAGATTGATGTAAGGCAGGTTAACCAGAACACGGTAAGCCAGACCATCGACGCGATGGTCCAGGCGGACCCAAGCCTCGCCTGGATCAAGCAAATGGAGCAGCGTGGCGATGTTGACTGGCGCGAGGTCAAAGAGCTGCACGACAGCTTCAAATACAGTAATTCCGGCCTGGGCGCCGGCGCGCAAATTGTCATAGCGATCATTGTTACCTACTTCACGATGGGGGCAGCAAGCGGCGCAATTGCAGCTGCTGGGACGGGCACGTCGATGGCTGGTGCGACGGCTGCTGCCACTGCCACATCTGCCGCAGGCTGGGCCAATGCTGCGGGCAGCGTTGTGCTTGCCGGTATGGCGAGTAATGGTGCGATCAGCACGATCAATAATCGTGGCAATTTAGGCGCAGTGGTCAAGGACGTAACCTCCAGCGATGCGATGCGGGGCTATGTTGTCTCGGGTGTTACCGCGGGGCTGACCGCAGGGTTCTACGACGACTGGACCAGCACGCAGACAGGCACTACTACTGCGCTGCCTAACTCGGGCGCAGTGACATCTGCGAGCCCATTGAGTACCTGGCAAGGTGTTGGTCAATTTACTGCGAATCAGGTTCTGCAAAACGGCACATCGGCCATCCTGACTAAAGCGCTGGGAGGAGAAGCCAGCTTCGGGGATGCATTGCAAAGCAGCCTTGCCAATGCATTTGCTGCCTATGGCTTCAACATGATTGGTGATGTCTCCAAGAATCGGTTCGCCGACGGCGGTATCACCAAGATTGGACTGCATGCGTTGATGGGCGGGCTGGCAGCTGAAGCTGCTGGCGGCGATTTCCGTACTGGTGCGTTGGCAGCAGGTGTGAACGAAGCCCTGGTAGACAGCCTCGCCAAACAGTACGCCAGCATGCCGGAGGATAAGAGAAAGAGCTTGCTGGTGATGAGCTCGCAGTTGATTGGTGTGCTTGCGGCGTCGGTGGACAGTGATGCTGACGGTGAGAGTTTGCAAACTGGAGCATGGGTGGCGGGCAGTTCGACACAGTACAACTACCTCAACCATGAAGAAAACCAAGAGCGCTGGGCTGCCAAGAAGAAATGCCAGGGAGGAGATAGTGCTGCGTGTGGGCGTGCTGACGCTCTGGATGCTCTAGATAAAAGTCGAGATTTGGCGCTAACCACAGCCTGCAGTGCGAATGGTGCAGGTGCTACCTGTCGTTCTTTACGGCGAGAAGCTTCGGAGGCTGCTCGAAGCCTTGTGGTTGCGAGATTTGGCCCTGAGGCTAAAGAGCAGGCTAAGCAAGTTGAGCAGAATAAAGAGCTTGCGGCGTATTCCATTGAGGCGGAGCTTCGAAGCATTAAGCAAGTAGATAGCCCGATTGCGCTTGCTCAGACAAAGCGCCTGGCTGAGCAGCTCGCTGAATTTGGTTCAGACTTCATTCCGGTTTACGGCGATGCAAAGGGCTTCTATGAGGCTGAGGATCCGTTTGACTATGCCATGGCGAGTATTGGACTCATCCCGGGCGCCGGGGATGCGGCACAAAAAGTTTTAGGTAAGGCTAAAAAGCTGTATTTGGAAGGAAAGGTTGCTGAGTCTGCGGATTTGGTAGAAGAGCTAGCAAAGAGCTTACCTTCAGGAGCAGGTCCTAAAAATCCACTTCTTGGTGATTCGCTACCCCGAAGCGGTGATCGTTTAGTTGTGAATCAAGGGCCCGTACCTACATGTGGTCACAACTCATGTGGCATGGTTTTGGATACCATGGGACATAAAGTAGACATAGGAAATCTGATTGAAAAGCTTCCACCCGGAAAAGACGGGATTTTCCCTCAGGACGTTGCGAATTTGATGAAGTCTGAGGGCGTCAACACGGCAGTTTATGCAAGCCGTAACGTTGCTGATTTGGCAAGATACACAGCAAACGGAACGCCTGTTATTGTCCAAGTGGTGGATAAAGCAGCGGGTACCGGATTTTCCCATTTTGTTGTGGTCGACGGCATTACGACCAGAAATGGCATTTCTGTCGTAGCAATTCGTGATCCTCATGGTAAGCAGTATTTTAGCCCCGCGACTACTTTTGAAAAGAATTTTTCAGGTTATGTTGTTGTTCCAAAGGATGCTCTGAAATGAAATTAAGCATTAAGTTTCCCGAGAATTTGTTAACCCACAGCCTGCTCGAGCAAAGGCTGATTCCTTGCATTTGCAAAATTGCAACGGAGTTTGAAATTGAATTTTTGGACCCTTTGCCAGAAGCTGCAGGAACCGTTCTGGAGTGGGATCGTGCAGAACTTGAAAAAAGAGCGATAGGTGGGGTAGGTGGGCAATACTCTCACTATGCACACGGTCGGGTGTCGTTAAAAAAAGTTGATATTGATATCTACCAAATATTGGATCTTGAAATGTTTTATAGGCTTTTTGGATGGTGCAGCATCTTGGAAGATGGCAACTATGCGCCGCCGGGGCAGTTTTGGGATGATGAATAAGTTGAAGAAAAGGGGACTGAAGAAAAGGGACAAGAAAAGAGGGCAGATTTATCTAGACTAGAGTTTAAAGGCTGTTTAGTCCTGAAGCAGGTGTAAACCTATTTCAGGACTAGACAGTCCCCTTTTTTCGTTGATTCGTGACAAAAATATTGGAAGGGATTAAGTCAGAAGCAGTAATCGTGGGTAGTGAAGTTGATAAATGGCTTACGAGGGACTGAAATGAGATATTACTTAATGCGACAAGATGTAACTGTCTGCGATAGGTGGGTGCTCGGAGATGTACATCATGTAGATAACTGGTATTTCAGTGATCCTGCAGTTAATTTTACGGAGCCAGGCACATATACCCTCGATGTAAGGTTCGACGGTAAAGAAGTTGATTATTCCCTCGCTGGATACGCCAGTGTTCCTGTTTTAAGCGAGAGGGCAAAAAATTCGCTCGCCGGTTTGCCAGAGATAGACGAAATTTATCAGCATGTCGTTTTTGAGCCGGTTAAGATAAACAATAAAGTGGTTTGCCAGAGCTATTTTTTGATGATTATAGAAACGCAAATCGATTGCGTGGATGAAAAGCGCTCTCGCTATAAAAAGTTTAAGGTAGATGATCCTGTTAGGCCAGATATGGCCGGCAACTATCGTGCTTTCTACAATTTGGTGGTTGACCCGGGTAGGGTCGGATCAAGTCATATATTTAGACTTAAAAAATATTTGAGTGCGATCATAGTAAGTGAAGAAGTGAAACGGCGACTTGTGGCAGCTGGTGTTGTCGGCGTACTGTTTGAATCTGTTAATGGTGATCAAGAAACCGTTACCTAGTTAGTCAGGTAGTTGGGGGAAGGCGGCGAATTTGCTTAATTCGTGGTGGTAGTGCAAAGGCCATTGATTAAATCTGCCCCCCTTTTGTTGTGTTTAATTACATGGGGGGCGATTTGTGTCGGACAAACAAGTATATGAGCTAACGATTGATGATCTTGATCGCTACAGCGTTTGGTTTTTTCCGATGGACGATACCGTGGAGGATGAGTTAACTGTACGCCCCCTCGCCGAGCAGGAAACGTGCTCAGACTTTCAGATTATCGTTCGAGCTGATTTTTTTGGTGAAAGACACTCTGTGTATCGCGGCTATTTGTATTGGAACTCCAATTCCGCAATTGAATGCTTAAAGCCTGTTGTATTGTCTGATAAGGGAGCCGTCGTAAATTTTTGGAGCGGTATAGTAACTCCCGCGTGGGAAAGTTCAGAGTTTGCCGGTTCGATTAGATCCGAGCTGCCTATTTCTTATGCCTCGGAATCGGTTTTCGATCTTCCTTCCATTTGCGGAAAGCTGGAGGGACTTTATTATCTTTCTGATGATCAGGTGTGCTGCGTTAAATGACGCGAGAAAAGGGGGGTGATTTATTTAAATTTGCGCTTGGATCTATTAAATAAATCTGTCCCCTTTTTGTTTTGCTAGAGAAGTGAAAAAAGGGAGCGGGAAAAAAGGGAGCAGATTTATCTGAATTTAGGGTTGAAAAATCTTTTAAACAAATCTGTCCCCTTTTTCTAATAAGCCCGAAAGATAATATGGGGGCTGGCGCATGTATAGGTAATGCATGTCGCGGACTGCCCGATGGCGAGAAAGTCAGAATTAAGGTGGTGGACTAATGGCTAGGTTTAGAGAAAGTATATATTTGTCTTATTCGCAATTTTGCGTGTTTTTGAGTTCGCTTGATCAGCCGTATAATGATTGGAGTGATCGTAGTTATGCGCAAGGATTTGCGTGGAGGTTAGGGAGTGTCTCTTTTAGAGCTTTGATTGACGAAGGGGATCATATAATTAGCTTTTTCATTAACGAACAAGTGCCCGCTATAAGCGCAGACGTGGTTTGGGCCTTTAAAGTTCCCTTCTCGGTAATAGATAGAAATATTGAGGTTGGTAGTATTTCGAGTACGGTTCCTCTAGAACTGCCTGAAGGAGATTATTCTCTTCAGGTCGAATTTATAAGACCCTCCTCAAGTGGAGTGTATGAAATAAATGTCCATTTGAATTTAGGGGACTGCGATTTTGAGGTGTTGAGAGCAGACGCCGAAATTGACGAGCAAGATGAGTTTGATATCGATGCGGTTCCTGCGGGATAAAATTTCGGAGAAATGGGGGCGGATTTATTTTAATTCGAGATAGCGGTAATAAAGCCTATTAAATAAATCTGTCCCCTTTGTTCTGCTGTTTGTCACGGTACTCCAGTCAGCAATATATTAAACCAAATTACAGGGTTTAATGGGTTTGCTACATTGCACGATGGTTGGATGATTAACTTGGAAGCTCACAAACAAGCTGATATGTCGTTTTTTGAAAATTTGGGCAGCATGCCGCCTGCTCTGCTTGTAAATTATGGAGCACTGTACGATAAGTACCGCCCAACAATTGAGTCGCAGAAAAAGCGTGAAAATTAATAAATGGCTTTTGGTAGTATTATTGTCGGCCTTGGCTGGCTGCGCACCTTCCCATTCCAATTGGGAAAATGGAATGAATCTATGGGTAGGTACTCATTTCGATTCCCACCTTTACAAAGACTGCACTCGAGGATGTGGCGACTCATATTGGTCGCCTGTAAATAAAAATAAGACCTTTGATAAGGTTGTTGATGAAAACGGAGGCAGGCGGTATTACATAACTTGGATTAGAGATTGCCGATATTCGGTTTTTGTCGCTGCGGATCGGCTAATAAAGTCATGGAGATACGAAACTTCTAACGTAAAAGGATGTTATGTCTTTTAACTGTTGTTTAAGGGAAAAGAAAAGAGAGAAAAGGGGGCGAGAGAAAAGGAAGAGAAAAGGGGGCGGATTTATTTAAATGGCTAAGTAAAAAATAAGTCTGTTTCGAATGGAGCTGCGATCGAAGGGGACAGATCTATTTGCATGGAGCCGTTTCGGTGAAGAGTCGAATATAGGATATATTTTTGTTTTTAGAGCAGAAAAGGGGGCAGATTTATTTAAATTAGAGTTGAAGAGCATATTAAATAAATCTGTCCCCTTTTGTTCCTTTTGTTCCTTTTGTTCGCAACGGCCCGTGAGAACTCTTGTCCAGGACGAATCAGGCCGGTATTGGTTGCAAGGGCAAGGTGGGGGAAAATTACCCCTTCAGGTTCTTACGATTTTGTCACATTGCCGGATGGGACTATCAAGGTAAGCCGCCCAAATGTGAATGAGCAATTTTCAACCCATCTGGGGTAGCGTGGGGGGGAAGTTAAATATGCCGGCTCTATACGCTTTGGTAATAATGACGGTCCAGAGCGAGGAAAAATAACAAGATGGGATAATAGTTCCGGTCATTATCAGCCACCTGCTACCCTAAAGGCTAACTCTGGGTTACCGGAAAACTCATTTAATCCAAGGAAATAGTTTGGTATGGATTCAAGATTGATATCACTCTGTAAAGAGTTGGCGAAAATGACTTCTGATCAGGCGGCAGCTTGGATATTGAGCCGGTACCCGCTTACTTCAGATAATTGGGGTGAAGCTTTATTACTCCTTCCTCATAGATCTTGGAAAAAACCAGAGCAGAAACGTTTAGCGGATTATTATTTTAAGAAAATTCCGTTCTCTAGCGCTAGAGGATATGAAACCTTCGCGTCAATTATGCCAGTTAAGTTAATGGTTGCATGCATTAACGATGCATTGCCCAAAGATCCTAGCAGGCTCGAGTTATTGTTTTATCATCTTGTCCCAGTGCTTAAGCGTTTTGCGAAGAATGATGCAGATCGAAAAATTATTGAGACTTTACTTTCGGCTTTTTCGATAAATTTTCCAAAAGATAATTGAGAACAAAAGGAGGCGGTTTGTTTGATCTTGCTAGAGAAGTGAAAAAAGGGGGCGGAAAAAAAGGGAGCAGATTTATTTGAATTAGGGTTGAAAAATCTATTAAAAAAATCTGTCCCCCTTTTCTGATTTCCGGATCAGCATCAGGGTGGAATACATCGTGCTGGAGGTGTGCCCAGAGAGATTTTTTCAGATAAAAAGTAGGGGGTGAAGGTGGATATTAAAACTTTTTTGAAGAGTAAGAAAGAAGAGCATTTGCTTGATGGCTTGGCTGCTGTAGATGATGTCAGTCTTAATGCAATAAAGGTAGGGCAGAAAAATGCTCCTGATGATTACTTGGAGTTTTTGCAGGAGTTCGGAAGTGGGGAAATTGAAACAGCCGGATTTATGCTTTATAACGGCCTCCTAGAGGCAAGTGATATTTTTGATGATGAGACTGCGGCGCAATTCGAAAGTGTTATGATTTTTGGTGATGATATGCAGGGGCGATGCGTCGGTTTTGATAAAAATGATAAATGGGCTGTAGTGAAAATAGACTCTGCAGATATGAGTGTTAAGAAGTTATGTGAAACATTTTCTTTGTTTGTTTATAGTTTGTTGAGGTGACTCTGGGAGAAAAGGGAAGGAAATGGGAAGGGAAAGTGATTAAGCCTAGATCAAGGTGGCAGGCGTTTTTGTTATTGTTGATTTATCTGTTTTTATTGTTTTTGTTGGTGGGGGTTATCGCAAAGCTCATGGGGGCGCTGGTTAATTATTCAAAGATTGGTGTATGGGACTTTAGTTGGGCTGAAATCGTAGATATGTTACCCGGTGTTTTTGCCTATGCAATACCTACTGGGGTAGGCGTTTGGATACAGTCCTGGTTGAAAAATCGTAAAGAGAGTGGCCAAGGGAATTGAGCGCAAAGCGGGCGACACAAAGGCCGCCCGATTTTCACTCAGGACGGATCGGCATTCAGCCTGCGACTGATGACATCCAGCAAATCACACCCATCGCGCAGCGGAATGGCCAGCAAGTGGGCGAAGTCTGAAAGCACTACGGCATCGCTGCTGAGTTGTTCGCGGAAGGCCAGGTTTTCCAGCAGTTGGGTGACGGCCCGAATGCGATGCACAGCCGCGTCGTGAAGGACGTCGAGAGGTGCCTGGGTGTCGATGATCAGCGCTGGGACGGTGCAGTCGTGGCCGGTTAGGGGCATGTATCGATTCATCATTAAGCTCTCTGGATTATTGAGGGCTCGTTCTTCGGGTCGCCAAACCCGGTCACCTTTTGGGTGACGGCCGGACTATAAGCCGCACCACCAAGCCCGCGCAAGGCATCAAAATGCCGCCGCTTCGGAGCGTGTACGCAGCTACTAACGTCTTGCCACCCATTGCCGACATACTGCTCACGAACAAACGCACTACGACTATGCAAATCTGAAAGCCTCACCCCAAACATTAAAGGACCAATGTGAAAAACCTCCTCCTCATTCTCTTCGCCACCCTCATTCTCGGCGGTTGCGTCAGCCACCCCATCACCCCCGAAAACCGCGCTCAGATCAAGACCGTCAAAGTCCTGCCCGTGAAGTGGGAAAAGAACATGGTGTACTTCGGCCGCGAACAGGCCTGGGGCGCGGCCCTGGGTGCCGGGGTTGGCGCCGGTGTTGGCATGGCCAGCGGGGCGTCCAAGCTGGGTACGGCGGCGTTGAGTGGCGCCGGGTTTGCCGCGGGCATGAGGCTCGGGCAGTTGGCCGAGATGCCGACGCCGGTGGCCATCCTGACGGTGATGGAGGCGGAAAAACTCGATGTAGGCGTGTTGCTCAAGCAGGGCTTTGTCGATGAGTTGGGCAAGACTTCGACGCTCAAGGTGGTCGGCGACGATGAGCCCGCCGATGCGCAGATTCAGCTGACCGTGTCCGAGTGGGGCTTTCGCCTGACCCAGGGTTTCAGCAGTGTGATTTATCCGACCCTTAACGTGATGGCGCAGATGGATCGCGGCGATGAGATGATCTGGCGCACCTTTGAAGCGGTCACGCCGTTTAATGGCCAGAACGTCTATGGCTACACGCCGCTCACTTACCGCACTGACCCTGAAGCCTTGCGCCGGGCGTTGACCGGGATTACGCAGATTTCTGCGCAGTATCTGGTGAAGGAGCTCAAGTAGGTCTGTGCGAAGGCTGGCGGCTGTTGGTGGGCGGGCTTGGACTAATGCCAGTCAGGGTTAAGCGCAGTTCCCCTGTGGGAGCGGGCTTGCCCGCGAAGGCGGTGTGTCAGTCGCTGCATCTGTTGCTGCACTACCGCTTTCGCAGGCAAGCCAGCTCCCACATTTGATCTTCGTTGCTTTGAGTATTGCGGTCGGCAGTAGGGTAAGCCCCCCACCTATGGCCGAAACAACTTGAGAACCGCTCTCAACCCCGTAAAATGCCGCAGCCGTTGCATCACCGTCTTTCAGGGAAGAATCCAGGCCAGCGCGCTTTCAGGCTGCCTATCTCCTTGGAAAACCCGGCAACGCTGTTTTCCTCACCCAAGGAGCACCCTGTGAAGACACTGTCCAAAATCCTGCTGTCGGGCCTCACCGCCGCGGCGCTGTTGACCGTGGCCGGTTGCGCCACCGAGAGCAACCGCGCGATGCCGGTGGAGCAAGTCGCCAGCGCCCACGTGGCCTATTCCGGCGTGCGTGTGCCGATTGCCGTGGGCAAGTTCGACAACCGCTCCAGCTACATGCGCGGCATCTTCTCCGATGGCGTCGACCGTCTCGGCGGCCAGGCCAAGACCATCCTCATCACCCACTTGCAGCAGACCAACCGCTTCAGCGTGCTGGACCGCGACAACATGGGCGAGATCTCCCAGGAAGCCAAGATCAAAGGCACCGTGCAGAAGCTCAAGGGCGCTGACTACGTGGTGACCGGCGATGTGACCGAGTTCGGCCGCAAAGAAACCGGCGACCGCCAGCTGTTCGGCATCCTCGGCCGTGGCAAGACCCAAGTGGCCTACGCCAAAGTCGCGTTGAATATCGTCAACATCAACACCTCCGAAGTGGTGTATTCCACCCAGGGCGCCGGTGAGTACGCGCTGTCCAACCGTGAAGTGATCGGCTTCGGCGGCACCGCCAGCTATGACTCCACCCTCAATGGCAAGGTGCTGGACCTGGCCATGCGCGAAGCGATCAACCGCCTGGTCGACGGCATCAACGCCGGCGCCTGGAACCCGCGTAACTGATCAGCCACACCACAAGGAGCAGTACACGGATGAGCAAGGCAGTGAAGTTGGCGCTGACGCTGGCAGCAATCGCAACGGTAGCCGGGTGCCAGACGGCGCCCCAGCCCCTGTATCAATGGGAGAGCTACCAGCCGCAGGTTTACGAGTACTTCAAGGGCGAGCCCAAGGAAGCGCAGGTGGAAGCACTGGAGCGCGATCTGCAGAAGATCAACGCCAGTGGCCGCAAGGCACCGCCGGGTTACCACGCGCACCTGGGCATGCTGTACATGAACATGGGCAAGGATGACCAGATGGTGCAGGAGTTTCGCACCGAGAAGGCGCTGTTCCCTGAGTCCGCTGCATACATGGACTTTCTGTTGAAAAACGCCAAAGCCGGAGTCGCCACCAAATGAGCCTGTTAAAACTCACCGGCGCCTTGCTGGCCCTGGCGTTGCTCGGCGGTTGCGCCGCGCCCAAGACGGTTGATTATTCGGCGTACAAACAGGCGCGGCCCAAGTCGATCCTGGTATTGCCGCCGATCAATGAATCGCCGGAAGTGCAGGCGTCCTACAGCCTGGTGTCGCAAGTCACCTACCCGCTGGCCGAAGCCGGCTACTACGTGTTGCCGATTGCCCTGGTGGACGAGACCTTCCGCCAGAACGGCCTGACCACCGCCAACGATATCCAGGCCGTACAGCCGGCCAAGCTGCATGACATCTTTGGTGCGGACGCGGCGCTGTACATCACCATCAGCGAGTACGGCACCCAGTACATGCTGATCTCCAGCGACACCTCGGTGACGGCCTCGGCCAAACTGGTGGACCTGCGCACCGGCACCACCTTGTGGACCGGTTCGGCGCGGGCGTCGAGCGAGGAGGGCAATAACAACGGTGGCGGCCTGGTGGGCATGTTGATCACGGCGGCGGTCAAGCAGGTGATCAACAGCTCTACCGATGCGGCGCACCCGATTGCCGGTATCACCAGTGCGCGGTTGCTGTCGGCAGGGCAACGTACCGGGATTCTGTATGGCCCGCGTAATCCGAAGTACGGCACGGACTGAACCGCGTCACCTCTGACGACGGTGCCGTTGGATCAAGTCGATGCGGGTGGCTGTGCCCATGGAGTCGCGCTGCCCGCTCACGTGGGCGCCGATGGAACCGTTGTGCAAGGCAACGATTTCGCCCGTATCGACGCTGATCAGCGGTGAGCCGGAAGTGCCGGGCTTCTTGAAGGCATCATGGTAGACCGTGCCCTGATTACGGCTGTGCTGGTCGTATCCCTTGAGTGTGGTGGGTTGGCCCTTGGTATTTAGAAATGAAATGCCGAGGGCCTCTTGCCCATGGTTGGGCATAAAGACTCTCTGCCCAGGCGATGCTTGGGGGCCGGAGGCCAACTTGAGCGGCCGGAACTGCTCGGCCAAGGCTTTTTTCTCGCCGACGGGCAAGTCGACACGCAGCTCGGCGTAGTCCAACCGTGCATCGCCACTGAGCGGGTTGGGGTCCAGCGGCACTTTGCGCTCTACCTTCATTCGGCCGGTGCTGTCTTGTTCATACCCCAGCCAAAGTTCGAGCTTGCTGCCTTTGGCCAACGCGTCGCGCACATGTTGGTTGGTCAGTACGCTGTTGCCATCGTTGATCAGCGAGCCGGTACCCAACGAACGCGTATGCACACGTTCGTAGCCCCATGAGTCCCGCGTGACGCTCACTTCGCGAATCGTGCCCACGGCCCTGGCCGCGGTATGCATCGGCGTGCCCTTAAGGGATGCGTTGGCGTAGTTCTGCAAGGAGAACGGCGCTTGTTGTGGCACGGCCATTTGTTCGGGGCGGGGCGTGTACGGTGCTACTTGCCCTGGCGTCGGCGGTTGAGGCCTGACCTGGGCGGGCCAGGTTGGCGCATTGCTTGCGTGTGCCAGTGCGCTGGCATAACTGGCTCGTTGGCCGACTGCTGGATGCTCATAGCGGTGTGTGAGGTTGTTGCTTACGAAGGTCATCGTGGTTTCTCTGATGTGAAAAGCCTCCAGGAAGCTCAAGAAACAGACGGTTCTGACTGGGAGGCGAGCTCTCGATATGTGGTTGCTGGTGACGGCCGGTTCAGTCGGTTGTGTCTCCAAGTGTGAGGCAGCGATCGGAGCGGATAAAGTGTTTAACCCGTATGAGTGCCGCCTCACGTCTGATCTGTTGAACGGATCATTCATTCACGAGGTTCAGCCCATGTCCCGCTCTCTGCTACTGCTGCGTCCTGCTGCCCAAGGCTTTGCCGTTACCCTGCTGGTGGTGCTGGTCGGGTGTGGGCTGTCATCGTCTCCCGAAGTCGCCAAACCGATTGAACCGGCGCCTCTCGCCGAACTTCACAGCGCGCCGATCCAGAATGCAGTGGTCAAGCGTATGGCGATGCCGGCACCGATGGCGGTGCGAGAAATGGCGACGATGGACTACCGCAGCGAACCCCGCGAGCAATACGCCAACCTGCCGGATAACCCGGTGCATAGCGTCGCCGAAACCCCGGTTTCCACCTTCAGTATCGACGTCGATACCGGCAGCTACGCCAACGTCAGACGTTTCCTCAACCAAGGCCGCCTGCCACCCGAAGGTGCGGTACGACTGGAGGAAATGGTCAACTACTTCCCCTACAACTACGCACTGCCCACCGATGGCTCCCCATTTGGCATAACCACCGAGCTGGCCGCCACGCCGTGGAACCCGCGTACAAAACTGCTGCGCATCGGTATCAAGGCCTCCGATCAAGCCGTGGCAGAACTGGCGCCCGCCAACCTGGTCTTCCTGGTGGATGTGTCCGGCTCCATGGACCGTCGCGAAGGCTTGCCGCTGGTCAAAAGCACGCTGAAATTACTGGTCGATCAACTGCGTGATCAGGACCGTGTGTCACTGGTGGTGTACGCCGGTGAATCCCGCGTGGTGCTCAAGCCCACCTCGGGCGCTGAAAAAGCCAAGATCCGCAACGCCATCGACCAACTTACCGCCGGCGGCTCCACCGCAGGCGCGTCCGGCATCGAACTGGCCTACCAGATGGCCCGCGAAGGTTTTATCGACAAGGGTATCAACCGCATCCTGCTGGCCACCGATGGCGACTTCAACGTGGGCATCAGCGACTTCGACAGCCTCAAGCAAATGGCGGTGACCCAGCGCAAAAGCGGCGTGTCCCTGACCACCCTTGGCCTCGGTGTGGATAACTACAACGAACACCTGATGGAACAACTGGCCGACGCGGGCGATGGCAACTACGCCTACATCGACAACCTGCGTGAAGCGCGCAAGGTGCTGGTGGAGCAACTCAGCTCGACCCTGGCCGTGGTCGCACGGGATGTGAAATTGCAGGTGGAATTCAACCCCGCCCAGGTCAGCGAATACCGCCTGCTGGGCTATGAAAACCGCGCCTTGAAGCGTGAGGATTTCAACAACGACAAGGTCGATGCCGGCGAAATTGGCGCAGGGCACACAGTGACGGCGCTGTATGAAATTGTGCCCAAGGGTGAGAAGGGCTGGTTGGAGCCTTTACGCTATGCCGCCGCGCCTACGACCGAAGGCAAATCCGCCGAGCTGGCGATGCTACGGGTGCGCTACAAGCCCGCTGCGGGCGGCAAGAGCGAATTGATCGAGCGCCCTATCGCCAACCAGGCCACCCCGGCCAGCGACGACCTGCGCTTCTCCTCTGCCGTTGCCGCGTTCGCCCAACAGCTCAAGGGTGATGGCCGCTACACTGGCAACATGAGTTTGCAAGACACCGCCAAACTTGCCCGCTCGGCCCGCGGCGATGACCCGTTCGGGCTGCGCCACGAATTCGTGCAACTGGTGGAACTGGCCCAAAGCCTCAAACCCTGATCTCGCTCACAACCGAGATCAAATGTGGGAGGGGGCTTGCTGCTAAAGCTTTTTGTAGGAGCGAGCTTGCTCGCGAAAAACTCACAGACACCGCGTTTATCCAGGAAGCACGCGTTATCGTTGACGTTCTTCGCGAGCAAGCTCGCTCCTACAGTAATCCTGCTTCGGCTGACAAAAAGGAGTTCGCCCATTACATGGCCGTCCCAGACGATCCACCCAGCGACGAATCGCTGCTGGCCCGCTACCGAACCGGTGATGCTGGCGCATTTGAAGCCCTCTACGCGCGCCACCGTCAGGGCCTTTACCGCTTCCTCGTGTCCCTGTGCAACAAAGCCGACCTGGCTGAAGAAATCTACCAGGACACCTGGCTCAGCTTGATCCGCAGCACCACCCAGCCACAAGGCCGGGCGAGTTTTCGTACCTGGCTGTTCCAGATCGCCCGCAACCGCCTGATCGACCACTGGCGCAAGCACGGCATCCACAACCCCTTGCACGACAGCTACGATGAACAGCTGCACGCCCAACCCGACGACAGCGCCGGCCCCGAGCAACAACTGAGCCTGAGCCGCGACCAGGCGCGCCTCGACGCCGCCCTGCAAGAACTGCCCGAAGACCAGCGCGAGGTGTTTTTGTTACGCCTGCATGGCGACCTCGAAGTGCCGCAAATCGCCACCCTCACCGGCGCCCCGCTGGAAACCGTAAAAAGCCGCTTGCGCTACGCCCTACAAAAATTGCGGCGCCTGCTGGCCGAGGAGGTACCTGTATGACTGACCCCCGACACACCCCTGACGACGCGCTGCTCCAGCACTACCGTCAACACAGCAAGGGCGAACCGCCCGCGTCCCTCGACGCCTTCATCCTCAACGCCGCCCGCCGCGAAGCCCCGCAGCCGCAACCCAGCTTGTGGCAACGCTGGCTGCAAGCCTGCCAACGCCCGCGCTGGCAAATGGCATTCGCCACCGTCGCCGGGTTGGCGCTGATGATCGGCGTGGTCATGCGCTCCCCCGTGCCGCAACCCGAGATCTCCACCGCGACATTCTCCGCGCTGCGCCACGAAGAAGCCGCCCACCCAGCGCCGCAAGCGCTTTCCGCCCCCGCGCCAATGGCCCGCATGGCGATGGCGCCACGGGTTGAAAGTGCTCCAGCCCAGGCTGAAATCGCTGACGTAGTGGCGGCCCCGCCAGCGGAAAGACTCAGCAAGGCGGCGCCGAATGCATTGCCATCTTTGGAGCAGGAGTTGCAGGCCATCGTGAAGCTGCGTGAGGCCGGGGAGAGCAAGGCGGCTGATGAAAAGCTGTTGGCGCTGCATAAGCGCTTTCCGAAGGAGGATCTGCCGGCGCGGTTGGAGGTGTTGCAGAAGCGCTGAACCAGCACGCACAAAAAAGCCCTGGGTCTCACGACCTGGGACTTTTCCATTTCATATCTGGTGCCCCGGCGTCGTTTGAACTGGACAGTAAGAGGCCCGTATTCATTGGGTAGGTTTGGTGGTGCTTCGGTTAGGCATACACGTGGGCATACACGGTGCTTGCTTCTGGCCACCTTTCGAAGTGTCTCCGTAGGGTAAAGCAACACCAAATAGTTGCTGATGTGTAGCCATCCGGCTGAGTAGTTACTTCTTCGTTCGACCCTCTGCCGACAGTGAGGCGAGGGCAAGGGTGATGAATCCTGCATTCGCATCCACGGTTTCTAGTGCCCCTCGGATGTTCTGTGCCACTTCTGTGGATCCTCTTTGCTCAACCCAGTTTGACAGCTCCTCGATAGCTGCCCCCAAGGCCAGTTGGTTTTCATTCATGCGCTTGAGTAATGACGCAAGCAAAGGGGTGTCTTCCATGATGTTCTCTCGTCCTGTTGTCAGGTAGTCAATCTACCTCGCGCCAGTGGTATTGCATATCAGCTGTCCTTACCACCTGGAGATCAGAAATCACTCCGACCATCTTGATTCACTAGAGGCCAATAGTGTGATGTAGGAGTAATTTTGAAAGGCAGTATGAGACCACACACCCAGACCCCCTCCAAAACCGGTGTAACGGGTGTAACTCGTGTAACGCCCATCGCCAAACGCCCGGTTTCATTGGCTTGTAAGCCTGTTACACAATTGAGCAACATAGCGTACACCCGATGTAACGCTACCCATGCGTGTAACGCTAAAGTCAGCATCCTGGGTTGTGGGCAGGTGCTTTGCGCTCCGGACTACGAAGCAAGCTTTCTCGGTTTCGCCTTTCGATGAGACGAAATCACGCTGGGGACCCTGAGAGGTTTCGCTTCACACGGGGCAAGAAACCCGCGGGATCCAGTTAGTGGGAGGCTTTGAAAGTTACTGAAATTTCAGTCGTTGAAATTGAAAGGATCTTGAAGAAAAAGGCCATCGTTACAGTTTTGGTAAAGGTGGCTGTATCTGTTGCTGATAGTGAACACCTGCATGGCGTCAACCATGGTGATGGGTGTCAACCACGTCAACCTGTCAACTAACTTAAAAAATCCATCCGCTAACACGAACGCGCGGGTTTCCTACCCCGTGTCCCAATGAAAACCTCAGGGGCCCCGGCAAACTGCGGGAGATGCACCTGAAGTTCGCTGGAGGGATGAGTGCTACAGGGGAGCGGGGTTCGTCTCTAATTAAAATGCGGTGTAACTGATGTGGAAAGCGCATCTATAATATTGTTTTTATTGAGATTTATTGGCGTTACACCAATCTGAGATACAAATTCTAAAGCGTGTTACTCAACCAAGCCGTGTAACTGTTTCAGATGAAGGCAGGGCACGCCATCTGGTTGACCGCCCGTTAGTAATGGTTAGCTGTCGGTATTCATCTGGCATCAGGCCGTCAGTTACGTCATCAATTTGCAAGCAGTCGCAAAAGGCTGCTTGCGGCCAAAAGTGGTCATCCGCCACCGCCAGCTATTAACCCAAGCCGTGTAAAAAAACGTAGACTCCGTTTTGAAGTCCTCGTTTCACATCGCTGGCATACATGGAGTGGTCGCGGCGCATACGCGTTACCTCAGACGACGCAATGCCATTACCAGCCTACCCTCGCCACCGATAGAATTTGCCAACAAATTGCGCCCCACTGAGGAGCCACGGATGATCCTTCCCACCCTCGCAGATGTCGTCGAGCTAGCTAAAAATGGAACGCTGCTAGAGGCCGTTTTCAGCGATCGTTGGCAATGTCGGTATCAGCACTTCGATGCGATTGCTCAACTACTTGCCGACGCCCACAACGAGGGGGATTTCGATCTACTTGACACTCTCTCAGCCAGCGGGCTTGCCTCTTTTAGTGGCTTTAAGGGTTATCAAGGGCGAAGGATCTACAGCTTAGCCATAGAGCGCCTAGACACCTCTGCAACAGCTTTACTACCATCACTCAGGATCCTCGCCGCCCAAGCGGACGGTGAACCTCACGAGGCAACTGAGACCTTTCGAAACTGGTGCAGTGCCTCGCCGAACAGACCGAGGGAGCTAATTGCTCTCGTCGACTCCGGAGAGCTGGATGTCTGCGACTTCTACAGCTTGCACATTGCCATTCGCAACGGCCTAAAAGCGGATCTGCCCTACTTTACTGAACGGGCGTACGCGTTGATTGAGAATGGCACGGCTGTTGAGAAGGCTCAGGTTATCCAGGCTTTATCCTCCCCGCCATTTAACGATAACGCCCAATGGCGCCGAGCATTAGATGTGATTGGGAAATCAGCTGTAACGGAGTCTGACGATGAGGTTCGTAGTGCACTGGTAAGAACACTATTGAGTTTCACAGAGTCGATTCCACAGCATTTCGCAATGGAGCTTGAAGATCTGACTGGCCAGGCCTCTCATCCGACCACATCAAAGGTTGCTCACCATCTTGCCTACGCACTCGCTTTCAGTTTCAAGGACATTGCACCTTCGTTAAGGGCAATGCTGCTGGCGCAGCTCGGAGCCATCCAGCTGGAAGTCCAAACTCAAAAGCTTGTCGACCTTGGCTTGGCAAACCTCGTAAAAGCAGGCGGCGCCGATGAAGCTCGCGCTTTCATCACTAACCTGCTTCTGCAACCAGGCTCCAATCTTCGGTTTGAGCTTTTCGATTCAACTATCCGAAACCTCATTGACGGCCCTGCCCAGGACTTCGAGACCTGGATTGTCGACTGGCTGAGGACAGCACCTAACTCGCTGTGCAGAGAAATGAATGAAGGCTTCTTCCGTAACAAGGAGGAGTACACGTTCCGGCTGGAATTCACCCTGTTCAATTTTACTGAAAGCGAATATGCGTTCATAGCTCGCAGAGCGACGGCGGTCTTCTTCATGAACCCTGCAATCGCTGCCAGCTTTCTGGTTAATTTAGGGCGATGCGCTCAGCGTGCGAGCATCGACTCTACGCTCGCACACGTTGATCAGCCCTCTTCTGAGCAAACTCAAGAGCCGCCAAGCGAATCGCAAGGATCTGAAGATTGGGATACCGAAGTGAGCGATCTACTGTTCGACCCGCTGCTAATCAATTACACCAGTGCCCAAAAGCATCTTCAGCCTATTGCCGACGACACCAATGACAAAGCCGCTCCGATGGTAAAGCGCGCGCTCAACAGTCTTAAGCAGTACTGCGATGAAATTGAGAAGGTTGGGTTTATCGTCGAACTCCGGCCCTCTGAGCGTGAAAAACAGTTAGAGGGTCAGCGTCGTTCTGACGTCATGAATGATGCGATGCGGGCGAGTCGGAAAGACTCACCCTTTGCCGGCATTTTTGCCGAGAGCATTCTCCTTTATGGAAACGGGATGGTGACATGGATCGAGGACAGCCTGAGCTCCAACGATGGCGACGAGCAGAGCGAGAGCCAACCTAGGCGCTTGGAGCATCCACTCGCAAGCATAAGCCACAGCGTTGAGTTGCCGCGCGAAGTGATTCTCGAACCCGTCGGTTTGCAGATGAAGTTGCTGAGCCTTCAAAACGTAGGTAAACCAGAATGAAGCTCGTATTCAGGGAATATCTCGCCTCTCTCCGAGAGCGCCGCGAGCTTGACGTGGTGCTACCTGACTTACTCAGCGAGTTAGATTTTAACGTGATTTCGCGCCCCTCGGTTGGAACGCGTCAATACGGCGTGGACGTCGCTGCTGTGGGGAGTGAACTCGACCCGCAAACCGGTATCTCGGAGGAGAAGCTATTTTTGTTCTCCATCAAGCAGGGTGATCTAACTCGCAACGATTGGGACGGTACAACGCAGGCGCTAAGGGGTTCAATCAACGAAATCACGGATTTCTATATTCCCGTTCGGATTGCCGAGCAATACAAGCACATGAAAGTGGTTATCTGCCTGTGTTTCGGGGGGGAAATACATGAGGCTATCCAGGATATTGTAACGCAGTACATCAAAATAAAGACGAATGAACGCGTTTCCTTTCAGATCTGGAACGGGGATTTACTGGCCGGAAAGCTAACCCAGGGTGTGCTACAGCAGCAGTTGGTTGACGAGCGCCTGCGCAGTAGTTTTCAGAAATCGGTCGCGATGATCGACGAGCCGGATATTGCCTACCAGCATTTTTGCAACCTGGCGAAGGGGTTGTTGGGCGGTGAAGACCTGAAACCACAGTCACGGCTAACCAGCGTGAGGCAGGTCTACATTTGCTTGTGGGTACTGTTCGTCTGGGCACGTGCAGCGGGCAATCTGGAGGCCCCATATCGGGCCAGCGAACGCGTCATCCTGTTAGCCTGGGAACACATCAAGGTGCACATTGATGCGAAGCAGCAAAAGAAAATTGCGGACGACATGGGTGGCACGTTCGCAGCGCTCGTGGATCTTCACTTCCAAATCTGGGACGAGTTCTTAGGCAAAAAGGTTTTGCCCTACGTTCATGTGCGACATGGCATCTCTGCGGCGGTGAACACTTCGACATCAGTCGACATCAGTCTCAAACTATTCGAGACATTGGGACGGATCGCCCAGCGCGGCCTCTGGTTGCTTTGGCAGATAAGCGGTGATGACACAGTCCCTCAGCGATGCCTGAAAACTGAGGCAGGCGACCCATCCAAATTCGACGAGGCCTCCAAGCTGGCCTCACAGATCAGTCATCTGATCAGCAACAATCCGAGCTTACTAAGCCCGATCGCAGATGAGCAGTCGATCGACATAGGCGTCGCGCTGACCTTCCTCTCCATGATGGAAAAATGGCAGCCGTTTGCAGTCGACTACTGTGACCACCTACTCGAAAACTACCGATTCACCTACTGGACACATGGTGGTTACCCAACAATCGATGCGAGCTATCGAAACCTGATCAGCCACCCCAGAGAATCCACTGAGACCTATCGTGAAGGTCAAACCAAAGGTAGTACTTTGATCCCGCTCTTGATGGCCTGGGCAACATCGCGAGGCGAAACAAAGAGAACCAGAGAATTCGCAGCCTTCGCTAAGGAGTCTCTCAAGCATTGCACCATGCAGGCCTGGTTGCCAGGGGGGAATAGTGAGGAGATGTTGTATAGAGGTATATCGGGGCATGGCCTAGCGCTAACCGACATTCCCGTAACTGCGGACGGCGCGGCAGCGATCAAAATGCTCAACTCCGAGGTTTCGAGAGATGGGCATCTAATGACGCTGTCAGCTGTGAAACATGGGCACTGGCCAATTCTGGTTATGGCCTGTAGGCACTACCGGTTACCACTGCCGCCTCACCTGTGGTTGCCGCTCCTCACTCCCTAGACTCTTAGGCTACCTGCGGTCCACCAAGAAAGACCGCTATTGGTCGTTTTCTGACTCTCACGACGGGCAGAAAACGGCCATAAACAGACGCCAAACATGTGTCCCGTACAGTTGGCCAGTTCAAAATCGTGTGAATGCAAATTGTAATTGATAGAATTTTACAATGGATTTTACGGTTGACATTGACAAAATCTGTGATAAATTTGGTTCCAACAGCGCTAAGACCTCTCCCGACCTCGAGTCGGTGAAGTTTTGGCCTTTTTTTTGACTAAAAAAATGTCGCTATGGATCAGCAAACAAAAGTTGTTAAGCCGTTTCTTGAGTATGATCAGCTGGTTAAGAAGCTTGCTGAGCGGGGAATGCTCCTTCGCAACCCTCTCAGAGCACAGAGAAAGTTGACCCAAGTGGGATATTATAGACTTTCTGGCTATTGGTCGCCCGCTCTGAAATACCGATACATCGCTCAAGGCCAGTACGAAAAGCTTAATGAGTTCAAGGCGAATACAAGCTTTGAGTCTATTTTTGACCTGTATCTGTTCGATAAAAAACTTAGGTTGGAGCTAATGTGTGCGATCGAGCGCATTGAGGTCTACCTGAGAACAATCATGGCTCATGAGCTTGGGCGCAATAACCCTTTAGCTTATCTCGACAAAAAGAATTTCTCAAAGTTTGCTTTAATTCCCGATGACGGCCAAAAATTTTCTGATTTTGAGCAGTGGCAGAATAAGCATGATGCTCTTCTAAGGGATAGCCGTGAAGAAAGTATAAAATCTCATATTGAGGCTAAAAAGCCTATCCCTGTCTGGGTGGCGTGTGAGGCATGGAATTTTGGCACAATTTCGAAGTTATATAGTATGCTCAATGGTGCGAATCAGAAGCTAATCTGCGATAGGCTAGGTATTGATAATAGGCAGGTTTTAGATAACTGGCTAATAAACATCAATGGTATCCGAAATAGATGCGCCCATCATAGTCGTGTCTGCAATCGCCCCAATATTCGTACTCTTATGCTTCCCAAACTAGGTTTTTTTAATACCTTAAAATTAGGGCCGGCTGAACTTAACAAGCTATACGGCTTCATCTGTGTGTTGTGGTTCCTTGTTTCCAAGATTGGCCAAAGCTCTAACTGGATTTGCAGAGTTGCGGATCTTATCGATAAAAAAACTGACGTCAATGGACTTACTTTTAAGTCGATGGGGTTTAGTGAAGACGGGTTCCCGAGAAAACTTTTTCCGCAGACCGTCAAAGGGCCCGAGCCGCAACCCCAGCCTGAACCGGCGGAAATGGCGAATCAGCTTCAGGAATTGTTTGATAAAGTGGACTTGCTTTCAGCTCAAGATCTTTCGAAAGGCCCGCTCAGCGTTACTGACCAGCACATCGAAAAACTTATTGAATTAGCAATGAAACTTGAAGCTACGAAAAAATCAACCGGATGATATATCCTCAGGCCTTGATAGGCTAAATGCTCAAAAGCTTTTAATTTTTTGTCTGGCAGGGTAAGAGGCGGCAATTAATAGCTGCCTCAATTGGGATTACCAAGTGCGCGATTTTAGCGCACACGGTTCCCCCGGCACGCCGGTTCACTTCATCTTCACTCTTGTAGCCTTCGCTCTGCGATCCTGGCACGCTAGTTGACTGCTGTTATCCGCGACTGAACGCTTTTGACCTGAAGCGGCGCCCTATAAAGTTGCGATCTCCATCTTGATGCAAGGGTTGGTAGGATGGAGATCACCGTCAAAAAGGTATCTAAAGGTACTGTTCGGACTACAGACTATCGACTGTATCCCGTTCGTGTGATGAGATCAGTCAATGGTGGTCGTTCGTGCGACCCAGTAGCCTTCCCCGTCAGCGAAACTCCAACAGGAGAGCAGTGTGATCGACGATCCGTTACCAGAAGACTGGCGAGACCTTCAAAGTGGTGTGCAACGAATATTCCGTAATGTTGGCCTGTCTGCTGAAGTAGAGGTTGATCTCGAAACCCCAAGGGGCTCGGTGAATGTGGACGTCATGGCAGTAGACGTCCGGAGCGTAGATAAGATCAGATACATTGTGGAATGCAAAAATTGGGGAAGCACCATCCCCCAGTCCGTGGTGCATTCCTTCACAACGGTCATGCAAGAAACCGGTGCAAACATAGGGTTTATCATTTCGAAGCATCGACTGCAGCAGGGTGCCAAGCGGTACACGGAGCACACAAACATAACTGGAATGACGTATTTAGAGTTCCAGCAGCGATATTTTGAGGCCTGGTGGAAGAGGTATTTTTGCCCACTTGTCGGTGATGCAGCGGACAAACCGCTTCAGTACACCGAGCCATGCAACAGCCAGCGGGATCGTGCTTATGAACAGCTTAGCCCTGAAAACCAAGAAAAGTTTGATCGCCTCAGAGCGGAGAGTAGTGGGTCCCTAATGGCGTTATCTATGTTCAATTATATGGTCATGATGCCATTTTCCAGCCCCGGCTCGCTGCTGGACGTTCCAACGGATTTGGATGAGTTCAAAGCTAGGGTTCTGGCAAAAATAACTCCACATATCGAATGGCGCTGCCAAACGTTTCGAGAATTATTGCAGATAATCTTGGAATATCTACGAGATGTGGAAGCTGACTTTGATCAGATATTTGGAGGATCCATCTTTGAACCAATAGCCTCCATCAGCAGTGTCACTGCTGATGGCCCACCTTTGGACGATAGCATTTATCATCGCTGAGTCATCGGTCAACACCATGTCACGAATACGTGAACTGGCGACACCTCTCCGTAAGCGAGCAGTTAACGAACCACTAGTCCATCAGTGCGTAACGCACTGGCTCGGATAGTGAACGAGACTCTGACCTTAAGCAATCTTCTGCCAATGTTCGCTTCCGGTCGATTTCTGTCTGTTTCGATTGACTGATTTGGGTCGATAGCTTCCGCTCACGAACGACGTCTGTGGGCCTAATAGCTGCCCTTCTCAGGGGCGGGCAGCAATCGGCCATAAATGGGCACTGGAACGTCATGTGTAGCGGACTAATCCCTGGATTGCGCAAATATGCAGTCAACAATTGACTTCATCTTGCGAGACCGCCATACCTGTTTTTTCAATGTAGCGGAGGGTAATCTGACAATGGTGCGAGTGGATGCAAACCTGATAACTGACTGGCAAACATTCCACAGTGTTTCGCAGAGAAGTTCGGCTTCCCGAGCTTCTACGGCCGCAATATGGATGCCTGGGTTGATTGCCTTTCATACCTCGATGACCCCAGTGCAGAAATGTCGTCTATCCATATACAGCGCGGACAACCGCTTTCACTGGTCATCGACAATGCCCAAGATTTCAAGCGTCGCTGTCCTGAACAATTTGAAGCGCTTGTGGAATGCGCAGCTTTCGTGAACTGGCGAGTGGTCGTTGCTGGCGGCACACCACTCCTGGCGCTTGCTTTTAATGTTTAAGTGCTCGCCCATATCAATCGACAGAGGTGTTATCACCGACTGCGATGAGGTGAGAGTTGACCGTCCTGACAGGCTGCTTTTGGCCGAAGCGGTCATCAGCCCAGAGCGGCCGCAGATCAGAAACAGGAAAGTCGGTAGCTATGTTTGTAATGAAATGATCTAGGGAAGCGGAAGCTGCTTAAGCTTCCGCGTTTTTTATCAGCCACTCTTTCTTTTGAGCTGTAGGTCAATGAAATCAAGCTCTGCCTTGATTGCACCAATCGTGAGCTTCTCAACCTGGGTGTCTTTGTTTGTTCTTGTGTTGAGCTTTTTCACGCCAGTCAGGACGGTAATTATCCCGTTCAAATGAAGCTTCCGGGTTTTTAGATAATCAGGCATATGAGCACTGTTCTGTGGTGGTTTATTCATGGTTAGACCGATGGTAGGCCCGAAGCAACCGGCCCTCGCCAGTTGCGTCGGGGAAGGTTTAGGTTAGGCCGCCAACAGGTCAAGCAGGCTGTGTTGGTGTGAGCGTTCTGCAAGCTCGCGGTAGGTCCAGCTTCCGAAGTTTTCACCTTGCTCAGGGATTTGCAGCTTCAGCAGCGAAACCGGTTCTTGACTAATCAGTCTTCGCGCAGCCCACAGCTTGCTGCCGGTCTCCAGCAGTGCTTTCGCCGCCTCATTCCATTGTTCTTCCAGCACAGTGTTCGCCAGTTGAGCCGCTTTGTTCTCGATCTTGGCGCGTTCTTTTTGTGCCTCCGTGATGTGCAGATCAATCGTCACCAGTTCTTGTTCCAGCGCGGTGATGATCAGTTGTTGGCGACGGTGATGCTCAGCCGCAGCCGTGAGGTTTTTTGCTGCCTTTTGAGCTTCCGCGTTAGCGGCTTTCTCGCCCTCCACATCGCCCCAGGCAACAGCCTGTGCGTAGGCAGTTGCTGCGTCCGTTTCAGCTTGTCGAGCCTTTGCCATGTCTTCCTGATCGCTCTGGCGAACTTGCTGCAATCTCGTCTCGATGCTGTTGCGCTTTTCGTTAAGCTCCATCTCGTCGGCTTTCCAGTTCGCAATGCCACTGAGGTAACCCGCAGCTAAGCTTTCACGGTTCGCGAAAGCCTCAAGGCGATCGATTTTTTGATTCAGGCGATAGATCTCATGATTTCGTGAGTCGATGCGTCTTTTGTGATCGTTGATTTCATCTTGCACTGCCCGTTGACGGCCCTGCTGGATAACCTCCGGGTTTTCCAGCGCTTCTTCGAACGGCGCCAGGTCGCGCTGAATGCTCTCCATTTCGAGGGTCAGTGTGTCGCGGCGGTCTTTCAGTTCTTGGATAGTGTTCATCTGTATTGTCTCTGGGTACTGCGGTTGATAGGGATGGTTGTCGAACGGCTGGCGAGGCCCGGAATGAGCCGGCACTACCTCGATCAGCAGGGCTGCCGTCAGGCAGCCCCGGCCTCGCTCTCTTCCGTGCCTGGAATCGTCTTCACGATGTAGCAGCGTTGCTGACCCAGACCGGGTAACCGAACCAGACTCGACGCCTTGCCGTCGCTGGACGGTTCCAGCACATCCCGTTGCAGCAGCTCCTTGTTCACCGCACTGATATTCATGCCCTTGAAGATCTCGGCCCTCCAAGCTTCAGGCAGCACGTAGTAGGTGTTGGTGGTGTGCAGGGCATCGCCCATGCCATGTTCCATCGTCTTGCGAAAGCCCAATCGATCAATTGTGCGTGGACCATGCTCATCGATCTTGGCGGCGGCAGATTCCCACCGGGTGAAGCGGCTTTCTCCGAACCGTTCGATGACTTGGTGTAACCGCGCCAAGATCGCATCTCCCTCAAAGTTTCCGGCGCCGCCGCGCTCAGCCAGCCATGCATGCAGGCAAACCCGTGCTGCAGTCGTGGCCGTACCATCTGGCCAGCCGGTAATACCAAAGGCGGTAGCCAACTCTCCCGCGGCGGCGGCGAGGCCGAAGCGCTGGGCGGCGCGCTGGGCTTGTCCACTGGCCGAAGCGGGCAGGTTTTGGGTGATGAACAGTTCTACCGTGCGGCGAACGATCACCGACCACCTGAGCATTTCTCCAGGCGCACACAGAGCGTGCAGGAAGGCGGTGAGGGGCGTGCCGTAGTATTTGGCAACGCGGGCCTTGAGCGCATCGGAGAGGGCAGCAGCATCCTCAAAACCGTTCAGCACATCGAACATGCCGAGGCCTTTGCTCGCATCCGCTGGCACGGCGAGCATGCGCACCTCCATACCGGCTTTCAGCTCCTTGTTGGCGTCTGCCATGTGCTGCGCCAACGTCTTCTCGCCGGTCGAAAGAAACAGCAAGCGCCACTCCTGCACCTGTCGGCCCGCTTGTCCTCGATCATTGGCCCGGGCCTTACCGGTGCCATTGCCGAGCATGTAGACCGTCTCGCCAATAATGCGCGGGTCGCACATGCCGATTTCATCCAGTACCAGCAGACCGTCTGAGTGTGCAGCAGCGATGGACTCCAGGGCGTTATCTGTCGAGCGCCACGAACGCACTAGACGCGGTCCGCCATAGACCGAGGCGGCGACTTGCAGGTGGGTGGTCTTGCCCCCGGAGCTGTCGCCGTACAGGTGGAAGCCGCCCGACTCATACCCCAGCAGGTTAAGCAGAGGCCCTGCAAAGGCGACAGAGACGACAAACGCCAAGCGATGGTTACCAACGCACAGCGCGCCGATTTGCTGCTGCCACTGCTCCAGAGAGCCCGCCTCGCTGATCGGTGGTAGCTGGGCACCGGCTTCGTAAAAATGCAGGTGTTCGGCGTGCGAGCCGATCTGTTGTTCGGGCAATAGAAACGCATTGTCGTGCCAGCCCAGACGCGTTACCAAACGTGCGCGCTGGGCGCTGTCGAAGCCACCGAGATAGCTCTGAAGGTCGTTGCGTGCGTTACGCCCAGATCGACTTCCTGCAAGGCGCAAACCCATGTCTACCAGTGGACCGAGTACGTCTTTGCCGAAGTCACCGGTCATGGTTCGGGCCGGAATGTTCCAACGTTTTTTAGCGCCGTCCGGGTCATCGAACTCAACCAACAAGCCCCAGTTGTGGCCCTTGTCGTCGCGAGTGCGCGCGATGATTTCAAGAGGCGAACATACGGGGCGCGCCTCGCCATCGTCGCCGGAATAAAATACCCCTTCGGGCGTCAAGCGAAAGCCGCCCGGCAACAGATCATTTTTAGATTTCGCAGGGCGTTTGGCGGGCGTCTTGGCCTTCGGTTGTTGAGGCTCGGTGGTCTCACCGACACTGCCGAAAAACTCGCCGTTGCGCACCAGCTCGGCCACGTGGTCAGCGGTCCAACCTTTGGCTAACGCATCCGCTGCATCGTCACCGTCCGCCCATTTTCCACCCTTGATGAGCGTCGGTTTGCCGCCTTTGCTGCTGGGCTTGAGCTTGAGCGCGTCGAGCGAGATTCTTTGCACTGATGTGGCGCCCAGCTCAATCACCTTGAGTTCGATGGCGTCCATGCAGGCCTTGCCGCTGGCATCGTTATCCGGCCACAGCACCACTGTGCGCCCTTTGAGTGGTGTCAGGTCGGCTTTATGCCAAGAGTTGGAACCGTTCGGCCAGCAGCTGGCGACGTAGTCCGGCATGAGTTCAGCAGCTGCGTCAGCGGCCTTTTCGCCTTCACACAACACCACAGGCGCATTGGCGCGCTTTGCCAGCTCATCCAGGCGCATCAATGGCCGAGGCTCCGGCAACCCTTGCCAGCGCCATTGTGTGGTTTGCCCATCGGAGCGCTTGCACCAGGTCAGCGGCGCAAAGACCTTTCGCGGTTTGCCGTCTTCATCTGGGCCTAGGTCGAAGCGATACAGCGCCATGACCGGCTGGCCCTGTGCATCGCGATAGATCCACACCTTGGAGGGAGCACCGTGTTGCCGGTGCTTGGTAGGGCACTTATTCATGGCCTCGGCCGGGATCGGTTGAATCGCGATCCAATCCGGGGTTGCGCTCTTGGCTGGTGTGCTTTTGGTGGTTGCAGATCCTGCGGAAACGCTGAGCAGATCTGCCAGTTTTTTGCAGGCCTCAACGTCCGTACCGCAGTCGATGTAACGCACCAGGTCGATCAGGTCTCCGCCCTTATCGCCGGTGGCAAAATCCGCCCAGGTGCCTTTGCTCAAATTGACCTTGAGTGAGCCTGCACGTTTGTCCGTGCGCGTGGGGTTCGGTGCTGTGTATTCCTTGCCGCCGTCGACGCGTTTGCCGTTCGGCAGCCATTGAGCAAGCACGCGGTCGATGTTCTTCAGGGCAGCGATTTTTACGTCGGCAAAGCTGGGACGTTTTGAGGTGTTGCCGGTGCGTTGAGTCATGGCGTTGTCCTCGCTGCATACAGCGCATCGTTGACGTCATCGATCAGTGCTTTTGCCATCTCGCCCAGGTAGAACGCCGGCCAACTGAAACGCTCGCCCTCGTTACTCATGGCAGCATCGAGGGTCAGTTGATTGGCGTAGTGCTGGAACAGTGAAATTGCTTCAAGCGCATCCTCAAGCGGCACGCCTGCATTCACCCGGAATAGTTTCTGATGGGGGTCGTTGGCACATGAGAATTCGGCACGCCCGAGAGTCGTGGCAGTATTCACAGTGCACCGCCTTTCTGGCCCATTGGCACAGAGGAGGCGTCACCGTACAAGGCGAGTGTTTTGATCAAGCCCAAGGTGCCGCGTACGTCCCAAATGACGGATGACAGCACGCGGTTGGAGAGTACGGGTTTATCGCCGTCTAGATGATCTTCCAGCAGCATGAGAACTGAGTCGGCACGGTCGAGGGCGCAGGTGATGGCATCAATGGGAATACCGGCTTCGGCGTCCTGGCTGACACAGAGGAGATCCTCAGGTAGTGAAAAGCCTGGGAGCATGCTCATTGGGCACCCCCTGCGGCTTCCAGGGCTCGAGCCTTTGACATATGGGCGTTGTAACGGGAAAGGCGTGTAGCGAGGCTGGAGTTGGCGTGTAAAGCGGCGAGAGCCATTGCTCGATGAGCGGCGGCGCGAATTTTGGACGGATTGAGGGCGGGCATAGGTGACACTCCAAGTTTGAAGATGGAGCTGCCACTGATCGTCGCCAAACGATTTAGGGTGGCAGCTGTGCGCAGGTTGGCGAACCGGGAACTTGGAACCCGGCAGACCCGAAGGTCTCCCACGCACAGCTGCCATAACACGAAACGGCGGGCACAAAAAAAGCGCCTGCTGTCGGATGGGGCGCCTGTGCGCCAAGTATCTCGGGTCGCCAAACCCGGTCGCTGAATTTGCAGCGACAGCCAGAGAGTAACGCCCGTTTTTTGAAAGTGCAACTGTGCAGATCACTTGCAGATTTTTTCGATGCGGCATAAATTGATCAAGCATGTAGATTTACCTCAACGCCTCCGGTTGCCGCCGGGGGCGTTTTCGTTTCAGGCATGGATGTCCCAGCGAAGGGAGACAAAGGGCAACAGGTCACCTTCGAGGCAGGCGCGCGCATCCTCGTAGGCGTCGATTTGTTGGCCTTCGTCGACGATGATTGCTTGAGGGGCTTGGCAGGGAACTGACAATGCGCACCAGATGCCATCTCTCCATCGCATCACCATGACGTCCCGGTTAAGGCGTTTTTGCTCCGTGCGGTAACGTTCAAAACGCTGCATACCGCGTGATGAGAAACCCACTTTTCTGAGTACAGAAAAGGGCTGCAAGATGGCCCTGTTAGCAACACGATTTTTCATGCGGCCACCTGGTCGCGAGCCTCTATGCGGCTTCGTGCCCATGTTTGGATTTCAGATAGAACCCAAGCTACGGGCGCACCGCGGGCGTTGCTGTTGCTCAATTTGACGGGCAGGGGAAACCCGCTATCTGTGCGCTGCATGAGTTTGTAGATGGTGGAACGCTTCATGCCCACGATCCGCTCGACCTCAGGCATACGGATCAATGTCGACGACGCGTCAAAGATGGGATTTGGAATGATTGGGTTAAAGCGGGGAAGTTTGGTGATAGACGCTTTCATAGGTCTTGCTCTCGACTGGTTAGGACTGAGAGCAATGATCTAGGTGCAGGCCGGAGGTGAGCAGTTCACTTCCAATTGAAATTCGATTGAAATTTCTGGCTTACAGCACGAAATAGCGTTTGAGAATGGCTTCAACTCTTTTGCGGGTGAGGGCTTTTTCGGTCTCAAGCGCAATCCACTCAGGTCGTTGTTTTGGAGGTTTTGCTACCTCGCCTTGTAGCCAGGCATGCACCTTCGTTGCAACGTTGCGTTTGGACATCCCAGCTGCGCGGTAGTGAAGCCCCTGTTTAACTATCGCGGCATCTCGAACGCTAATTTCCTTATTACGCTCCATACCGCTGACTAGGCCGCCTTTTTTGCGGATGGCATTTTTGATCGCTCGGTCGGCGATGTGTCTTAGTTCATCGTCGGTCAGGCAGGGTAGGGATATAATTGGTTTCAGATAGAGGGCGTAATCATCAAGTGCCTGAATGCGTTCATCCGGATCGACCTGCATCTCGACGAACTGACAGTAGAGATCCCTGGGCCAGTCGGTGGGACGTTCAGAGGCGTGAGACCAAGCCTCTTGATCGACTGTCTGCATCCAGTTGGCTAACGTCTCCATCGCTTTTACGGCACAAGCCATGATGTATGCAGAATGAGCATCGCGCTCTGACGCTGAGTAGCAATTGCTGTACATGCGGACCCAATGCGCGAGGCGTGCCTTGGTATCGGTGGAGGCATATTGAAAAATCGTCTCCTCATGGATCGTCGTCTGAATGCACATGCTGGCTAAATCTATTTTTATATCGTCACCATGAATGCGCAGACAGCATTGATCGATCAAGCGGCAGGCGTCAGCGATTTGCTCACGGCAGAGGCCATAGAGCGGTTGCGCGTAGAGATAACTGAAGAGGCCCCGGCTTAGCGCCAAATGCAAAATGGGATGTTGATCAGTCATCGCGAAGTGTCATCGGTACCGTGTAACGGAGAGTCCCACGCCCTGGATTCAAAGCGGGTAACCAGCGAAATCGGCTTTGTAGGCATAGGTGTAGAACGCTTGCCCTCAGCATTCGTGCGCTGGCTTTGGCGTTACACGCATGGGCAGCGTTACATCGGATGTACGCTAAGCTGCTGAACTGTGTAACACACCTGAAAGCCAATGAAACCGGGCGTTTGGCGATGGGCGTTACACGAGTAACACCCGTTACACCGGTTTTAGAGGGGGGTTGGGTATGTGCTCTCATACTGCCTTCCCAAATTGCCCCTGCACGACATTTCCATTCACTACAGCATCAAGGTGATCGGCGTACCACTGCATCATCACTCTACGCTGAGGCAGGTACACCGCTTTGTTATAGACCCCGGCAATACCCTCCTTTGCATGAGAGAGTTGGGCCTCAATGTGATTTTCATCGAAACCCTGCTCATTGAGTATTGTGCTAGCGATGTGACGAAAGCCGTGGCCTGTTTGCCGACCGGCATATCCCAGTCTACGAAGCGCCATTAGAAAGACTGTATTGCTACGGGGGACTGTCCTATCTTTCCTGCCTGGAAATAGGAGAGGGTACGCACCTGTCAGTGTTCGTAACTCAGTGAGCGCTTCAATTGCCTGTCGAGAGAGAGGCACCACATGTTCGCGACGACGTTTCATTCGCTCGGCCGGGATCGTCCATAGCTTTTTGGAGAGATCGATTTCTGACCAGCGTGCTTCTCGGATCTCGCTCGGACGCGATGCTAATAAGGACAGCAAGCGAAGCCCTATACGAACGTCCTTTGCGTGAGGGTAGGAGTTGATCGCTCGAAGTAGCGCAGGCAGTTCTTCAATCGAAACGTGTGCATAGTTTTCAGCGCTACGTGATTGCAGGAATTTGCTGAGACCTTCAAGGGGGTTGTGGACGGCTCGTCCAGTTACGCGGGCCAGGTCATAGATCTCTTTGCAAAAGGCACGAACTCGGCCCATTTGTTCAATGATCCCCTTCTGCTCCATGCCGCGTAGAAACTCCATCCATTCCAGGGGCAGTATTTCCGTGTATACGCGTTTGCCGAACACGGGGAACACGTGAAGCTCCAGTGCGCCAAGCACTCGTCGAGACGTACCTGACTCCCAGCTTGTGCGTCTGGCCTCAAACCACTCGCGGCCTAATGCTTCAAAGGTGTTGTTGGCAGCCACCTGGTCTGCAACCTTGCGAGCTTGCTTGCTCACCAATGGATTTTTGCCGGTCGATGCGTCATCCCGCAGTTGAGCTGCTTTCTGTCTCGCCAAAGAGCCACTGATTTCCGGGTAGCCTCCGAGACCCAGCCAAGACCATTTCCCGTCTGGCTTTTTGTAGCGCAGCTCCCACGATTTTTGACCGTTAGGTTTGACCCGGAAGTACAGGCCATTCCCGTCCTGCTCCCGATATGTAGCGTGCTCAGGCTCCAGGCCTGCAAGCGTGGTATCTGCTAAGGGGCGGCGTTTGATTTCAGAGCGCTTCACTTCCTGTATGCCTCCAGTTATAGGAATCTCAAAGCATACACGTGGGCATACACGGCGGGAAGTTATAGGGGTGGACAGGGATGGATAGCCAGAAACAAGAAAGCCCGCACGGGGCGGGCTTCTTGGGGTGTTTCGTAGACTGTCTGAGACAGCCCGAGACCGCTATATGGTGCACCCGGCGGGATTCGAACCCACGACCCCTGCCTTCGGAGGGCAGTACTCTATCCAGCTGAGCTACGGATGCTTGTGCGGGCGACATCATACCCATGTCGACCTGATGCGTCCATTCCGGCATTTCCCCCGCTGCCTGTCGTCCATTTCCGACAAAAAATGGCTAATCGCCACCCTCATTCACAACTCCCCGCGCCGCACGTCCCTTTGTTTGCTTTGCTCTTGTGGCTTTAACCCGCTTCCACGCCGCAATTCCCCAGGTGAACGCATGCATTCCAAAGGAACCGTGATGCTCGATCTCCCGCTCAGACAAACCCTGCTGGCTCGCTCCGATTTGTTTCGAGGTATGCCGGAGCACCTCTTGCGCTACGTCGCCACCCATATGGTGGAGCGCACGCTGGATGATCGTGAGCTGTTGTATTTCAAGGACGACACCCTCGAATTCATTGCGCTGGTGGTGGAGGGCCGGATTTATTCGGTGGTGCATGGGCCCGATGGTCGGGAGCAGATCATTGGCAGTACCGGGGCCGGGCAGGTGGTGGGGGAGACGGCGTTGATCAAGGATCATGGGCGCGAGTCTTCCACCTTCGCTAGTGGCCCTACGCGGTTGTTGCAGTTGGGTAGCCGGCATTTTGCTGTGTTGTTTGAGGAGCCGGTATTTCTGCGGCGTTTGTTGATGTTGATGATGCTGCGTTTGCTGCACGCCATCGAGTTGCTGGAGTTGGTGTGCCTGCATCGGCTGGAGTCGCGGTTGGCGCGGTTTCTGTTGGCCAACCTGGGCGAGATCGACCTGGCGCTGGCTTTGCCCAGTGTGTCGCTGCCCGCCAGCCAGGGGGTGTTGGCGTCGATGCTGAATACCAGCCGCCCCAAGCTTAATGTGCAGCTGCAAGTGTGGCGCCGCAATGGCGTGATCAGCGGCAATCTGGAGCGCATGGTGATCAACGATCTTGAGCATTTGCGGCGCAAGGCGTTTGCCTTGAATTAGTTGCCGCAGTGTTCCCCAGGTAACAGCGTACCCCTGTCGAGCCCTCGCAGACTGGCCCTTCATCAAGGATGCACAGGAGTGCTGGCGATGGGGATGACTGTTGAGTTCAAGGATCAATGGGCTGCCGATGACCGTTTGTTCGAAGCGAGTTGGCGCGCTGTGCAGGGCGAGCTGAAGCGCCGTGCGCTGCGACGGGCCAAGGGCAATCTGGATCAGGGCCAGGAGTGGCTGTCGGCCACGGCGATCAAGGCCCTGCTGTTTTTTCGGCGTTCGCCGGAGCGCATTCGTGACCCTGAGGGGTTTCTGTTTCTGGTGCTCGACCATGTGTTTCTCGACAGCTTGCGGCGCAGCAAGCGCGAGGGGCGGTTGTTCGATGATTCGGTGGATCTTGAACACGATCACCTGGCCGCGCTCGCCGCGCCCTGCGCCTCGGTGCTGGAGCGGGTGGAGTGTTATGAGCGCCTGGAGCAGATCGAGGCGCACGTCGCACGGTTACCGCTGTTGCAGCAGCGCTTGTTCGAGATGCGTTTTGTCGACGACCTGCCTTACCCGCAAATCGCCGCCGAGCTGCACGTCAAGCTGCCGCTGGTGCGCAAGCGCGTGCAACTGCTGCGTAGTGCCTTGCGCTGAATGTGATTCACACAGGTTGGCGTGGGGCGTTCTAGAGGTATGAGCGCAGCACGCCGCCGCTATCCACACCCAAACCTGGGTGAATGCCATCAAGGAGAGATGTATGACAGAGGTCAACAGCCAGATCACCGACGCGGTCACCCAAACCAACGTCAAGGTGGTGGCCGAGGCGCCGGCCCAGGCCATCGCGTCGCTGTACCAGGTGGCCAGCAGCGCGGCGGGCCTGTCGTTGCAGAACGCGGTCAACAGCCAGCAGGCGATGAACCAGATTTCCAACGCGGTGATTTCCAAAGCCGTGGCGCTGATCATGCAGATTGGCGAGAAGGGCTGAGGCCTCGGGAGATCGATTATGTCGTGGTTCAGTCGCAAAAAACCCGCCGCCTCCCAAGCAACGCCCGCTGCCGACCCTCCGGCGCCAGCGCCCCCTGCACCGGCTTCGCGCTCGATCATGGCACGCATGAACGAGCACCTGCTCAACCAGGTGAGCACGCCGTCGCCCGACAGCACGGCGGCGCTCAATAGCCAGATCGTGCAGGCGGTGCAGTTCACCAACTCGCAGAACTTTGCCTATGCCCCGGCGCAGATCGCGGTGCCGGCCGACATGATGATCAGTCAGGCGGCCGGGTTGGTAGCGCAGGCGGCGGCGGGGTACTTCGACGGGGTCAGCAAGATCGCCCTGGCGGCCCAGGCCGTGCTGCTTCAGCAAATGACCGAGAACATCGTCAACGACAACCTGCCAGGCGCTGCCGAAGACGCCTTGGGCGCCTTGGCCACCGACCTGCTGGTGGGCGCCGCTGCCGCCGTGGCTGCCGCCGCCGGAGCCATGGAGGCCGAAGCCGCCAGCGTGGCCATCGACAAGATCGACCAGAGCATCGCCAAGTACGCGAGCACCCTGGCCAACCGGGCCGCGCCAGCGGCCTGAACCCAGCACAGCGCTCCAGCGTTCAGCTGGAGCGGTGCAACAGCAACTTGAAAGCAACTTTTCTTGAGTGAGGAGCGACATCATGCAGCCTGGAGATATTGTTTTTTCAGTGGCGCAAGTGGACGACAAAGTGTCCACCAGCATTCCCCGTGCCTTCATTCGGGCGGGGCAATGGCTTAAAGCCAAGATATTCGGAACCGGCGATCCCAACGTGCCGGTGGTGCACGCGGCCATTGCGGTGGATGCCACGCGAGTCATCGAAAGTGTCGGTGAGGGTATTCAACTGACGGACCTGACCACCGAAGTACCGCCTCGCGGCGCCATGGTGTTCAGTTGCACTGAAGCGGATTTGGCGAATGCGGCAGCCTATGCCGCCGGCCAGTTCCTGGGGGATGTAGCCACCAAGGACATCAGCGGTCGCTACAGCAAATGGAACGCCATGTTGTCGATCTTCAAAGTTTCAGCTTATGAGCCCGGCATCATGAGCCGCATCAATGAGTCGGTGTCCATCAGCAATGCCGCGTTCTGTTCGCAGTTTGTCGCCAACGCTTATGAGGTCGGCAACCTGTATAGCAACGCCAACTTGCTGCCTGTGCCGGCACCGATCTTCGATACACGTCCCACTGTGATGACCCCCTGGGAGTTGGCTTCCAGTTGCGACAACGACGCGGACTTCTATTTCGCGGGCTTCTGGGAAGACGGTAAGGAGGTGCGTCTTTAGCGGCCCTTTTACCGGTAACCCCGTGCTCGAGGAGGCCGCCATGGCTCACCCATCCACACCCTCAGTGCTGTCCAGCGATGATCGCCGACGGTTGGAAGCGATGCTGCGCAACCCACAGGTCTTCGCCGGCACGCCCCAGGCCATCGTCGACGAAACGCTCAAGCGCGCCACCCAGGTGCTTGAGCAGTCCAAGGCTAATGAACAAGCGCTCAAGGCTGCCGCCGAGCAGCGTGAGGTGGCGCTGCGCCAAGTACTGGACGGCGCGGCCCCGGACAAGGGCGAGCAACACAAGGAAGTGCAGGCACTGGTCCAGGGGTTGATTGCGCAGATTGAAGCGGCGCTGGGCCCGTCTGCGAAACCTTGAACCCCAGGTTTCACAGTGCCTGTTTGGCAACGTTCATTGATGAACACGGAATGCACCGTGTACTAAATAAGGAAATTGATCATGGCATTTGTTAACGAGCAAATTACCGACGCGGTCACCCAGACCAACGTCAAAGTGGTGGCCGAATCACCAGCGATGGCGATGAGCACCATCTATCAATCCATGGCGCAGGCCACGGCGATTCTGTTCCAGAACGCCGTGTCGGCCCAACAGCAGCAAAACACCCTGGCCCAGGCGGCCACCAACCAGGGCGTGATGCAGATCTACAGCGTCGATACCACCGCAGGTGCGGCGGCCACCGAGAAAGTCGCCCAGGGCGGCGTGTCGGATAACCTCACCAGCCTGTTGACCGTGCTCAAGTCTTTCCAGCCTTAAGCACTGAGCGATAACGGATGTTGTTCTTTCTCAACCCAGGAGTTTCAACCATGAGTACAGTCAGCCCGCAAATCACCGATGCCGTCACCCAGACCAACGTCAAGGTGGTTGCCGAATCACCCGCGATGGCCATGAGCACCATCTACCAATCCATGGGCCAGGCCACGGCGATCCTGTTCCAGAACTCGGTCTCGGCCCAACAGCAACAAAACACCCTGGCGCAGGCCGCCACCAACCAGGGCGTGATGCAGATCTACAGTGTCGACACCACCGCTGGCGCCGCGGCCACCGAAAAAGTCGCCCAGGGCGGCGTGGCCGACAACTTGACCAGCCTGCTGGCCGTGCTCAAGTCGTTCCAACCTTAAGCTGCGAGGTCCCCAACGGCCCCGGCGCCCACAAGGCTCCGGGGCTGTTGTCGTGTGCGCTTGATCTGAAAGATGAGCCGGATGCGCCATATTCGTTCTTTTTTTCGAACATCCTATTGCCCTGTACCCCCATTGATCCTAGGATTCGTTTGAGATTTCAAACGCTCTGTCTCCCGTGCGCACTTTTATTTCTTCCGCGCGCTGGGGCTGATTTCCCTGACGGCAGCCCACAAGGCGCCTTTCAACAACTCTAATTCGCTCCGCGTGCGCGCGGTGCTGTTAAGGAAAGCCGACATGCAGCTCAAAGATACCCAATTGTTCCGCCAGCAAGCCTTTATCGATGGCGCTTGGGTCGATGCGGACAACGGTCAGACCATCAAGGTCAACAACCCGGCCACGGGCGAGATTCTCGGCAGCGTGCCGAAGATGGGCGCCGCGGAAACCCGCCGTGCCATCGAAGCCGCCGACAAGGCCCTGCCGGCCTGGCGTGCACTCACCGCCAAGGAGCGCGCCAACAAGCTGCGCCGCTGGTTTGAACTGTTGATCGAAAACCAGGACGACCTCGGCCGCCTGATGACCCTCGAACAAGGCAAGCCGCTGGCCGAAGCCAAGGGCGAAATCGTCTACGCCGCCTCCTTTATCGAGTGGTTCGCCGAAGAAGCCAAGCGCATCTACGGTGACGTGATCCCCGGCCACCAGCCCGACAAGCGCCTGATCGTGATCAAGCAGCCGATCGGCGTGACCGCAGCCATCACCCCGTGGAACTTCCCTGCGGCGATGATCACCCGCAAAGCCGGCCCGGCCCTGGCCGCCGGTTGCACCATGGTGATCAAACCGGCCTCGCAAACGCCGTTCTCGGCCCTGGCCCTGGTTGAGCTGGCGCACCGCGCCGGTATCCCCAAAGGCGTGCTCAGCGTGGTCACCGGCAGCGCCGGCGACATCGGCGGCGAACTGACCAGCAACCCGATCGTGCGTAAATTGTCCTTCACCGGTTCGACCGAAATCGGTCGCCAGTTGATGGCCGAATGCGCCAAAGACATCAAGAAAGTCTCCCTGGAGCTGGGCGGTAACGCACCGTTCATCGTGTTCGACGACGCCGACCTGGATAAGGCCGTCGAAGGCGCGATCATCTCCAAGTACCGCAACAACGGCCAGACCTGCGTGTGCGCCAACCGCCTGTACATTCAGGATTCGGTGTACGACGCCTTCGCTGAAAAGCTCAAGGTCGCGGTGACCAAATTGAAGATCGGTAACGGTCTGGAAGAAGGCACCACCACGGGCCCGCTGATCGACGAAAAAGCCGTGGCCAAGGTTCAGGAACATATCGCGGATGCCCTGAGCAAAGGCGCCACGCTGCTGGCCGGTGGCAAGGCGATGGAAGGCAATTTCTTTGAGCCGACCATCCTCACCAACGTCTCCAAAGACTCCGCCGTGGCCAAGGAAGAAACCTTCGGCCCTCTGGCGCCGCTGTTCCGCTTCAAAGATGAAGCCGACGTGATCGCGATGGCCAACGATACCGAGTTCGGCCTGGCCTCCTACTTCTACGCCCGTGACCTGGGCCGTGTGTTCCGTGTGGCCGAGGCCCTGGAATACGGTATGGTCGGCGTCAACACCGGGTTGATCTCCAACGAAGTGGCGCCGTTCGGCGGCATCAAGGCTTCGGGCCTGGGCCGTGAAGGTTCCAAGTACGGGATCGAGGATTACCTGGAAATCAAATACCTCTGCCTGGGCATCTGACCGGTAAGAGATTGCAGCAAACGCAGAGGGCACGAGAGCGCTGTCCCTTTGCGTGCTTCACATCGTTATTCGTAGTGGCCGGGAAAGCTGGGGCAGTCGATCATCGAATGCTGCCGTAGTTGCCTCCCCGCCACGTATGCCTTGGACCACGCCACCCGATGAGTGGCGAATGAGGACTTTATGAGCAAGACCAACGCTTCCCTGATGAAACGCCGCGAAGCCGCTGTACCGCGCGGTGTTGGCCAGATTCACCCGATCTTCGCCGACTCTGCGAAGAACGCCACCGTGACCGACGTTGAAGGTCGCGAGTTCATCGACTTCGCCGGCGGTATCGCCGTGCTGAACACCGGCCACGTGCACCCGAAAATCATCGCGGCCGTGACCGAGCAGTTGAACAAGCTGACCCACACCTGCTTCCAGGTATTGGCCTACGAGCCCTACGTAGAAGTGTGCGAAAAAGTCGCCGCCAAGGTGCCGGGTGATTTCGCCAAGAAAACCCTGCTGGTCACCACCGGTTCCGAAGCGGTCGAAAACGCCGTGAAGATCGCCCGCGCCGCCACGGGCCGCGCCGGCGTGATCGCCTTCACTGGCGCTTACCACGGCCGCACCATGATGACCCTCGGCCTGACCGGTAAGGTCGTGCCTTACTCGGCCGGCATGGGCCTGATGCCAGGTGGCGTGTTCCGTGCGCTGTACCCGAACGAACTGCACGGCGTGAGCGTCGATGACTCGATCGCCAGCATCGAGCGCATCTTCAAGAACGATGCCGAGCCGCGTGATATCGCCGCCATCATCATCGAACCGGTGCAGGGCGAGGGCGGTTTCTACGTCGCGCCGAAAGCCTTCATGCAGCGCCTGCGCGAACTGTGCGACAAGCACGGTATCCTGCTGATTGCCGACGAAGTGCAAACCGGTGCCGGGCGTACCGGTACCTTCTTCGCCATGGAACAGATGGGCGTTGCCGCCGACCTGACCACCTTCGCCAAATCCATCGCTGGCGGCTTCCCGCTGGCCGGTGTGTGTGGCAAGGCCGAATACATGGATGCCATCGCCCCAGGCGGCCTGGGCGGCACCTATGCCGGTAGCCCGATTGCCTGTGCGGCAGCCCTTGCGGTGATGGAAGTGTTCGAAGAAGAGCACCTGCTGGACCGCTGCAAGGCTGTCGGCGAGCGCCTGGTGACGGGCCTCAAGGCCATCCAGGCCAAGTACCCGGTGATCGGCGAAGTGCGTGCCCTGGGCGCGATGATCGCGGTCGAGCTGTTCGAAGACGGCGACACCCACAAGCCAAACGCTGCCGCCGTTGCCTCCGTGGTGGCCAAGGCGCGTGACAAGGGCTTGATCCTGCTGTCTTGTGGTACTTACGGCAACGTGTTGCGCGTACTGGTGCCGCTGACCTCGCCGGACGAGCAGTTGGACAAGGGCCTGGCGATTATCGAAGAGTGTTTCTCTGAACTCTGAGACGCCCCGCTCCTACGAAAAGCAAAAAAACCGCTTCGGCGGTTTTTTTGTGCCTGCTTCATTGTACGCACGCGGCGGCATTGTCTAAGGTGCAAGCATTGCCGATGGAGCGTGCTGGATGACTGCTGTTGATTTACCTGCTGTACCCCGAGTGTTGATTGCCGAGGCGGACCCCTGGTCGCGGGACCTGCTCAAGCAAGTGTTGTTGAATGTGCGTTGTGATGCGCGGCTGGATGTGTGCGCAGATGGTGACCACGCTGCTGCGCTGTTGCGTGAGAAAAGCTATGACCTGATCCTGGCGGATTGGGAGCTTGCAGGCGTCGATGGCCTGAGCCTGCTGCGCAGTGTGCGCCAGCAGCGCCGCTCCCCCGCATTGCCATTTATTCTGCTGAGCAGTCGCAACGACAGCGCCAGCGTACGCGAAGCCTTGCCCCTGGCGCCCACGGCCTACCTGACCCGCCCGCTGAACATGGAGAGCCTGACCCAGCGCCTGCAAGACCTGCTGCTTAACGAAGGCGAAAGCGTGTATTGCGAGATCCCGGCGCTGGCACCGGGAATGACCTTGCCAGCATTCCTGGAGCAGCGCCGAGAGGTCTGCGATGGCGCACCGTTGCGCGTGGACGTGAAAGCGGCGGTGCATCGCAGCCTGGGCCCCGAGGGCGTGGACCTGCAGCAGCTTGAAGATCAGGTGCGCATGGACCCGCAAATCACCGCTGTGCTGATCGCTGCCGCCAACAGTGCCGGGTATCACGGCACGCCGGTGCAGACGCTGCACGCGGCCCTGAACAAGCTGGTCCCCGGGCAAAGCATGAACCTCATCCTGGGCCTTGCGCTCAAGCACAACGTGGTGCTGGGTGACCCCGGCCTGGTGGCCTACGCCGAGCGGCACTGGCAGTTGTCCGAGGACAGCGCCGAGTACGCCCGGCGCCTGGCACGCATGTTGGAACTGGATCACCAGCGCTGCTACAGCGCCTGCATCCTGCATCGGTTGGGCGACCTGGCCTTGTTGCGCTGCCTGGAAGACTGGCGTCAGGGTGGCGGCGCCCTGGATGACGAAGCGATCGGCGAATCCCTCGACAACTTCGGCGCCGCCTACGGTTCGGCGTTGCGCACGCGTTGGCGCTTGCCGCTGGAGTTGCGGCAGTTGATCGCAGGGATCTATTCACTTGAAGGCGGGGTGTATTCGCGCGAAGCCCTGGTGGTGAACCTCGCAGTGCAAATGGCGCGGCTGACTGAGCACGAAGGGCTGGAAGAACTGGCGGGCAGCAAGACCGCGCGGCTGCTCAAGGTCGGCTTGCCGGAACTGACCCGAGTGCGCAAAACCTGAAACACACACCGATCAATTGTGGGAGCTGGCTTGCCTGCGATAGCGGTGGGTCAGCCAAGACGCCATCGCAGGCAAGCCAGCTCCCACAGTTGATCGGTATTAACCGGCTATAACGCGGTTCTTGCCTTGGCGTTTTGCCTCGTACATCGCCGCATCCGCTCGCGCAAACAGGCTGTCGAGGGTGGAGTCGTCTTCGCGCAGGCCGGCCAGGCCCTGGCTGACAGTCACATTGAATTCATGCCCTTCGTAGCTGAACACCAACGCCTGGATTTCCTTGCCCAACCGCTCGGCAACCTGCAGGGCCATCTCCGGTGGGCAACCCGGCAGGACGGCGGCAAACTCTTCGCCGCCAATGCGCCCGAACAGGTCGCCACGGCGCAATACCCCTCGACCACTCTCAGCGATGCGCCGCAGCACCTGGTCGCCCTCCAGGTGGCCGTAGGTGTCGTTGACGTCCTTGAAGTCATCGATGTCCAGCAACAGGAACGCCAGCGGCGTGCCCTGAACGCAGGCGTTGTCGAACGCCTGGTTGGCGCATTCGAAAAAATACCGGCGGTTGCTGCTTTGGGTCAGCACGTCGGTGGTGGCCAGACGTTGCAGTTCCAGCTCCAGCAGCTTCTTTTCGGTGATGTCTTCGGCCATGCCAACCACAATCAGCGGTTCACCGGGCACCACCTGCTGGTTGATGTAGCACTTGTCACTCAGCCAGCGGATTTGCCCGTCGGCGGTGATGATGCGGTACTCGCGGTCTTCCACGGCGCCTTGTTCCAGCACGCGGGCCAGGCTGTGTTCGGCGTAATCGAGGTCTTCGGGGTGAACGCTGTTGCGCCATTCGCGGTGGTCGGCCAACAGCAAGCCGGCCGAACGGCCGAATATGCGCTCGTAGGCTGGGCTCACATACAGCACGCGACGGGTAGCCCAATCGATGGCCCAGAGCACGGCGTTCACGCTCACCAACAGCGAACTGAGCAATTGCTCGCGCTCACTCAGCCGCTCCACTTCGCCCTGGGCATGCATCAGCGCCAACAGGGTCGCCGCCGCGGCCGGACGCGGCGGCTCGGCAGTGGGCACATCGGGCAGGCAGGGCTTTTCGTGAACCATCGGTACAACTCTCTCTGGGCGCGCCGCAGGATGGAGCAGCGGTCACTACAAGGGGTCACCATGATGGCGAAGTGTTCTTTGAGAGAGGGGATTTGCAGTGAAGTTCCGTGATCGGCATGGATTGACGGTGCCCGGAAAATGGCGCCAAAAAGCCAGTGTGTGGGAGGGCAAGCCCTCCCACAGTACCGTCAGACCGCCGCAGGGCGCAGCGAGTAGGTCTTCAACTGGTGGGCAAAGTCGCGCAGGGATTGAATGCCACTGGCCTCGGCTTCGTGCACCCATTCCTTGATCGCGGCCAGCATATCGTGGCCATTGGTGCTGGTCTTGAGCCAGATCTGCTGGAGCGCCAGACGCTTCTCATAGATCACGGTCAGCGCATGGCTGTGCTCCAACATGCTTTGGATGCGCAAGTGGTGACGGTCATCCAGCAAGCTGGTTTCCCGTGACAACAGGCGCTTGGCACGGTGGAACTGGTGACGTACCGAATGATCGACCTTCTCCAACTCCTGCTTGACCAGCGGGCCGATCACCAACTTGCGGTATTGGGCCATGATCTGGAAGCGGTTGTTGAGGATCGCCATGGCGGTGTCCATATCCAGGCTGCCCTTGCCTTCGACGCGGTGGGCGATGGGGGCAACACGCTGCACCTTGGCCAGGCGCAGGAAGCTGAACACCTTGATCCAGGCCCAGCCCAGGTCGAACTCCCACTTCTTCACCGACAGCTTGGCCGAGTTGGGGTAGGTGTGGTGGTTGTTATGCAGCTCTTCGCCGCCGACGATGATGCCCCACGGCACCAGGTTGGTGGCGGCGTCACGGCATTCGAAGTTGCGATAGCCCACGGCATGGCCCAGGCCATTGATCACGCCGGCGGCCCAGAACGGAATCCACATCATCTGGATCGCCCAGATGGTGATACCGATGGTGCCGAACAGCAGCAGGTCGATCACGCCCATGAGCGCCACGCCCAACAGCGGGTAGCGCGTGTAGAGCTTGCGTTCGATCCAGTCGTCCGGGCAGTTCTTGCCGTAGATGCGCAGGGTCTCGGGGTTTTCCGCCTCGGCACGGTACAGCTCGGCGCCTTTGCGCAGCACCGTGGACAGGCCCTTGATCACCGGGCTGTGCGGGTCATCGACGGTTTCGCATTTGGCGTGGTGCTTGCGGTGGATGGCGGTCCACTCGCGGGTGTTCTGCGCCGTGGTCAGCCACAGCCAGAAGCGGAAGAAGTGTTTCAGGCCGGCATTGAGCTCAAGGGAGCGATGGGCCGAATAACGGTGCAGATAGACAGTGACCCCAATAATGGTCACGTGGGTCATCAACAGCGTGACTGCCACCAGTTGCCAGGCTGACAGGTCAAGAAAACCGTTGTACCACATAGGCTGTATGGCCCTCAGATAAAGAAAAGAACAGCTCACGCATTATCACTAAGCCTACAGAGAAAACCAGCCGCTCTTTCAGATAGGAGTGACTGGATGTTTCTTATTCTATAATCCCCAGCCTTCGTAGGGCGATTCTGTTTTTTTGGTAAGGATTACTGACCATATGCTGTTTTCATACCGAGGAGCCCTACGTGCGGGGCTGGTATACCTGCTGATTTCCGTTGTATGGCTCAGACTCAGCCACCAATTATTGATCAACTTTATTGATGAACCGGGGGCGCTGGCGCATTGGCTGCAACTTCGCGGCTACGTGTGGGCAGCCCTGAGTGCGCTGGCCATATACCTGATGGGCGCACGTTTCGCCCGCGCCCACCAACTGCAGCTACCCCTGCAAGAAAACCGCGTACGCCTGCAACAGGCGGCAGCCGTGTTCGATTGCACCCGCGAAGGTGTATTGGTCACCGATGCCCAGGGCCTGATCGTGCACGTCAACCGGGCATTCATGGAGATTACCGGCTACCGCCGCGAAGACGTCATGGGCCGACCACCCAGCCTGTTCAAGTCCGGGCGCCATTCGTCGGCTTTCTATCAACAGATGTTTCAGACCCTGAAACGCGAAGGCGAATGGAGCGGCGAAATCTGGAACCGCCGCAAAAGCGGCGAGGTGTATCCACAGTGGCAAACCATCCGTGTGATTCGCGATGAGCGGGGCCATATCAGCCATTACGTCGCGGTGTTCTCGGACATCAGCGCCATCAAGGACTCCGAACACGAACTGGCGCACCTGGCCCATCACGACCCGCTCACCGACCTGCCCAACCGCCTTTTATTCACCGATCGTACCGAGCAGGCCCTGGCCTCGGCGCAAGTGCACAAGCGTGGCTGTGCCCTGCTGTTAATGGACCTGGACCACTTCAAGATCATCAATGACAGCCTTGGCCACAATGTTGGAGACCAGTTGCTCAAGCTGGTGGCTGACCGTCTCAAGGGCCTGTTCGGGCCTGGGGTCACACTCGCGCGGCTGGGCGGCGACGAGTTCGCGGTGCTGGCGGAAAGTTGTCCACAGGTGATCCAGGCCGCTGCCTTGGCGCAGCGCATGCTCAATGCCATGAAAGACCCGTTTGTTTTTGACGGTAATCAATTGTTTATCAGCGCCAGTATCGGCATCAGCCTGTTCCCCAGCGATGCCTTGAGCGCCGAGCAATTGCTGCGCAACGCCGACTCCGCGTTGTTCAAGGCCAAGAGCGCCGGCCGCGAGGGCTATGCCCTGTACACCGAAGAGCTGACAGCTCACGCGCAAAACCGCGTGGAGATCGCCAGCGAACTGCGCCGGGCCCTCGACCAGCAGGAACTGCGCGTCTACTACCAGCCGGTGCATAACCTGCCCGACAGCCGTTTGGTGGGCGTTGAAGCGCTGGTGCGCTGGCAGCATCCGGAGCGCGGCCTGGTGCCCCCTGGCGAATTCATCCCCATCGCCGAACGCACCGGGTTGATTGCCGATATCGACGCGTGGGTGATGGACCAGGCGTGCCGGCAGATGTGCCAATGGCTGGCGGACGGCGCGCCGTTGGGCTTTATCGCCGTCAACGTCTCCAGCCGCCTGTTTGCCCGGCGTGAACTCTATGAACAAGTGGCTCAGGTGCTGCACGACACGGGCCTGGACCCGGCGTTTCTTGAGCTGGAAGTCACCGAAAGCGCTGTGATGGACGACCCGGAGGTGGCCCTTGAGCAACTGCACCGTCTGCGCGAACTGGGCTTGCGCCTGGCCATCGACGATTTCGGCACCGGCTACTCGTCGCTGTTGCGCCTCAAGCGCCTGCCGGTGCAGAAGCTGAAGATCGACCAAGGCTTCGTCGCCGGTCTGCCGTGGGACGAAGACGACGCCGCGATCGTGCGTGTGGTCATCGCCCTGGCCAAAAGCATGGGGATGCAGGTACATGCCGAAGGAATCGAGCAGGTGGAACAGGCGCGGTTCCTGTTGGATCAGGAGTGCGATATGGGCCAGGGATACTGGTTTGGACGGCCGATGCCGGCCGACGCTATCGACTGGACCCGAGCACCCCAAATCCAGACTTGAAATGCGCTCAAAATGTGGGAGGGGGCTTGCTCCCACATTTGGATCACATCAGGCCTTAACTTCAGCATCTGAGCAGAAAATCCACCCGCAACCCTGCGCCCTATCAGAAAATTCTTTCTGGTTATATAAACATTCTTAAATAGTATTTTTAAGAATATCCACGCTTATCTACTATCGCCCTCACGCCGCAAGCAGTGTCGTCACTGCCAGGCACTATTCATTTCAGGAGCGAGACCATGAGCGCATCTCTACGTAGCGTCGACGGCCAGGACGAAGCAGCCATTTTGCGTGAGATCCAGAGCGCCTTGCGCGATCTGCGCTTTGGCGCGGTGGAAATCACTGTGCACAACGCCCAAGTGGTACAGATCGAGCGCAAGGAAAAATTCCGTCTGCAGAACCCGGGTAACAAACCGAGCTGAGCAAGAACGGCGATAGACCCGCAACTATAAGAAAAGCCAACACTCAAGAATTTCAGGAGCTTCTATGTCGTCGATTCGCCGTTATGCCTTGGCCGCGCTGGCCAGTGCCGTGTTTGCCGGTTCCGCTGTTGCCAAGGACTACGAGTTGCTCAATGTCTCGTACGACCCGACCCGTGAGCTGTACCAGGACTACAACGCAGAGTTCACCAACTTCTGGAAGCAGTCTCACCCCGGCGACAACGTCAAGATCCAGCAGTCCCACGGCGGCTCGGGCAAGCAGGCACGAGCAGTGATCGACGGCCTGCGCGCCGACGTGGTGACCCTGGCCCTGGCCGGTGACATCGATGAAGTCGCCAAGCTGGGCAAGACCCTGCCGGAAAACTGGCAGACGCGTCTGCCGGACGCCAGCACCCCGTACACCTCGACCATCGTGTTCCTGGTGCGCAAGGGCAACCCTAAAGGCATCAAGGATTGGGGCGACCTGATCAAGAAAGACGTGTCGGTGATCACGCCCAACCCGAAAACCTCCGGCGGGGCGCGCTGGAACTTCCTTGCTGCCTGGGCCTATGGCCTCAAGGCCGGAGGCAGCGAAGCCAAGGCTCAGGAATACGTGAAAGAGCTGTTCAAGCACGTCCCGGTACTGGACACCGGCGCCCGGGGTTCTACCATTACCTTCGTCAACAACGGTCAGGGTGACGTATTGCTGGCCTGGGAAAACGAGGCGTTCCTGGCCTTGAAAGAAGACGGCGGCGCCGACAAGTTCGACATTGTCGTGCCGTCCCTGTCGATCCTGGCGGAGCCGCCGGTGGCTGTGGTCGACAAGAACGCCGAGAAAAAAGGCAATACCGAGATCGCCACCGAATACCTCAAACACCTGTACAGCCCGGCCGGCCAGGAGATTGCGGCGAAAAACTTCTACCGCCCACGCGATGCAAAAGTAGCCGCCAAATACGCCCAGCAGTTCCCGAAACTGGACCTGGTGACTATCGACAAAGATTTCGGCGGCTGGAAAACTGCCCAACCGAAATTCTTTAACGACGGTGGCGTGTTCGACCAGATCTACACGGCGCAGTAAGCCAAAGTAACTGTAGGGGCCTGACTTTCTGTAGGAACTGGGCTTGTGTGGGAGCTGGCTTGCCTGCGATAGCATCACCGTGGTGTGGCTGATACACCGAGGTGCCTGCATCGCGGGCAAGCCCGGCTCCCACAGAAAAGCCAGCTGCCACAAAAAGTGCGCTCCTACAGTGGTTTCTACCCTTTAACCAAGGACTCTTATGTCGCGTCGTATTTCCCCCGTCATACCCGGCTTCGGGCTGACGCTGGGCTACACCGTCGTGTACCTCAGCCTGATCGTGCTCATCCCGCTGGCGGCGATGTTTGTACACGCCGCTCAACTCACCTGGGATCAGTTCTGGAACATCATCTCCGCACCTCGCGTGCTGGCGGCGTTGAAGCTGAGCTTCAGCACCGCGCTGTACGCCGCGCTGATCAACGGCGTGATCGGCACGCTGCTGGCCTGGGTGTTGGTGCGCTACACCTTCCCTGGCCGCAAGATCATCGATGCGATGATCGACCTGCCGTTCGCCTTACCCACTGCCGTCGCCGGTATTGCCTTGACCGCGCTGTATGCGCCTAACGGCCTGGTCGGCCAGTTCGCAACCGACCTGGGCTTCAAAATCGCCTATACCCCCTTGGGCATCACCCTGGCGCTGACCTTCGTGACCTTGCCCTTCGTGGTGCGCACGGTGCAGCCGGTACTCGCCGACATCCCCCGGGAAGTCGAAGAGGCCGCCGCTTGCCTGGGCGCCAAGCCACTGCAGGTGTTCCGCCATATCCTCGTGCCGGCATTGTTGCCTGCCTGGCTGACCGGGTTCGCGTTGGCCTTCGCCCGTGGCGTGGGTGAGTACGGTTCGGTGATCTTCATCGCCGGTAACATGCCGATGAAGACCGAAATCCTGCCGTTGCTGATCATGGTCAAGCTGGACCAATACGACTACCGCGGCGCCACCTCCATTGGCGTGCTGATGCTGGTGGTTTCCTTTGTCTTGCTGCTGCTGATCAACTTGTTGCAGCGGCGCATCGAACGTCCATAAGGAGGCGCGGAACATGTCCCAATCGTCTATTTCCGCCGCGTCCTCGGCCAACGCTGCCCGCCGTGGCAGCGCGACGTCGCGACGTATCCTGATCGGCCTTGGCTGGCTGGTGTTCGCCCTGTTCCTGCTGTTGCCGCTGGTGATCGTGGTGTCCCAGGGCCTGAAGAATGGCCTCGGTTCGTTCTTCACTGCGATCCTTGAGCCGGACGCGCTGTCGGCGCTGAAACTCACGGTGATCGCCGTGTTGATTTCGGTGCCGCTCAACCTGGTGTTCGGCGTCAGCGCGGCCTGGTGCGTAAGCAAGTATTCGTTCCGTGGCAAAAGCATCCTGGTCACGTTGATCGACCTGCCGTTCTCGGTTTCACCGGTGATTGCGGGCCTGGTCTACGTGCTGATGTTCGGCGCCCAGGGCTTCTTCGGCCCATGGTTGCAAGAGCATGACATCCAGATCGTGTTCGCCTTGCCCGGCATCGTGCTGGCGACCATCTTCGTTACTGTGCCGTTCGTGGCCCGGGAATTGATCCCGCTGATGCAGGAGCAAGGCACCCAGGAAGAAGAGGCCGCGCGCCTGCTGGGCGCCAATGGCTGGCAGATGTTCTGGCATGTCACCGTGCCGAACATCAAATGGGGCCTGATCTACGGCGTGGTGCTGTGCACGGCGCGGGCCATGGGCGAGTTCGGCGCGGTGTCGGTGGTGTCCGGGCACATTCGCGGCGTCACCAACACCCTGCCGCTGCACGTCGAGATCCTCTACAACGAATACAACCATGTTGCCGCGTTTGCGGTGGCCAGCCTGTTGCTGATCCTGGCGCTCTTCATCCTGCTGCTCAAGCAGTGGAGCGAGAACCGAATCAACCGCCTGCGCAACAGCGCCGGTGAGGAATAAGTCATGTCGATCGAAGTCCGTAATGTCAGCAAAAACTTCAACGCCTTCAAGGCCCTGGACAGCATCAACCTGGATATCCAGAGTGGCGAGCTGGTGGCCTTGCTGGGCCCGTCCGGCTGCGGCAAGACCACCTTGCTGCGCATCATCGCCGGCCTGGAAACCCCGGATGCCGGCAGCATCGTGTTCCACGGCGAAGACGTGTCCGGCCACGATGTGCGGGATCGCAATGTCGGCTTCGTGTTCCAGCACTACGCCTTGTTCCGCCACATGACCGTGTTCGACAACGTCGCCTTCGGCCTGCGCATGAAACCAAAAAACCAGCGCCCGAATGAAAGCCAGATCGCGGCCAAGGTCCATGAGCTGCTGAACATGGTGCAACTCGATTGGTTGTCCGACCGCTACCCGGAACAACTCTCCGGTGGTCAGCGCCAACGTATCGCCCTGGCCCGCGCCCTGGCAGTAGAGCCGAAAGTGTTGCTGCTGGACGAGCCCTTCGGCGCCCTTGATGCCAAGGTGCGTAAAGAGCTGCGCCGCTGGCTGGCGCGCCTGCACGAAGACATCAACCTGACCTCGGTCTTCGTGACCCACGACCAGGAAGAGGCCATGGAAGTCGCCGACCGCATCGTGGTGATGAACAAGGGCGTGATCGAGCAGATCGGCTCACCGGGGGATGTTTACGAAAACCCGGCAAGCGATTTTGTTTATCACTTCCTGGGTGATTCGAACCGCCTGCATTTGGGCGAAGACAAGCACCTGCTGTTCCGACCCCACGAAGTGTCGTTGTCGCGGCATGAACTGGAAGATCACCATGCGGCCGAGGTACGCGATATTCGTCCGTTGGGTGCAACGACTCGCGTGACCTTGAAGGTGGAAGGGCAAAGCGAGTTGATCGAGGCCGAGGTGGTGAAAGACCACGACAGCCTCACCGGGCTGGCGCGTGGCGAGACCCTGTTCTTCAAACCCAAGGTCTGGCAAAAAGCTTAAGCTCAATACAGAACCCAATGTGGGAGGGGGCAAGTCGAATCGTCGCACCGCCCCTCCCACATTTAGACTTCACTTGGCTTGAGATCGCGGCGTCCCACCGGGCCTGAACGTTGTTCAATCTGCTTTTGCAGGTCCTGCCGCAACCCCAGCAAAAACGCCAACTCCGCCACCACAAACAACGGCCCCACGATCAGCCCCGACACATCGTCCACAAACGCGGGTTTCTTGCCTTCGTAGTAATGCCCGACAAACTGAATCACCCAGCCCACCACAAACATACCCACGCCACTGCTCAGCCATACCATCGTGCTCTGTGCCGCCAATACATGCCCAGCCCATACCGACAGACCCATCAACACCGTCATCAGCGCGCCCAGGGCCAGTTCCAGGCGCAGGTAGAACCACGCCGAGAACAACGCCAGGATCACCGCTGGCGAGACCCACAGGCCACCCACCGCCCATTCGGGGCGTGACAGCAGCACGGCCACGGCGACCACGATCAAGGGGATACCGACAAAGTGACTGACAATATTGCGCGGGTCGCGGTGGTAGGCGGCGTATTGACTGAGGTGGTCGACGAGGCTTTTCATTGTTGTTCCTCCTGTAGGATGTTTGATCATGCCCTGTCAGTCGGTGCCTAACTGTCAATTGGGCGACAATCTTCGGAGTTCCCATGGACACAGGCAAATGGCACGCGCAGTTGGTTCGCGGTCAGTGGTTCAGCCACTTGCCGCCAGACTTTCAGCGTAGCCTGCTGGGCGCAGCGCGGTTGCGCGTGCTGACAGCAGGGCAGTTTCTGTTCAAGCGCGGCGACCCGCCGTGTGGCCTGTATGCGGTGCTGGAAGGGGCGGTGCGCATCAGTGCTGTCAGCGCCCAAGGCAAGGAAGCGGTGTTGAGCCTGGTGGAAACCCCTCACTGGTTCGGCGAGATCTGCCTGTTCGACAACCTGCCACGCACCCACGATGCCCTCGCCACGGGAGCCTGCACGCTGTTGCAGATACCGCAGGCGGCGATACTCAAGATTCTTGAACAACAACCGGTGTTCTGGCGCGATATGGCGCTGTTGATGAGCCATAAACTGCGCCTGTCTTTGATCAACATTGAGCAGATAAGCCTGATGCCCGCCTCAAAGCGTCTGGCCCATCGGTTGCTGATGATCGCCCAGGGTTACGGCGAAATAGAGCAGGCGCGCCGCGTGTTGCAACTGCCTCAGGAGGATCTGGCGGCGATGCTGGGCCTGTCGCGCCAGACCATCAACAGTCTGCTCAAGGCGCTGGAGCAACAGGGCACCATTGGTTTGAGCTACGGCGCCATCGAGATACTGGACCTCGCCGGGCTGCGCCTGGCCGCGGGCCTATGAACCGCGATAGGTGGAGAAGCCGTAAGGGCTGAGCAACAGCGGGATGTGGTAGTGCTGGTCGACCTGCTTGACCTGGAAAATCACCGGCACCTCGGGGAAGAACGTCTCGCGGTTGGCCTTCTTGTAGTAATCGCCGGTCTTGAACACCACACGGTACTCGCCCGGCTTCATGCTCTGGTCGGCGGGGAACAGTTCGGCGATGCGTCCCTGTTGATTGGTCACGCCCTGGGACAGTGATTGCCACTGATCGCCCACATGCTGTTCCAGGGTGACGCTGACACCGGCCGATGGCAGGCCGTTTTCCAGGTTGAGCACGTGTACGCTCAGCGGGTTGCCGGCGGCCAGGGCCAGGTTGCACAGGCTACTCAGGCTGAGGGCGGCAAGGGTCATGTTTAGGGTTTTCATCGGGAAGTCCTTTTGGAAGGGGTCAAGTCAGGGGGTGATTTTCAAGCCCAGTTGCTCGGCAGCCTGTATGGCGCAGGCTTCGTCCTGCGCAGCGCCGCCGGCACCGGCGATGCCCAGCGCGCCGACCAGTTCAGCATCAGCGAACAGCGGCACGCCGCCGCCGAGCAACAGCAACTCGGGCAAGCTGTTAAGGTTGGCAGCCTCGGGGTTGGTGCGGGCTCGCTCGGCGAATAGCCGGGTTGGGGTTTTGCTCGACAGCGCCGTGTACGCCTTGCGCTGGCTGGCGAGGCTGTTGTGCGGGCCGACACCGTCAGCCCGCAGGCCCAGCAGCAGGTTGCCGCCGCGATCAAGTACCGTCAGCGCAGCCGTGCAATGGGCCAGGCTGGCGTCGGCCAGTTGGCGTGCGGTGCGCAAATCCAGCTCGGCGTGGCGCGGCAGTTGTGGCGTGGCCTGTGCAGTGGTGGTCACAGCGAGGCTCAAGAACAAAGCGGTGCGATACATGTTTGTGGCTCCAGGAGGCAGGTGCTCACGGTAGCCAGTGGACGCGGACAAAAGCCGCACAATTGGATGACAGGTTTGTAATCAAACCCAGAGGAAAGACATGCAGGTGTTGTTAGTGGAAGACCAGCCGCAACTGGCGCAGCTTATGGCCCAGGGTCTGAGCGAGGCCGGCTTCTCTGTGGAAGTTGCGGCCAACGGCATGGCGGCGCAGCGGTTTGTGGAAAGCTCTGTGTACGAGCTGGTGATTCTGGATGTGATGCTGCCGGGCTTGAACGCCTGGAAATTGCAGCAGGCGATTCGCCAACGCGGCAAAACGCCGATTTTGTTTTTGACCACGCCGGGCGGCATTGAGGACCGATTGCGGGGGTTGGAGCTGCACGAGGATGATTACCTGCTCAAGCCGTTTGACGCCAAGGTGTTGGTGGCACGGGTGAGGAAAGTATTGCGCCGGGATCGTGGGCGCTGATTGCCTGGCGACCGCTATCGGGAGCAAGCCCCCTCCCACATTTGACCGCGTTCACAGTTCAGTGTGGGAGGGGGCTTGCCCCCGATGAGGCCATCACAGCCACTGAAAAATCCTCCTACCGCAACCCCTCCCGAAATTGCCCGGGCGTCATCCCTGTCCAGCGTTTGAACGCCCGGTTGAAACTGCTGGTATCGGCAAACCCGAGCAAATGGCTGATCTCGGCCAACGAACACTGCGGATCCCTCAGGTGCAGCAACGCCAGGTTCTGCCTGCACTCATTGAGCAGCGCATCAAACCGACAGCCTTCATCCGCCAGGTGGCGCTGCAAGCTGCGCAAGCTCAGGTGCAAGGCCTGGGCAACGCGTTCGGCACTCGGCTCGCCATCGGGCAATTGCGCCTCGATGACGGCGCGCACCTTGCGCTCCCAGGTCAGTGGTTGCAGGTGGGCGAGGGTGCGCTTGAGCACGGTTTCATTGTGTTCGGCCAATTCCGGATTGGCGTCGTCGAGATGGCTGTCGAAGTCGTGAGCAGCGAACTCCAGGCGGTCTTCGTCGGCGGCAAAAAACACCGGCGAGCGCAAGACCGTATGCCACGGCGTGGGGTCGGCGGGTTCCGGGCGCCTTAGATAAACGGCCAACGGCGCGTAGTCACGCCCCAGGCGGTTGCGGCAAGTGCGCACATAGATCGCCACGAAGGCGTCGATGGCCTCCGGCGCCGGCGCGGGGCTGCCTTGGGGTTGGAGCAGGCGAAAGTGGTACGCGTCGCCATGGCGGGTCAGCTCCAGGCTCAGGGCGTCACTGACCACCTGGTGATAGCGCACGATGCGCTCGAACACCTCGCGCAAGCTGCCGCTGGCCACCAAGGCATAACCGAGGGCGTGAAAGGTGGTGGGGCTGACGAACCGCGACACCCGCAAGCCAATCGCCGGATCACCGCTGGCCTGCACCGCCAGTTGCCAGAGGCGCGTGGTGGCCGACAACGGATAGCGTGCGTTGGGGTCGTCCATCTGCTGCGGGTCGAGCCCGGCCTCGGCGCACAGCGCGGCGCTGTTCAGGCCCAGGGCGTCGAGCTGCTTGCGCAGGGCGCGGGTCCAACTGGCGAGGGAAGTGGGTTCGGTCATGGCGATTGGCGCTTGCGGTCAACAGGTTGGCGTCCGAGGCTAGCATCCTGCCCGATCGCTTAGGGCAGGATGGACACATCAATGTACAAGAGGATGGAAGCATGGACGGTACTTCTGCAAGTCCCCAACAGATGAACGCACAACAACGTTCAGCGCATATCCGTGAGGTGGTGCTGGCCGAGGGCGACCGATTGCGCCAGCGCCATCCCTGGCTGCTGCATCAGGACGCTCTGGGCGCGAGCATCCTGGGGTTTGCCTTGTTGGGCATGCTCGGCTCGGCGGCGCTCTATATCAGCGGTCACCTGGCCTGGTGGGCGTGCCTGCTGCTCAATGCGTTCTTTGCTTCACTGACCCACGAGTTGGAGCACGACCTGATCCACAGCATGTACTTTCGCAAGCAGCGCCTGCCCCACAACCTGATGATGGGCCTGGTGTGGCTGGCACGGCCAAGCACGATCAACCCGTGGATTCGCCGGCATTTACACCTCAACCATCACAAGGTCTCCGGCACGGAGGCCGATATGGAAGAGCGCGCCATTACCAACGGCGAGCCCTGGGGGCTTGCGCGCTTGCTGATGGTGGGCGACAACATGATGTCGGCCTTGATCCGAATGCTGCGGGCCAAGACCTGGGCGCACAAGCTCAGCATCCTCAAGCGCGTGGTGCTGGTGTATGCCCCGCTGGCACTGCTGCATTGGGGCGCCTGGTACGTCTTCCTGGGCTTTCATGCCGCCAACGGCATCGCCAGTCTGTTGGGCGCGCCGATCATGTGGTCGGCCGGCACCTTGCAGATGATGCAGGTGATCGACATCGCTGCGGTGGTGATCATCGGCCCCAACGTGTTGCGCACGTTCTGCCTGCACTTTGTCAGCTCCAACATGCACTACTACGGCGATGTGGAACCGGGCAACGTGATCCAGCAGACCCAGGTATTGAACCCCTGGTGGCTGTGGCCGTTGCAGGCGTTCTGCTTCAACTTCGGCAGCACCCATGGCATCCATCACTTTGTGGTGAAGGAGCCGTTCTACATTCGCCAGATGACCGTCAAGGTGGCGCATAAGGTCATGGCTGAGATGGGCGTGCGCTTCAATGATGTCGGCACCTTCGCCCGGGCCAATCGGTTTGAGCGCCAGGAGCAGCCGGACGCCAAACTCGCTTTCAGCAAGCAATGAACGCCAGGGGCAGGTCGCGGATCTGTTCGTGCACCGGCGGCTGGTAGTGGTCATCACTGATCAATTCATGCAGCAGTTCTTCGCGCAGTTGGTGGAATTCAAAGCTGCTGCGCTGGCGCGGGTGGGGCAGGGTGATGTCCACCACCTGCTTGATGCGCCCCGGCCGGGGCTCCATCACCACCACGCGGTCGGCGAGGAAAATCGCCTCTTCCACATCATGGGTGACCAGCACCGTAGTGATCCTGGCGCGGGCACGAATCGCCAGGAGTTCGTCCTGCATCTGCTGGCGAGTCAGTGCATCCAGGGCGCCGAACGGTTCGTCCAGCAACAGGATGCGTGGGCTGGCCACCAGGCCACGGGCAATTGCCACTCGTTGGGCCATGCCGCCGGAGAGTTGGTGGGGGTAGGCGCGGGTGAAATCAGTCAGGCCCACCAGCTCGATAAAATCGCTGATGCGTCGGTTGCGCTCGGCCTCATTCAGCGGCTCGTTGACCAGGCCCAGGCCGATGTTCTGCGCCACGGTCAGCCAGGGAAACAGGCGGTGCTCCTGGAACACGATGCCGCGTTCGCCGCCGATACCGCTGACGGCCTTGCCATCGACCTGGATCTGGCCGCGAAACTGCGTATCGAGCCCCACCAGCAGACGCAGCAGGGTGGACTTGCCGCAACCGCTGGCGCCGACAATCGCGACGAATTCACCTTCGGCAATCTGCAGGTTGAATTCGCGGATGGCTTCCAGTTCGAAGCCGTCGACATCGAAGCTTTTGCCCACATGGTTGAAGCTGACAATCGGTGCGTTCATGCGTGTCTCCAGCGGGTGGCACGGGTTTCGATGCGTTGGCCGATCAGGTTGAGGGCGGCGCCGGTGAGGCCGACCAGGAGCATACCGCTCATGATCAGGTCCATGCGCAGCAACTGTTGGGCGCCGATCATCAGGCTGCCGATGCCGCCGTCCGAGGGCATGAAATATTCCGCGCCGATGGTGCCCATCCAGGCGTAGATCAGGCTCAGGCGCAGGCCGGCAAAAATCCCCGCCGCGGCCCCCGGCAGTACCAGACGACGCAGGCGTTGCCACAGGCTCAGGCGCAGCACTTGCGCCGCCTCACGCAGTTGCGGCGACAGGTTGAGCACGCTGCGCTGGGTGGCGATAAACAGCGGGAAGAACGCCGCGAGGGCGATAAACACCCACTTGGCCAGTTCCCCCAGGCCGAACCAGGCAGTGAGCAGCGGCACCCAGGCGAAAATCGCGATCTGGCGCAGCGCGGCCAGGGTCGGGCCGAGTACCCGCTCACTGCGCCGCGACAGCCCCAGCCACAAGCCCATGGCAAAACCCAGGCTGCCGCCGAGCAGCGAGCCACCCACGGCCCGCCCAAGGCTTTTGCCCAACGCCGTGGTCAGGCTGCCATCCAGCACACCCGCCACGGTGGTTTGCAGCACCGCTTGGGGGCTGACCAGAATGTTCGGGTCGACCCAACCCTGTTGCGTCGCCACTTGCCACAACGCCAGCAATAGCAGCGGCAACAGCCACGGTTGCAAGCGTTGCCAGCCTTCATAGCGTGGCCCGCGGCGGATCTGCGCTGTAGCCGGATGGGGCCAGTGCACCCACTTGCGATCCAGCCAACCAATGCCGCGGTCCATCACCACCCCCAGCACGCCGATGACCACGATGCACACAAAGACAATATCGAGCATGAACAACTGGCGCGCCCACACCATCAGGTAGCCGATGCCTTCGCTGGAGGCCAGCAACTCCACGGCCAGCAACGACGTCCAGCCCGCCGCCAGGGCCAGGCGTACCCCGGCCATGAACGCCGGTAATGCGGCGGGCAGGATCAGGCGGCGGATCAGCAAGTGGGTGGGCAGGCGTAACACGCGGGCGGCTTCGCGCAGGTTGGGCTGGGCATCGCGCACGCCCACCAGGGTGTGCAGGGTTACGGGCACCACAATGGCCTTGACCAGCACCACCAGTTTCAAGGTTTCGCCAATGCCGAAAAACACCATGAACAGCGGAATCCACGCCAGGGTCGGGACCTGCGACAGCGCGCTGAACGTGGGGAATACCAAACGCTCGGCGCGGGCGCTGAAACCCAGGATTGCGCCGAGTATTGCGCCCACGCCGATACCGGCCAGCAGGCCCCAGAACAGGCGCTGCAAGCTGATCGCAAGATGGCTCCATAACTCGCCACCGGCCAGCTCCACTGCACTGCTCCACACCAGGGCGGGGGCGGGCAGAATCTGTTCGCTCATCCAGTGATTGCGACTGGCCAACCACCATAGGGCAAACAACGTGAGCGGCAGCAGCCACGGCAACAGGCGCTGACCCAACTGCGGCCAACGCGGCATTCTGCCGTTGGACGGGGCCGGCAGAGGTAGGCTCAAAAGTGAAATCCGGGCCATGGAAGACCTCCGTGTCGCCAAATGCATTATGTGATTTCGATCTTATAAAAACGTAATCAAGATGATTGCGAGATAAGAGAAATCATTTAAAGCCTCAGCTCTCCACGCATCCAATGCATTCGAAGAATATTTTCGATGCTATTCATGCATACCGCTCTGGAGCCTGTGTATTCGCTCGCATAGTCCAAAAAGATATTAAATTGTGCATTTATAGTATTTAAAGTTTTGTTCATGCTGTGCCTATTTTTTGCTCCCCAGGCGACCGTCGCCCACCAGGAGCTGCGCTTATGAAACTGCCCTTCAAACGTCTGATCAGCCTGTTCGCCGGTACCGCCCTGGCCGGGCTGGTGCATGCCGCTGACCTCAAGGAAATTCGCATTGCTGTGCCAGACCTCAGTGCCGGCAGCCAGCACAGTGGCGGCGGCATCACCGACGTTTTGCGTGAACAGCAAATCTATGAAAAAGCCTTTGCCGACCAAGGCATCAAGATCCAGTGGAATTACTTCAAGGGCGCGGGCCCTGTGATCAATGAAGCCTTCGCCAATGGCCAGGTGGACCTTGCCTATCTGGGTGACCTGGCGGCTATCATCGGCCGCTCCAATGGCTTGGATACTCGCCTGCTTAGCGCCACCGCGCGTGGTGTGAAGCACTACCTCGGCGTGGTGCCGGGCTCTGGCATCAAGACGCTGCAAGACCTCAAGGGCAAACGTGTCGCAGTGTTCCGCGGCACGGCCAGCCAGTTGTCGTTCGACAGTGCATTGGCCAGCCAGGGCTTGAGTGAAAAGGATTTGAAGGTCATCAACCTGGACTTCAATGCCGCCAGCGCTGCGCTGGCCGCCAAGCAGATTGACGCAACCTGGGGCGGTTCCACTCTCACGGCGTTGCAGGCCAAAGGCTTGGCAGAAATACCGCTGACCACCAAGGACCTGGGTGATGCCGGCAGCATCCAGGCCGTGCTGGTGGGCAGCGCCAAGTTTGTCGACGAACACCCAGATGCTGTGGCCAAGCTGCTCAAGGCCCAGCAGCAGGCGGTGCAGTGGTTGACCGATGACAACAACAAGCAAGCCTACATCGCGTTGGTTTCCGGGCTGGCCAGCTACCCGCCGGTGATCCTGACCAATGATTTGAAAGACCAGAAACTCAGTGAGATTTTCCCCTCGACCCTGGACCCGGTGTTCCTGGGCAAATTGCAGGACGCGGTGAATTTGGCCTCGAAGGAGAAGTTGATTCGCAAGTCGTTTCAGGTGAGTGATTGGGTGGCGCCGGGGTTGGTGGCGGCGGGGCTCTGAGTTTTTCGGTGCTTGGGCTATCGCTATCGCAGGCAAGCCAGCTCCCACACTTGAATGTGTTCACCGCTCAAATGTGGGAGCTGGCTTGCCTGCGATGAGGCCCTTCAAACCGCCACACTTACCTGCTGGCTATCCACTTCCACCAACACCTCAATCATCGCCTTCGCCGCCGGCGACAACCGCGACCCAGTGCGACTGACAATCCCGCAACGCGCACTCATGGTCTCCATGTTCTGTGGCAGGTTGCGCCAGTGCAGCAGCACCAGCGAACCGCTGGCCACATCCTCGGCGAACGCTTCCTCGGTGCCCACGCCGATGGCGTTGGATTGCAGCACTATCTTCACCAGCGCAGGGAAGTGCTCGGTCTGGATGCTCGGGGAAAAATCCATGCGCCCACTCAGGTTCGCCAGCAGTTTGCGAATGCCCTGGGAGATCAGCGGCGCGGCCAGTGGATAGTCGAACATATCGTTGGTCGACAGGCTGTCCTTGGCCAGCAACGGGTGCCCGGGGCGGCAGAAAAAGACGCCGCGCTTGGGTGTCAGTGCGCGGGTCTGGAAATTCGGGTCGGCTTCGAACTGGCGGATGTCGGCGATAAAGAATTCGATCTCTTCACGGCTCAGGCTGCGGCTGAGGGTTTCCCAGTTGTCCACCTGGAAACTCGTGCGGATTTTCGGGTGGGCGTTGATAAATCGCGCCACCGCATCCGGCACCAGTTTCGCGGCGGGCGCCGGGCCGCAGCCGAAGCGCAGGTCGCCGGCGTCGAGCTTGGTCATGCGCGTCACTTCACTGCTCAGCAGCGCTGCGCCATGCACCAGGCTCAGGGCATGTTGCAGCACCACCTGGCCTTCCGGTGTAGGGCGCAGGTCCTTGTGGCCACGGTCCACCAGCACGCAGCCAAACTCCTGTTCCAGCCCCTGGATGCTGCGGCTGAACGCCGGCTGAGTGATGCCCATGGCGTCTGCGGCACGCACGAAACTGCGGTGTTCGTTGAGGGCGATGAAGTAGCGCAGTTGGCGAAGATCCATATGCTTTCCCGGCATTTTAAAAATAGGTCGAAGGCATTTGCGACTAAGCAAGCTGAGGTTTTAAATGCAAGCTCTTATTCCGTCAACGAAGCATTGATTCATTTGCTAGATCTAAAATGCATATGGATAGAGCGTTGCTGGAAAGCATCTCCACCATCAGCAGGCACATGAGGGTCATCACAATGAGCAACGCCGCATTAGCTGTTCAACCCATCGCCCACGCGCTCGACATCCACCCGGTGGCCGGTCGTATCGGCGCCGAGATCCGTGGCATCAAACTATCCGGTGACCTGGATGCCGCCACCGTCGAGGCCATCCAGCAGGCACTGGTGCAGTACAAGGTCATTTTCTTCCGCGAGCAAACCCATCTCGATGACCAGAGCCAGGAAGCCTTCGCCCACCTGCTTGGTGAGCCGATTGCACACCCTACGGTGCCGGTGCGCGACGGTACGCGCTTTCTGATGGAGTTGGATGGCAACCGTGGCCAGCGCGCCAACTCTTGGCATACCGACGTGACCTTCGTCGACGCCTACCCAAAGGCCTCGATCCTGCGTTCGGTGCTGGCGCCAGCGTCCGGTGGCGACACCGTCTGGGCCAACACAGCTGCCGCATACAACGACCTCAGCGTCGAGCTGCGTGCATTGGCTGATCACCTATGGGCAGTGCACAGCAACGAATACGACTACGCCGCACGCAAGCCGGATGTGGCGGTGGAGAAGCTGGAGGAATACCGCAAGGTCTTCACTTCCACGGTGTACGAAACCGAACACCCGGTAGTGCGGGTGCACCCGGTCAGCGGTGAGAAAACCTTGCTGCTGGGGCACTTCGTCAAGCGCCTGAAAGGCTATTCCCAGGCGGAGTCGGCACAGTTGTTCAACCTGTTGCAAGGTCACGTCACCCGCCTGGAAAACACCGTACGCTGGCGCTGGAATACCGGGGACGTGGCGATCTGGGATAACCGCGCCACCCAGCATTACGCGGTGGACGACTATGGCACCCAAGAGCGCATCGTGCGCCGGGTCACGCTCAAGGGTGATGTGCCGGTGGGTGTGCAGGGGCAGCGCAGTCAGACCACCAAAGGACTCTAAGCCAGTTGGAGATCAAAATGTGGGAGGGAGCAAGCCCCCTCCCACATTTAAACCTGTGTCGTTCTACCAGACCCCGATTTGCACGACTTTTTCCGCCTCCGGCTCCCCATAGCGAAACCATTGCCCGCGCACTTCGATCTCGGTGTGGCTGATGGTGGTACGCCGCTTCAACCCGCGCAGCCATTCGAACAGATAACCCAAGTGAGTCTCGCGCACCTGTGCATAGGCGGGATCGCTGCCCAGGTCGTGGATTTCCTGCGGGTCGTTTTCCAGGTCGAACAGCTGCGGGCGAAAGCCGTCATAGGCCAGGTACTTCCAGCGCTCACTGCGCACCATGGTCATGCGGCAACGGTCGATGGGCTGCGCCAGGCGTGCCCGGGCCGGGGCCTGGAAGGCGTAGTCGTATTCGGCAATGGCGTAGTGGCGCCAGGTGGGTTGCTCGCCGTGCAGCAGTGGGATCAGCGAGCGGCCTTCGAGGCGATGCTCTGCCGCTGGTAAGCCCAACGCATCGAGAAACGTTGGCAGGGCGTCGATGGTTTCCACCAGGCGTGCGTCCACGCTGCCACGGCTGACATCGGCACTGGCCCGTGGGTCGCGCACGATCAAGGGAACACCCACCGCAGGCTCCAGCAAAAACTCTTTTTCACCGAGGTAATGATCGCCGAGGAAGTCGCCATGATCGCTGGTGAACACGATCAGGGTGTCGTCCCAGCGGTCGTTGCTTTGCAGAAAATCAAACAGCCGCCCGAGTTGATCGTCGATCTGTTTGATCAGGCCCATGTAGGTCGGAATCACCGTGAGGCGCACCTCGTCACGGGAAAAGTTCAGGCTCTCCTGGTGTTGGCGAAATGCCTGGTACACCGGGTGATCGCTGGTGTGCTCAGGTTGAATCGGCGCCTGCACATGCTCGGTACCGTACAGGGCGTGATAAGGCGCCGGCGCGATGTAGGGCCAGTGCGGCTTGATATACGACAGGTGCAGGCACCACGGCTGTTCGGCCTGCTCGCGGATAAAGTCGATGGCGCGGTCGGTGGTGTAGACGGTCTCCGAATGTTCTTCGGCCACTCGTGCGGGTTTGCCGGCGTTGCGCATATGCCAGCCGCTGAGCACTTCGCCGTTTTCACCTTCAGCGGCGTTGGCCCATTCATGCCAAGGGTTGCTGCCGTTGTAGCCGTGATCACGCAAGTATTGGGTGTAGGGCGCGGACTCGCGCTTATCCTCGAACAGCGGGCTGTCGGGATAGATGCCGTCGTGACGCAGATACGCGTCGAAACCCACCTCATTGAGCGGCTCGGCCTGGGCACTGTCGGGGTCTATCTGCAGGCGCTGCAACGCCTCAAGGTTCGGCGTGGCGTGGGTCTTGCCCACCAGGGCGGTGCGGATGCCGTGGGGTCGCAGGTAGTCGCCGATCGTCAGCTCTTCGAGCGGCAGCGGCACTGCATTCCACGCCACCTGATGGCTGCTGACATAGCGCCCGGTGTAGGCCGACATGCGCGACGGGCCGCAGATGGTGCCCTGTGTATAGGCCCGACTGAAACGCACGCCAGCGGCGGCCAGGCGGTCGATATTCGGCGTGTGCAGATGGGCATGGCCGTAGCACGACAGGTAATCGCGGCGCAGTTGGTCGCACATGATGTAGAGCACGTTGCGCACGGGTTTTGGTTCAGACATGGAGGTTCACCGGACGAAGGACAGGAGCGTTTTTTCGCCGTTCGCAGGGGGTGCTGGCAAGTGCATTTGAGGTCTGGATTTTATGCAGTGAGTGCATGGGTGTGCCTGCTGGCGCCATCGCAGGCAAGCCAGCTCCCACAGGGGAATGCATTTCAAATGTGGAAACCGGCCTGCCAGCCGACGCCCCTCTACCTGACTCCCCGCGATCCAACTGTGGGAGCAGGCTTACCCGGCGAAGGACCTGATGTGAGCAGCCAGCTCTGCCAGCGCTTTATCATCTGCCCTGGCAGCGTCATGGGAGGAGACATAGCCTTCATAACGCTCAAAATATTTGTCCTGGGTCGAACTGATTTTTTTGAAGGCGCTGTCTTCCCCGGTCCCGTGCATCGGGAATAATTTGGCGTGCAGATGATCGACGCCGTAACCCTCCAGAATCATGCCCGTTCTAGCCACACCTTTTAGCGCTTCGTCCAAAAGCTTCGCCGTCTTCTTGGCTGCGATGACCAAGTCACACAGCACGGCGTCCGGTTCGGCAAACGCATAGCTGCCGTGATGGGTTTTGGGGATAACCACACTGAACCCCGGCGTATTGGGAAATATGGAGAGAAAGGCCATGTGGGTCTGGTCTTCCCACAGGAGGTGGGAGGTTGCAGTACCGCGGGCAATGCTGCAAAAGATACACGCCATTAAACACCTGCCTCATTGTCGTCAAAATATCGGGTTGTGTATCCCAAAGGCCACTGGGCGGCATCCCATTCAATATAGTGCGATCGTTGTTCGCCAAAGAGATTAGACGCGATGGAGGTTATTATTCCGGAGGCCATAAGCGCAGCAATATTGAAATTTAAAGGGCCAAAACTCGGCATTATTGATTGAGGGAGCCTCAGCCAGTGCGTGCTGCTATCCGGACTGAGTGTCGAATGCTGCCTGTCTTTTCCTGAGAAAAAGTTGGCGATGCAATGGCTGTGTAGATAACCGCCGCTTACTACAGGTATTCCAGCTGTAACTGCCAAATCACTGGCTCTAGATACCAGAGTAGGAGGGTTGTCTGCGGTAATTGCGATTGCAGAAAAACACCCGGTGTTTAACAGTTCAACAATGTCGTCATAGTTCATTTCCAATTCTGGAGATTGGATTTTTATATTGTCGAACCGGTCGTTTATCTCTCGTTGCAGCGTGGCGACTTTGGTGTTACCAATATCGTTTTTTCTCCAAAATAGCTGCCGATTCAGATTGCTACTTTCAATAATGTCTGGGTCTACTAACGTTAAGTGTTCAACGCCAGCACCAGCGAGCAGCAACGCGACGCTACTGCCAATTCCTCCACATCCGATGACAAGAACCTTAGAGGATTTTATTGCTGCGGTATCGTTAATTAAATCGGCGCACGATTTAGCTTTGCAAAGAAGGAAGCTGGTTGTGCGACTTGTGACTGGATTTTTCAGCAAGTTGCACACTGTATCCACTTCATCTGCTGCGCCGGGAACTAATGCTGCTGCTTGATGTAGTCCTTGTTCAAGAGCAACTACCGTTTGCTCATTGATCTGATAAGCACCAGCAGGTCCGTTGATCACGGTATGTCCATCGACTAATGAATGAAAGAGCGAGGGTATAACAACGCCAACGGCATTTCCTGAGTTGTCATAAAAACGAAAGTCTTGATTGGTGTTGTGCATTTTTGTAGCTCTTTAATTAGTCAGGCGATGGCGCTCGTGAAGCGCCACCGCTGTTATGAAGCTTAATTGCAGCGTGGACTATTCCTCGAAATCACTCCGCCGTCGCATCCACCATCAAAAAACTGTACTGCAAGAGGGAAAATGTTTTGTTGAGCGGACTGGGCAATAGGCGGTTGAGACACCGCACGTGAAGAGTCAGTTATCACATTTGCTTGCACAGCCGCTGAAACGCCCAGAAGTACCGTGGCAATTCCGAAGATACTTGTCTTGCTAGTGTTCATTGTATGTTTCCTTTTTTCACTGAAGGATGTGTTGCGTAACTAATCTAAGTCCAATACTTGTCCATCGTCAAAAGAAAAAGAAATTTTCCGAAATTTCCTAGGAAGTCTTTTTTTGTGAAGGAAACATCCTGCTTTTGGAAAAAATCATACAGCATAGTTGTTTGGCGTCTTTCAGTTTTAAGGTTCTAGGTGGCTTTATGTTTTGTGGGGGCGAACAAGTATGAAGAATTTATTGGGTTTTTATTTATTCTTTGTTAAGTTCTTATTGCTGGCATGGATTATATGTTTGCTGAGATTTTGGCTAGGGGAAACGAATTCGAATTTTCCGTTTAAATCGCAATATTTTCCAACGCATAAGCATCCTCGTCCCTCTCATCAATCTCCTTGATCTGCTCAATCATCGCCTCCGCCAACGGCGACAAACGATACCCCCCACGGCTGACAATCCCGTAGCGGGTGTAACGCTCCTCCAGGTTTTCATCCAGGCCATCGATCTTCAAACACACCAGTTCGCCCCGCGCCATGTGCAGCACATCGCTGTTGGCGCTGACGATGCCAATGGCGTCCGAGCGCAGCACCACACCCATCAGGCTATAGCCGTTTTCGCACTCCACATTGGGTTGGTAATCGGGCCGGCCGCTGAGGTCGACGATGACCTTGCGCAGGTTCGGCGGGCGAATGGTGACCGCCAGCGGATAACTCATCAGTTCATCGGCGCGGATGCTTTCGCGGCCGGCCAGGGGGTGGCCGGCGCGGCAGCAGAAATACCAGCGGCGTGGGCGCAGGCGGTGGGTGTGGTAGTCGGGGTTGGCTTCGAAGTGGCGAGTGTCGGCGACGAAGAATTCGAACTCTTCGCTGAGCAGGCGTTTGCCCAGGCTTTGCCAGTCATCCACCTGGAACTGCACGCGGGCCTTGGGGTAGCGCCCGATGAAACTGCCGATGGCGCGCGGGATCAACCCACCTGCCGGGGCCGGGCCGCAGCCGAAGCGCAGTTCGCCGGCTTCCAGGCCGTTGAACTGGCTGATCTCGTTGGCCAATTGTTGGGCGCCGCTGACCAGGCGCCGGGCATGTTCAAGCAGTACCTGACCTTGCTTGGTGGGCGCCAGGTCCTTGCGGCCACGGTCTACCAGCTGGCAGCCGGCACTGTGTTCAAGGGCCTGGATGCTGCGACTGAACGCCGACTGCGACAGGTTCACGGCCAAGGCTGCCGCGACAAAACTGCGTTGCTCGGCGAGGGCGATGAAGTGGCGAAGCTGGCGCAGATCGATATGCATTTTTCACATCAAAAATATCCGGGAAATGCATTGGCTATGCATTAGGTCGACTCCTTATAAAGGCTATCTCTTATGCAGTAAATGTTCGTAAAAACATAAATAAATAACCTTTAGGAATATCTGGCGACGGATATCTCCGGGTTCTGGAGCCGCTTATGAGTCTGTTCAAGTCCTTGCCGCTGGCGATGCTGGTGGCCGGTAGCAGCAGTTGGTCGCCTTCCCAGGCCGCTGAAACACCCGCGCCTGCCGGCAAGGGCGAAAGCGCCAGTGGCCAACTGGAAACCGTCACCGTGACCGCCCGGCGGCGTACCGAAAGTGCCCAGGCCGTGCCGACGCCCATGAGCGTGGTCGGTGGGCAGGCGCTGGAAACCCAGCGGGTGTACCGCATCCAGGATTTGCAGCAACTGGTGCCCAGCGTCAACGTCGCCTACATGCACGCGCGCCAGTCCAGCGTGTCGATTCGCGGCCTGGGCAACAACCCGGCCAGCGATGGCCTGGAAGGCAGCGTGGGGTTGTATATCGACAACGTCTACCTCGGGCGCCCGGGCATGGCGGTGTTCGACCTGATGGACATCGAGCAGCTTGAAGTACTGCGTGGCCCGCAAGGGACGTTGTTCGGCAAGAACACCACCGCCGGGGTCATCAACATCAGTACTCGCGCACCGAGCTTTACCCCGGAGCGCAGCATCGAAACCTCTCTGGGCGAGGACGGTTATTTCCAGACCAAGGGCACGATCTCCGGCCCACTCACCGAGGACCTGGCAGGACGCTTCTCGGCCTATCGCACCCGCAGCGACGGCGACATCAAGAACGAGCACGACGGCCATGAGCTTAACGGCGGTTCGCGCCAGGGCTTTCGCGGGCAACTGTTGTACAAGCCCAACGAGGCGTTCAACCTGCGCTGGATCGGTGACTACAACGAAGAAGATTCCAGCGCCGGCACCCGCGTGTTGTACAGCACCGGGCCGACCATCAATGGCACCAACCTGTATCAATCCCGGGCCAACGCAGCGGGGGCGACCCTGGTGGATGGCACCCATCGCAAGGTCAACCTGGACAACGACCAGCATGTCACCGTGTTCCAGGGTGGTACCTCGCTGGAGGCCAACTGGACGCTGCCAAGCGACTTCACCCTGACGTCGGTGAGTGCCTATCGGTGGTGGAATTTCACCCCACGCAATGATGACGGCCTCAACGTACCGGCGTCGTATAACGCCGGGGTTTCGGTGGAAGATAAACAGTGGTCCCAGGAGTTCCGCCTGGCATCGCCTACCGGCGGCTTCTTCGATTACGTGCTCGGCGCCTATTACTTCGGCTCCGACCTGGACAACAAATCCTTCGCTTATTACGGCCCCAAGGCCGATATCTGGAACGGCACGCCAGCCGGCGCTTTGAGCAATGTGAGCAGCGTCGGCAACGGGCATATCCGCACCGATAGTTTTGCGTTGTTCGCCCAAGGCACCTGGCACCTCACCGAGCGTCTGGATTTCACTGCCGGCCTGCGCGGCACCTACGAAGAAAAAAGCGCCTGGGTCACGCGCAATGCCCCGCTGGGCGGCGCTGCGGTGAGCGGTGCGGCTGCCACTGCACGGCGTGGGCGCACCGGGGCGTATGACTCGGGCGACCTGACGCAGTACAGCGCCACCCCTTCGGGGCTGCTCAACCTCAGTTATCACTTCAATGACAACCTGCTGGGCTACGCGACGCTGTCCCACGGCGAGAAGTCTGGTGGGGTCAACCTGGCAGTGGGGTCTGCGCCAACGGCCGGGGCCGACTCGTTACTGATCGGCACCGAGCGCGCCAACAACGCCGAGCTGGGTTTCAAGAGCACGTTGTGGGACCGCCGCCTGCAACTCAACGCCAACCTGTTCTGGACCCAGGTCAACGGCTACCAGACCAACGCCTACGACCAGGACAACCGCGTGCAGTACCTGACCAACGCCGGTTCCGTGCGTTCGCGGGGCGTGGAAGTGGAAAGCACCCTGGTGCCGATCAAGGGCCTGACCCTGAATATCAACGGCTCGTTCAACGATGTGAGCTACCTGTCGTACAAGGATGCGCCGTGCCCACCCGAAACCAGCTTGCGCCCTGGTGCACCGGCGTCCTGCGACCTCACGGGCCATCAAGTAGTGGGCGCGTCCAAGTGGATCGCCAACGCCAACGGCGAATACAAATGGAACCTGGCTAACGGTTTGGAACCCTACGTCACCGGCAGCTACGCGTTCCGTTCCAAGGCGGTGGGCACGGTGGAAGATTCCGACTATGGGCAGATCCCGGCGTACGCGGTGGTCAACCTGTCGACCGGCCTGCGCGGCAATTATGACCAAGGGCAGTGGGACGTGTCGCTGTGGCTGAAAAACGCCTTCGACAAAACCTACTACACCACCCTGTGGACCGGCGGAAACGGCGGTTACGAGGGCCTGTTGGGCACGCCGCGCACCCTAGGCGTGACTGGGCGCTACGACTTCTAGGTCAGTGCGATAGGTGGCCGGGCTGAACACCCGCGTCACCAGCAGCATCGCCACCACGGTCACCGTCAGCACCACCCAGGCGCTGACGAAGTTGCCGGTGAGTTCGCGCAACCAGCCGGTCAGCCACGGCGAAAGTGCATTGATCAGAAACCCCACGCCTTGCACGAACGCCGCCAGCTGCCCGGCTTGGCGTGGGTCGCGGTGGTGGTCGAGGGTCAGCAGCAGGCTCAGGGCGAAACATGCGCCCAGGCCGAAGCCGATCAGCGCCACCCACAGGTGCGGGAATTGCTGTGGCGCCATCAGCAGGCCGAGGTAGCCGACCGTTTGCGCCAGCAGGCTGATGCTCAGCAACGGGCGCCGGTCAATGCCGCGCTGTGCCAGCACCGGCATCAGCAATGCGGCGATCACCTGGAAGATGGTCATGAACGCCAGCAACGACCCGCTGGGCAGCACGCCCCAACCCAGTTGTTGATAGTAGGCGGGCAGCCACGCGACCATGCTCATGTAGCCACAATTGACCAGGCCGAAATACAGCGCCAGCAGCCAGGCACGCCGGTTGCGCAACCCTTTGAACGCAGGTGCCTGTTGTGGATTTCGCGCGGCACCCAGCGGCAGCCAGGCCCATAGCAGCAATGCCCCCAGCGCCGGCAACAACCACACCCCCAGGCCCGCCTGCCATTGCTGGAAATGCATGGCCACCACAGGGCTAAGCAGCGCCGCCAGCCCACCACCGGCCATCAGCGAGGCCGAATACACGCCCATCGCCACCGGCACGCGGTGATGAAATTCGCGCTTGATCATCGCTGGCACCAGCGCCTGGATCAACGCCACGCCCGCGCCACCGAGCAGTGCGGTAACCAGCAGCGCCGAAGCCTGGCCCATCAGCCAGCGCGTCAGGCACGCCAGCAAAATCATCAACAAGCCCAGGGCGATGCCGCGACGTTCACCCAAGCGCGCTTCCACGCGCACGCCGACCAGTGCCACCAGCCCCATGCAGATCACCGGCAGGCTGGTGAGCAAGGCGCTGCTCTGGAAGCTCAGCCCGGTGACCTGGCGAATCTCGCCGAGCAGCGGGCTGATGGAGCTGAGGATCGGGCGCAGGTTCAGGCCGAGCACCACCAGCAGGCCCCAGCCAGCGAGGGATTTATTCAGGGTCATGCAGGGTTTTCCACTGGTGATACAACGCTGTCATTGCGCTGTCGGGCAGGTACTGGATGGGCAGGCGTTGCGCACCGATGGGCAAGCCAACCTGTTGGCTGATGGCTGCGGTCGACAGGCCGAACGGCTCGGCCATTTCGTTACTGGCGGCAAACACCACCCGTTCTACACCGCACAGGTACATGGCGCTCAGGCACATCGGGCAAGGCTGGCCGCTGGTGTAGATCACGCAGCCGTCCAGGCGTGCACCCAGTTGGCGGCTCGCTGCACGGATCGCCAGCAGCTCGGCGTGGGCGGTAGGGTCCTGGGTCAGGTGGATCTCATTCACGGCTTCCACCAGCACTTCACCGCTGCGCGTCAGCACCGCGCCGAAGGGTCGGCCGCCTTGGACGACGTTGGCGCGGGCCAAGGCGATAGCGCGTTGCAGGTGTGGTTGATCGTTGGTCATACAAGCCCCCGGGCGCGATGAAAGGTGAAGTATGGTCAGGCAGCGGGGTATGCTGAAATTAAATATAAACATGCCAATCAGTGGCAAACGCAATGGTGATGACGTTGTTCGATCCCGTGTTGTTGCGCAGTTTTGTCGCCGTGGTGGACTGCGGCAATTTCACCCGCGCCGCCGAGCGCCTGCATTTGACCCAGTCCACTGTCAGCCAGCAGATCCGCCGGCTTGAAGACGCAGTGGCTTGTCAGTTACTGGACCGCGACCAGCGCCGCGTGGTGGCTACCGCCGAGGGTGAGCGTCTGCTCGCGTATGCGCGCCGCATTCTCGCACTGCACGAAGAAGCCGCCGACGTGCTGATCAACCAGCAGAGCGACGGTGTGTTGCGCCTTGGCGTGCCGGAGGACTTTGCCGCCGAGCGCCTGATGCCGCTGCTTTCAGCGTTTGTCGTGGCCTATCCACGGGTGCGGCTGGAAGTCACCAGCGGTCTGGGCCCTGAATTGCAGCGCCAGTACCGGGGCGGTGAATTCGATGTGTTGCTGGTCAAGCAGATGGGCGACAGCGACGACTGTGTAGCGTCGTGGCCGGAGCCCTTGTATTGGGTCGACAGCCTGAGCACCCCGGCGCTGGGCCGCGATCCGCTGCCGCTGGTGGCTTTCCCGGTGGGCGGCTTGTACCGCAACGACATGCTTCACCATCTTGAGCGGGCCGGCTGGCGTTGGCGCATCGGCTACTCCAGTGCCAGCCTGGCCAGCGTGTGTTCAGCGGTGGCGGCAGGCTTGGGCATCAGCCTGTTGCCGGAGCGGGTGTTGCAACCGGGCCATCGCATACTCGGCCCGGAGAGTGGCTTGCCGCCTGTTCATGGCGTGCGATTGGCCCTGTATGGCCGCAGTGGTTTGGGCGCAGCGGGCCAGAGTTTGCTGGGAGAATTGCTGGCGTTGTGCAGTGGAAACCCGCACTGAGCCATACCTTTGCTGAATATTTTGTATGCCTTTAAAGCATTGAAAAACAAGGGTTTGGCGCCAGGCCCCGAGCCACGTGGCTTTGACGTCAGCGACTGTTGTATTTATGCGATTTTGTTCTATCTATAACTTTAAAGATTACTTTAAGAGATAAGTGTCTGGCCCCGATGATTCAGCCCTCGACGGGGCTGCACGCTGGCCCGTCGGTTTTTCAAAACCGTAGGGAGTGAATCAATGGGCAATGTCCAGACCGCCGCCAGTGCACCCGAGGCGCAATGGCGCCAGGCACCGAGTGGTGAGTTGGTCGACCTTGGCCGGCCGCATCGCGCGCCGTTGGGGCAATTGCGCCTGCAGAAGACCCCGAAGCGTTTTTCCAGCCACCGCGAAGGTATTTTGCTCGGGTTGCTGGTGTTGGCGCTGCACGGCGCAGTGATCTATTGGGTGAGCCAGAAACCCACGCCGGTGCTGCCGATTGTGCCGCCGGAAATTCCGCCGATGACCATCGAGTTTTCCCAGCCGGCGCCGCCGGTGGTTGAACCGCCACCACCTGTACCGCCACCACCGCCGCCACCTGTAGTCGAGCCACCGCCGCCGGTGGTGGATGAGTTAGCGGCCAAGCCGGCGCCGCCCAAACCCATTGCGAAACCCAAACCCAAGCCCGCGCCGAAACCTGAGCCCAAGCCGGCCCCCAAAGCCGTCGAGCAGCCGCCTGCGCCACCGACGCCAGCCCCACCTGCTCCGCCCGCACCTGCGGCGCCAGCGCCAGCGCCGGTGACGCCGGCTTCGGCCAACGCCGCGTACCTGAAAAACCCGGCACCGGAGTACCCGTCACTGGCTCAGCGTCGCGGTTGGGAAGGCACGGTGCTGTTGCGGGTGCATGTGCTGGCCAGCGGTAAGCCGGGTGAGATTCAGGTGCAGAAAAGCAGCGGGCGCCAGCAACTCGATGACGCCGCACTGGCCGCCGTAAAGCGCTGGAGCTTCGTACCGGCCAAGCAGGGTGATGTGGCTCAGGACGGCTGGGTCAGCGTACCGATCGACTTCAAGATTCATTAATTATTCGGCCGCGGTGTGCACACGCCGCGACCTGCACAAGAGGGAAAACATCATGGCATTAGCGTCTCCACTTGAATCCATCGAAAGCGCGGTGATCTGGCTGCTGGTGATCTTTTCGGTCGCCACCTGGGGCCTGGCGTTGCTCAAGGGTGTGCAGTTCGGTCGCCTCAAGGCGCAGGATCGCAAGTTCCACAAACAGTTCTGGGCGGCATCGAGCCTCGATTCAGCCGCCGAACTCGCCGAAACCCAGCCCGGCGCCGCCGCGCGTGTGGCCCAGGCCGGCTATGCCGCAATCCAGGTGGGCGATACCCCTCACGCTGCGGATCTAAGCCAGGCGATCAATCATCAGGACCGCCTCGAACGCGCCTTGCGCCAGCAAATCGTGCGCGAGCGCCGCTCCCTGGAGACCGGCCTGGCTGTGGTTGCCAGTATCGGCAGCACCTCGCCGTTTATCGGCCTGTTCGGCACCGTGTGGGGCATCATGGAAGCGCTGAAGGGGATCAGCGCCGCCGGGTCCGCCAGCCTGGAAACCGTGGCGGGGCCGATTGGTGCGGCGTTGGTCGCGACCGGTGTGGGGATCGCCGTCGCGGTGCCTGCGGTGCTTGTCTACAACTACTTCCTGCGCCGCCTGAAACTGACGGCGGCGGACCTGGACGACTTTGCCCACGACTTCTACAGCCTGGCGCAGAAAAATTCGTTCCGTGTGCTGCTGCACCCAACACTGGCCAAGGCCAGCGTCGGCAGCCCGCAGAAAGTGAAGGAGGCGTCCTGACATGGCCTTCTCCACGCAAGACAGTGATGAGGTGCTGAGCGAGATCAACGTCACGCCGTTGGTGGACGTGATGCTGGTGCTGCTGGTGGTGTTTATCGTCACCGCGCCGCTGTTGACCAACTCGATCCCGATCAACCTGCCCAAGACCCAGGCCGTGGCACCGGTTGAGCAGAAGGATCCATTGGTGGTGAGCATCGACGGTGCTGGCAAACTGTTTATCAACAAGGACGAAATCCAGCCGGACCTGCTGGAATTCAACCTGCAGTCGGCCAAGGCCAAGGACCCCGATGTGCGTGTGCAACTGCAGGCTGACGATGGAGTGAACTACGGCGAGGTGGCGCGAGCCATGGCGTCGATTGAGCGTGCGGGCATAACCAAGTTGTCGGTGATCACCGCACGTTAGTTTCAAAAAGTCTCCACAGTTTTTGGGCCGCTTTCCTTGGCAGGGTGCGGCCTTTTTTTATTTAAGCGTTATGACGTTTATAGGAGAAAAGAATTTACACGTTTTTGAATGTTTCCAGGCGTGCAATTCGCAACGGTATGATTATTCTGGTCGGTGCACGGAGTAATTTAATTAAAGGAGCAGTTGCATGAACGTACGTTTTCCTATTCATTCAGTAAGTGCATTCGTGAACCCGCAAGTAACGACCCCTCAACCTGAAGAAAAAAACCCCGTCGGGGTTTTTTCACGGCCTGATAGACCCGGTCCGCAACACCCTTTAGCGCAACGATCGTCAAGTCATGTCGGCTCTCGGGAAAGTACCACTTCAAAAGTGCTCAAGCCTAATCCTGAAATAGATGCTTATATCAGCACGCACGCATCCGATTTCATTTCGCCTGAAAAAGAAATTTCGACTATTTTGTCCGCCAAGATAAAGCAGCATTGGGGGGTGGATATTGATCCTGACACCACGTATCTGGTTACGTTTAAACCTAATGGTACTGATGAAAAGGATGTTGTAGAGAAAGTAACGCTGACCCAGGCGGCTTTGAAAAATAGGCAAGATGTAAAAATTGAAGATGATGAGGGGTGGTTTCGAAAAATCGCCAAGTTTTTTTCACCGGCAGTTTATATAACCAATAAGATTGAAGGCTGGGTGGAGGAAGCACACAGCCGACAGGGTATTTATCGGCAGCCAGGGTCTCCAGGTGCTGCGCTCTATAGCGCGGCCACTCAAGTGGCCATTCCTGTTGAGGACTTCAAAGCCTTGGTCTGGGATACAGACCGAACCCAACTTTACAAGAATACGCTGGACGGGTTTTGGGACAAGCACAGCGGTTCATACGCTTCATTGAGTAAAATATCCTATCTTAAAGCGATCCATCTACAGCGCTTGGAAGGGACGCTTGGCCCTGTCGAGGCGGCACTTGCCCAGCGGGCGTTAGGGCCTATTGCGCAAAAGGAATGGTCGGAGCTGACGGTGCAGGATTTTTCAGCGCCTCGCATAAAGGATCCTAATGTGGATATTGGGTTGCTGAGCATCAATGGCTTGCAGTCAACCGACTTGATGTGTGTGACCGATCGCAGAACCCAACTGACGTTGCTGTACATCCCTGGTAACTCCTCGCCGATACATCGTTTCGATAACCCTCAGAAAATGAAAACCTGGTTGGCTGAGCAGGCCACCGATCCAGTAAAGCGCGCCTCACTGCTAACCCATTTCTCTCTCAAGGACCAAGCCGACAAGTCGTTTTCAGATGGTGTGCGTCAATCCCTGGAAGGGATGGCAAATTGGTCCAATGCGCAGGCGTCAGGGAGCGCTTTCCTTTCAGGGCTCAATGGCTGGGTACCTGATCGCTTTATCACGGTTGACCCTTTGCGCAACGATCCTTTTGAAGCGGTCAAGGTTCGACAAAAGGCGCGGTCATATTCGGATGCGGAAAACGCGATCGTCAGCGATGGCGACTACACCAAGAACAAAGTGTTGCAAGGCGTGGAAGAGGCCACGAAGGTCGCGATGTTCATGACGCCTCTCGCGTTGGTCATGCCGGAAGTCGCGATAGGCCTGGATGTTTTCTTCATGGCTGCCGGGGCCACTCAAACAGGTATCGGTATTGATGATGCCGTCAAAGGTAAAGCGACGGCCTCTGACCGGATCGTTTTCGGGGTATTGAATGCTGTACCGCCCTTAGCCACCCATGCGGGGGCTCCACTGGCGAAAGTGATGACAGGGAGAGTGTCCAGCGAGGGCATTGCAGCCGGGGTTGATGCTACAACTCGGGTGCCCGCTCAAGTGCCCGAACAAGGGCGTCCATTCTTCAATCCGCCACGACGAGTCAATGGCCATATCGGCTACCCGATGGGGCCTGTTTCACCGCCGGTGATCCGCGAAGAGTTCACGATACCCATGGACGGTGTGCAATCAGCGTTCAAGGGATGGAATATGATTTATTTTAACGAATACCTTGTTCCAGTTACGTATGACGTAGGGGCAGGCCTCTGGCGTGGGCTTACCGATGACGGTGAGGCGGCGGCAGACATATTTTATTGGCGTAATAGTCAAGGGGAATGGCTGAGTGGTACCGAGTCTGAAGCGCTTGCAGGTAGTAAAAGCTCACCTGCTTCGGTTATCAATAAAACGCTGACGCTGCCGAAGTTACCGCCGCTACCGTCGGGTGCTACGCCGGTACCTAAAGTTATTCACTATTTTTGGGCCGGCAACGAGATGCCAGAACACTTGATCGAAAATATTGCGGAAAACTCCAGAAACAGTCCAGGATACAAGTCCATTGTTCATGTGGATGCAAATAACGCGAATGCTTTTCAGAAAATAAAGTCTGCGCTGGATCACAAAGTGGGTGGGCTGGAAGTGCATGATCTAAAAGAGGATGAGGCTTTTCGAGAACTGAACGATAGTAAATATGGAGAAATGTATCAGTACTTTCGCTCAGGCCAGGGGCAGAATTTGGCAGCCTCATCGGACGTGATGCGCGTGGCATTGATAAAAAAGTACGGTGGAATATATCTGGATACAGATGATGCGCTGACGTTTAACGTGGGGGAGGTCACGCTGAACGCTACGCAACATGATGTATTGATGAGCTCGCCCGTCACGTATGCAGGTGCGGATTTCAGCGGGTTCAATACAAGTAATTTTGCAAGTCATCCAGGTAATCCGTTATTCGATAAGATTCTGGAGGAGTCGTATCAGCGATACAAAGCCAACGAACCGTGGTTTAACACCCATCGTCCTTTCCAGCACGACAGCTCGACTGATATAGAACGGCAAGCCTATAAAGAGTACGAAACGAAAATTTTCGAGGTGACCGGGCCGAGAATGTTTGGTGATGTAATGGTGCAAGAAGATTATGGTTTTTTTCCGATGATTGATGAAGTTAACGAGCTAATTGGTACGCGTTTTGTACTTCCCGAAGGCTATAGAAATACATACGCAGAAGCACAGAGTTTTTATATGCCAATGCACAGTAAGTTTGGGGTAACTATCGGCTCAGAGCACTCTATGCATCACTCTCGTTGAATCGGCAAAGCGGTCGTCGTCGTTGTTGAGAGCTGGGTTATACAACTCAACGACTGACGGCATTACAGCCATCGCCCCCTGACGCCTTGGTGTTGGGGGGCCAATGGTTTGGGTTGCATGAATGACGGAGGAGCAGGTTTCGAAAAAAGTAACGTTATGATTTTTTGGTTATTAATAAATTCCTTTTTATTCCTTATTTGATTGTTTTGACGCCTCTATACTGACCAGAACGTTAAACGCTGCAGGAGGGCACACCCATGCACAGCGAGTCGATTCGTTATCTGATCGTGCCGGGCTGGCAAGGATCGCCAGAAGATCATTGGCAAACCCATTGGCAGCACAGCTTGCCCAACAGCGCTCGCGTGGAGCAGGCCGATTGGCTGACGCCGCGTCGCGAGGATTGGGTAGCCGCACTGGCCGAGGCCATTGCTGCCGACAGCACGCCGGTCATCCTGATCGCCCATAGCCTGGGTTGCATCACCGTGGCCCATTGGGCCGCCACCGCCCCCGTGCATTTCTTGCGACAGGTACGCGGTGCGTTGCTGGTGGCTCCGGCAGATGTCGAACGCCCGGCGTGTGCACCGGCACTGCGCAATTTCGCACCGATTCCTGCCGATTTGTTGCCATTCCCCAGCCAAGTGGTCAGCTCCGACAACGACAGTGCCGTCAGCGCCTCCAGGGCTTTGGAGTTGGCGCGTCAATGGGGCGCCGAGGCCGGCATCCTCTCGGGTGCCGGGCATATCAATGTGAAGTCCGGCCACCGGCGCTGGGAACAAGGTTTTGCTTACCTTTATCGCCTGCAACATCGCCTCGAGCACCATGCTCGGCGTAGCGCCTAATATTTTTTCAACGCCCCGTCCCTGAGTGGATTGGGGCGGGAGCCTGCCATGAGTCTGCATGAAACCTACGGCCAGCCTTTGCTGACCTTTCCCGATGCCGAAAAGAGCCCACTGAGCATCCGCGCCAAGGCGTTGGTGTTCGTCGACCCACGCTCACGCCAACTGCGTGAAGAATTGGAAAGCCTTGCGCCGCGCGCCTTACCCGTATTGATCCGCGGTGAAACCGGCAGTGGTAAAGAACTGCTGGCGCGACACATCCACCGTGGCAGTGACCGTACTGGCCTGTTTGTCTCGGTCAACTGTGGTGCCATCAGCCCCACCTATGCGGATGCCGAGTTGTTTGGCTATGCCGCCGGCAGCCACAGCGGCGCAGCGAGCAGTCGGGCTGGCTGGTTTGGCTCCGCCAACGGCGGCACCTTGTACCTGGACGAGATTGGTGACTTGCCGCTGCCGATCCAGGTGAAATTGCTCTCGGCCCTTGAAAATCATGAGGTCACCCGCGTCGGTGCCCATCAGCCCAGCCCGGTAGACGTACGTCTGGTCGCCGCTACCAGCATCGACCTGGCCCAGGCCGTGGCCGTGGGCAAGTTTCACGAGCGCCTGTTTCATTACTTGAGCGAAGGCCGGCTGGACCTGCCGGCGTTGCGCGAGCGGGTAGGGGATATTTTGTCCTTGGCCGAGTATTTCCTCGGCATCTACAGCCAGCGCCTGGACCTGCCGGTGCCACTTATCAGCGACGCCGCTCAACAGGTACTGGAGCGTCACACCTGGCCGGGCAATACCCGCGAACTGGAAAACGTCATTCACTTTGCCTTGCTGGTGAGCAGTGGCGATGAAATCTTGCCCGAGCATTTGAACCTGCCGGTGGCCGGCTCGCCGCTGGAGCAAGTACGACGAATTTTTGCCAGCGCCAGCGCGTCCGAGCGCGAATCGCTGCGTACCTTCCTGTATGAACAAAATGGAATATCAACGTGAATAAAAGATATTGTTCGGGAATAAAAAATCTAGGTATTGTCCTTCCTACGCCGCGATAGCATTTCGCTGGCACCTCACATAAAAAATGGTCGTTAGAAAAGGACACTGCATGAAAAAGGTTCTGTTGTTTACCGCCCTGGCGGCTGCCCTGACTGCCGGCTTCGCCCAGGCCAACGAAAAGCTGGTGGTCGCGGCCACGCCGATTCCGCACGCTGAGATCCTGGAGTTGATCAAGCCGACCCTGGCCAAGGAAGGCGTGGACCTGCAGATCAAAGTCTTCACCGATTACGTGCAGCCAAACGTGCAAGTCGCTGAGAAGCGCCTGGACGCCAACTACTTCCAGACCCTGCCGTACCTGGAAAACTTCAACAAAGGCAAGGGCACCAACCTGGTCACGGTAGTCGGTGTGCATGTTGAACCCATCGGCGGCTACTCGAAAAAGATCAAGAAAATTGAAGATCTGAAAGACGGCGCGACCGTGGCCATCCCGAACGAAGGCTCCAACAGTGGACGCGCTCTGTTGCTACTGCAGAAGAGCGGGCTGATCACCCTGAAAGACCCGACCAACGCGTTGTCTACGCCAAAAGACATCAAGGACAACCCGAAAAACCTCAAATTCAAAGAGCTGGAATCGGCCCTGCTGCCACGTGTGCTGGATCAGGTTGATCTGGATGTGATCAACACCAACTACGCCCTCGAAGCCGGCCTGAACCCGGCCAAGGACGCGTTGATCATCGAAGATGCCAAATCCCCTTACGTGAACTTCCTGGTAGCGCGCCCTGACAACAAGGACAGCGACGCTATCCAGAAACTGTCCAAGGCCCTGACCAGCCCGGAAGTCAAAGCTTTCATCGAGAAGAAGTACAACGGCGCAGTCGTGCCGGCGTTCTGATGTAACTCAAAACCCCCTTCAAGGTTTCAACGCCGACGGCTACTACAGCGTCGGCGTTTTTTTATCTGAAATACGGTCAAAACTGTGGGAGCTGGCTTGCCTGCGATAGCGGTGGGTCAGTATCACTGCTGTATCTGACAGACCGCTATCGCACGCAAGCCAGCTCCCACAGAGGTTAGTTTTTTGGGTGATATCAATATGCTATTTCGGTATTTAAATTTTGCTTTTTATACCTTTAAAGTTCGCACTACCCGACGTTATCCACGCCGGAACGGATTGCGCTCGCAGCATTACCCATGCGGCGATATGGACTGCACATGACCTTCGATTTCGCTTTTATCCTCAGCACCTTGCCGGCGTTCCTGCAAGCGGTGGGCGTAACCCTGCAAGTGGGCCTGATCGCCATCGGCACCTCCTTGCTGGTGGCGCTGATCAATGCAGCCTTGTTGGTGTTTCGCACGCCGTACCTGTCACGGCTGGTAGCGCTGTATGTGGAGCTGGCGCGGAACACGCCGCTGTTGATCCAACTGTTTTTCGTCTACTTCGCACTGCCGGCCCTGGGTTTGAATATCTCCGGGTTCTGGGCGGCAATCATCACCATGACCTTTCTCGGCGGCGCCTACCTCACTGAAGTGTTGCGCGCCGGTGTGGAAGCGGTGCCGCTGGCGCAGATCGAGTCGGGCAAGTCCATTGGCCTGTCCGACTGGCAGTTGCTGCGCCATGTGATTCTGCCCCAGGCCGGCATCCTCAGCCTGCCGGCGCTGTTCGCCAATTTCATCTTTCTGCTCAAGGAAACCACGGTGGTTTCCGCAGTGGCGGTGCCGGAGATTCTCTACACCACCAAGAGCTACATCGCCCTCTACTACAAGACCTACGAGATGCTCGCCGTGCTGACGCTGATTTGCGTGCTGCTGTTTTTGCCGTTGTCGTTGCTGCTCAGCCGTTTGGAAAGGAGGCTCCAGCATGGCCAGTTCGGGTCTTGAGTTGCTGTGGGTGTCGTTGCCACAACTGGGCAAAGGCGCTGCGCAAACCCTGTCGATTTCGTTTTTGAGCATCGCTTTCAGTACGGTCGGCGGCGTGCTGTATGGCGTGCTGCGCACCTTGAATAACAAGGTGATCGACGGCGTGCTGCGCATCTACCTGGAGCTGTTCCGGGCGATTCCGGTGCTGGTGTGGTTGTACCTGCTGTTTTTCGGCCTGCCGATTTTCTTTGGTGTGAGCCTGCCGAGCTTCTGGTGCGCAGTACTGGTGTTGTCGCTATGGGGCGCCAGCGAAGTCGGCGAGGTGGTGCGCGGTGCATTGCATTCTCTGCCGCGTGGCCAGCGTGAAGCGGGCTTGTCGATTGGCCTGTCCGACCCGCAGTTGTACGGCTACGTGCTGCTGCCCCAGGCCCTTAAACGCATGACGCCGCCGACCATCAACGTCTACACGCGCATCATCAAGACCAGTTCCCTTGCGGTGCTGATCGGCGTGGTGGATGTGATCAAGGTCGGCCAGCAAATCATCGAGCGTACCTACGAGTCGGTATTGATCTACGGCGCGCTGTTCCTGTTTTTCTTCTTTATCTGCTACCCGTTGTCGGCCGCCTCCAAGGTGCTGGAACGGCGCTGGGCCCAAGCATGAGTGCATTGATCGAGTTCCAGGGTTTCAACAAATTCTTTGGCCAGGCGCAGGTGCTCAAGGGTATCGACCTGAGCGTGCAAAGCGGCGAAGTGGTGGTGATCCTCGGCCCCAGCGGCTGTGGCAAAAGCACCTTGCTGCGCTGCCTCAATGGGCTGGAAGTCGCGCACAGCGGCAGCCTGCGGTTTGCAGGCGTTGAGCTGCTGGATAAAAACACCGACTGGCGCCAGGTGCGCCAGGACATCGGCATGGTGTTCCAGAGCTACCACCTGTTCCCGCACATGAGCGTGCTCGACAACATCCTGCTCGGCCCGCTGAAAGTGCAAAAACGTGACCCCCGCGAGGCCCGTGAGCAGGCGCAAAAACTGCTGGAGCGCGTGGGCCTGGCCGACAAGCGCGACGCGTTCCCGCGCCAGCTCTCCGGCGGCCAGCAGCAACGCATCGCCATCGTGCGTTCGTTGTGCATGAACCCCCAGGTCATGCTCTTTGATGAGGTCACGGCGGCCCTTGACCCGGAGATGGTCAAGGAAGTGCTGGAAGTGATCCAGGGCCTGGCCCGCGATGGCATGACCCTGCTGATCGTCACCCACGAGATGGCCTTCGCCCGCGCCGTCGCTGACCGCGTGGTGTTCATGGAGGCCGGTCGCATCCTCGAACACAACACCCCCGAGGCATTCTTTACGAACCCGCAGACCGCACGCGCGCAGCAGTTCCTGGAGAAGTTCTCCTTCGTTTCAACACTGCCCAAAAAGATCAAGGAACTGGAGCTGATATGAAAAAACTACTGCTGCCACTGTTTGCCGTCGCCTTGCTGGCCGGTTGCGATAAAAAGGCCGAAGAGCCTGTAAAACCCGCGGCTGTCAGCTACATCGACAAAATAAAAGCGCGGGACAAGCTGATCGTTGGCGTCTTCACCGACAAGCCACCGTTTGGCTTTGTCGACGAGGCTGGCCGCTACGTCGGCTTCGATACCGACATTGGCCGTCAATTCGCCAAGGACCTGCTGGGCGACGAAAACAAGGTGGAGTTTGTCGCCGTTGAGCCCGCCAGCCGCATTCCGTTCCTGCAAAGCGACAAGGTCGACCTGATCCTCGCCAACATGACGGTGACGCCTGAGCGCAAGGAAGCGGTGGACTTCACCAACCCCAACCTGAAAGTCGCGGTGCAGGCCCTTGTACCGAATGACAGCACGGTAAAAAGCCTGGATGACCTGGCCACTCGCACCACCATTGTCACCACCGGCACCACCGCCGACATCTGGCTGACCAAAAACCACCCTGACTGGAAGCTGCTCAAGTTCGAGAAAAACTCCGAGTCGCTGCAAGCGCTGTCGGCCGGGCGTGGCGATGCTTATGCCCAGGACAACCTGGTGCTGTTCAGCTGGGCCAAGCAGAACCCGGGCTACCGTGTGCTGGCAGAAAAGCTGGGTGATGAAGCACCGATTGCCCCGGCGGTGAAGAAGGGCAATACCGAACTGCGTGGCTGGGTGAATGCCGAGCTGGCAAAGCTGGGCGAGGAGAAGTTCCTGCTCAAGCTCTATGACCAATATGTGCGCAAAGAACTGAGCGATGACACCAAGCCTGAAAGTGTGATTGTTGAAGGCGGGAAGTGGCAGGGCTGAAACCTGACTTTTTGTGTTGGCTGCACCGGCCTCATCGGGGGCTTGCTCCCGATGAGGCCGGTACAGTCACCACCTACTCCGGCCAATGCCAGGCCGGCCCATCCAGAATCCCTTGCCCCACGATCCGCGTTTCCCCCAACACCTTCTCCAGCACAATCGAATTGCACCCCTCATCCTGCTGCAACGCCGCAATCAAGCGGCTGGCATGGGACACCACCCACACCTGACATTGCTTCGACGCCTGGATAATCAAGCGCGCCAATGCCGGCAACAGGTCCGGGTGCAGGCTGGTCTCAGGTTCGTTCAGCACCATCATGGTTGGCGGCCGTGGCGTCAGCAGTGCGGCGATCAACAACAAGTAGCGCAAGGTCCCGTCCGACAGCTCCGCCGCCGACAACGGCCGCAGCAAGCCTTCCTGATAGAACTCAATGGCAAAGCGTCCGCCTTGCAACGGTTCAATGTTCAGGCGCGCACCCGGGAATGCATCGCTGACTGCACGTTGCAACGCCTCGGGGTCGCCGATCTCGCGGATGGTCTGCAACGCGGCCGCCAGATCGCGGCCATCGTGATGCAACACCGGCGTACGCGTGCCCAACTGGGGCTGGCGCACTGGCGCGTCCACGTCGCTGCGAAAGTGATCATAAAAGCGCCAGCCACGAATGCTTTCACGCAACAGCAGCACTTCCGGCGAGCCGCGCAGGCTGCCGACCTGATCGAACAGGCTGTGGTAGTTGGGTGTGTGCTGCGCCAGTACATCCCAGGCACGGCCTTCGCGGGCACGCACCATGGCACCTGAGCGCTGCACCAACAGGCTGGCCGGGCGGTAGATGTGGCCGGCCCAGATGCATTCCTTCTTCACTTCGGGGTCGAGGCTGAAGAACGACGAGGTTTTTTCCGGCAATCCCAGAGAGATTGCGTAGCTGAAATCTTCGGCGGCAAACCCCAGGCGCAGGCGTTTGACGCCTTGGCGCACATTGGATTCGATCGGTACTTCACCAGTGCGCATACGCCGGCTGATGGTTTCCGGCCCGGCCCAGAAGCTCGAGTCCAGCCCGCCTTCACGGGCCAGGGCATTGATCACTCCGCCCTGGGCGGTTTCTGCCAGCAGGCGCAGGGCCCGGTACAAGTTGGACTTGCCGCTGCCATTGGGCCCGGTGATCAGGTTCAAGCGGTCCAGCGGCACTACCAATTTATTGATCGAGCGGTAATTGGCCACCGCGAGGGTTTTGAGCATATGCATTTAATCGGCTGGGGAACCATTGGAGTATGGGATCCTCCATGCAGATAAGGAACCCTGATCTAAGCTCACAGTCGCATACACACTTGTACCTTGCGTCACGCAAAAGGAGCCTGCATGGGCGGTCGCACTTCGACATTTATTTTCAGCCTTGGCCTCCTGGCGCTGCTGAGCGGCTGTGGCCAAGACAAAGCCGAGCCCAAGCAGCATTCACGGGTATTTGTGCAAACCGTGCAGCCGGCGGATTTTGCCGCGGCGGTCACGCTGACGGGCGATATCCAGGCGCGGGTGCAGACCGATTTGTCCTTTCGCGTGGGTGGCAAGATCATTCAGCGCATGGTGGACGTGGGCGACCGAGTAACGGCCAAGCAAGTACTGGCCAAGCTTGACCCCAAGGACCTGCAAACCAACGTCGATTCCGCCCAGGCCCAGGTTGTGGCCGAACAGGCGCGGGTCAAGCAGACCGCCGCCGCCTTCGTGCGCCAGGAAAAACTCTTGCCCAAGGGCTACACCAGTCGCAGCGAATACGACGCTGCTCAGGCCGCATTGCGCAGCAGCCAAAGTGCCCTGGCCGCCGCGCAGGCGCAATTGGCCAACGCCCGTGAGCAACTTGGCTACACGGCGCTGGTCGCCGATGCACCGGGGATCATCACGGCGCGCCAGGCCGAAGTCGGCCAAGTGGTTCAAGCCACCGTACCGATCTTCAGCCTGGCCCGTGATGGCGAACGTGACGCGGTGTTCAATGTGTATGAATCCCTGCTGGTGGAGCCGCCGCCGGATGCGCCGATTACCGTCAGCCTGCTGGAAAACCCGAGCATCAAAGCCGTGGGCAAGGTGCGTGAAGTGACCCCGGCAGTGGCGGCCAATACCGGCACCATACAAGTGAAGATCGCCCTGCAAAACCTGCCCAAAGGCATGGAGCTGGGCTCGGTGGTGAGCGCCACCGCCAACGGCCCGGCCAAGGCCAGCATCGAATTACCCTGGGCGGCCTTGACCAAAGACCTCAGCGAGCCCGCCGTATGGCTGGTGGATGCCGACGGCAAGGCGCAGTTGCACAAGGTCAAGGTGGCCCGTTACCTCACCGGCAAGGTGATTATTGGCGAGGGCCTTAAAGGCGGCGAAAAAGTCGTAGTGGCCGGTGGGCAATTGCTGCACCCCGGCATGGTGGTCGAGATCGCCCGGCAAGGAGCCCAGCCATGAAGCAACTGACGGTTATCGTCGCCGCCAGCCTGTTGCTGATGGCTTGCTCCAAGGAAGAGGCGCCGCCTGAGCCTGTGCGCCCGGTGTTGTCCATGCAAGTGAAGGCTGAAGATCAGGAAAACCTCGGCCGCTTCGCCGGCACTATCCAGGCCCGCTATGAAAGCAACCTGGGTTTCCGGGTGCCGGGCCGCATCGCCCGTCGCGCCGTCGACGTGGGCGCCGAGGTGGAGAAGGGCGCCTTGCTTGCCGTGCTCGACCCCACCGACCAGCAGAACCAACTGCGTGCCGCCCAGGGCGACCTCGCCCGCGTGCAGGCACAGTTCATCAATGCCCAGGCCAATGCCCGTCGCCAGCAGGAGCTGTTCAACCGGGGCGTCGGCGCCCAGGCTCAGTTGGATGTGGCGCAGACTGACCTGAAAACCACCCAGGCCACCCTTGATCAGGCCCGCGCCTCGGTCAATCAGGCCAAGGACCAACTCAATTACGCCGAACTGCACACCGACCACGCCGGTATCGTCACCGCCTGGAATGCCGAGGCTGGCCAGGTAGTCAGCGCGGGGCAGCAGGTGGTGACCCTGGCTCGCCCGGACATCAAGGAGGCAGTGATCGACCTGCCTGCCGGCCTGGCCGAGCGCCTGCCGACGGATGTGGTGTTTCTGGTCGCCGGGCAACTGGACCCCAGCGTGCATACCACCGCCGTCGTGCGCGAGATCGAACCCCAGGCCCAAAGCGCCACGCGCACCCGCCGCGCACGCCTGAGCCTGACCGACACCCCCGCTGCGTTCCGCCTGGGCACCGCCATCAGCGTGACCTTGAGCAGCGCCATTACGCCGCGTATCGAATTGCCCTTGAGCGCCTTGCAGGAAGTCGACGGCAAGACGCGCATCTGGCTGCTTGATACCCAGAGCCAGACTGTGCAGCCACGCGACGTCAGTGTGGTCAGCCGGGATGCTGACAGCGCCTTGGTCAATGGCGGCATCAAAGCCGGTGAACGCATCGTCACCGCCGGCGTGAACAGCCTGAAACCCGGGCAAAAAGTCAAAATCGACGAGGACAGCCCACGATGAAAGGGAGCTTCAACTTATCCGACTGGGCCCTCAAGCATCAGTCCTTCGTCTGGTACCTGATGTTCGTCGCGCTGCTGATGGGCGTGTTCTCGTATATGAACCTGGGCCGCGAGGAAGACCCCTCGTTCACCATCAAGACCATGGTGATCCAGACCCGCTGGCCGGGCGCTACCCAGGAGGAAACCCTCAAGCAGGTCACCGATCGCATCGAGAAAAAACTCGAAGAACTCGACTCCCTTGATTACGTGAAAAGTTATACGCGACCGGGTGAGTCCACGGTGTTCGTGTTCCTCAAGGACACCACCAGCGCCAAGGCCATTCCGGAGATCTGGTACCAGGTTCGCAAGAAGATCGATGATATTCGCGGCACCTTCCCCCAGGGTTTGCAGGGGCCGTCGTTCAACGATGAGTTCGGTGATGTGTTCGGCTCGGTGTACGCCTTTACTGGCGACGGCTTGTCGATGCGTCAGTTGCGCGACTACGTGGAGCAGGTGCGCGCCGAAATCCGCTCGGTGCCGGGGCTGGGCAAGGTCGAGATGATCGGCCAGCAGGACGAAGTGATTTACCTGAACTTCTCCACGCGCAAACTGGCGGCATTGGGCATTGATCAACGTCAGGTCGTGCAAAGCCTGCAATCGCAGAATGCGGTAACGCCTGCCGGGGTGATCGAGGCCGGGCCGGAGCGGATTTCGGTGCGCACCTCCGGGCAGTTCGCTTCGGAGAAAGACCTGGCCAACGTCAACCTGCGCCTCAATGACCGCTTCTATCGGCTGGCGGATATCGCTGACATCAGCCGTGGCTATGTCGACCCGGCGCGGCCGATGTTCCGCTTCAATGGTAAGCCCGCCATCGGCTTGGCCATTGCCATGCAAAAGGGCGGCAATATCCAGTCGTTCGGCAAGGCGCTGCACGGGCGCATGGACGAGCTGACTGCCGACCTGCCGGTGGGCGTCGGTGTGCACAAGGTGTCTGACCAGGCCGAAGTGGTGGAAGAGGCTGTCGGCGGCTTTACCAGCGCGTTGTTCGAAGCCGTGATCATCGTGCTGGTGGTGAGCTTTATCAGCCTCGGTATGCGCGCCGGGCTGGTGGTGGCGTGCTCGATTCCGCTGGTGCTGGCGCTGGTGTTCGTGTTCATGGAATACAGCGGCATCACCATGCAGCGGGTGTCGTTGGGTGCGTTGATCATCGCCCTCGGCCTGTTGGTGGACGATGCGATGATCACCGTGGAGATGATGATCACGCGCCTGGAAAAAGGTGAAACCAAGGAGCAGGCCGCTACCTACGCCTATACCTCCACGGCGTTCCCGATGCTCACCGGTACGCTGGTGACCGTGGCCGGTTTCGTGCCGATTGGCCTCAATGCCAGCTCGGCGGGCGAGTACACCTTTACTCTGTTCGCGGTGATCGCCGTGGCGATGCTGGTGTCGTGGGTGGTGGCGGTACTGTTTGCGCCGGTGATCGGTGTGCATATTCTCAGCGCCAATGTGAAACCGCATAACGCCGAGCCTGGGCGCATCGGCCGCGCGTTCAATGGCGGTATGCTCTGGGCCATGCGCAACCGCTGGTGGGCCATCGGTATCACCGTGGCGCTGTTTGTGGCCTCGGTGTTTTCCATGCAGTTTGTGCAGAACCAGTTTTTCCCGTCATCGGATCGCCCGGAAATCCTGGTTGATCTGAACCTGCCGCAGAACGCCTCGATCAACGAGACGCGCAAGGCGGTTGACCGCCTCGAAGCGATCATCAAGGACGATCCGGATATCGCTCGCTGGAGCACCTACATCGGCCAGGGCGCGATCCGCTTCTACTTGCCGTTGGACCAACAACTGGAGAACCCGTACTACGCGCAGTTGGTGATCGTCAGCAAGGGCCTGGAAGAGCGCAGCGCCTTGATTGCGCGATTGCAGAAACGCCTGCGCGATGATTTTGTCGGTATCGGCAGCTATGTACAGCCGCTGGAAATGGGCCCGCCAGTCGGGCGGCCGATCCAGTACCGCGTGTCCGGCAAAGACACCGACCAGGTGCGCAAGCACGCCATCGAACTGGCGACCTTGCTGGACCAGAACACCCACCTGGGCGAGATCATCTACGACTGGAACGAACCGGGCAAAGTGCTGCGCGTTGATATCGCCCAGGACAAGGCGCGGCAACTGGGGCTGTCGTCGGAAGACGTGGCGCAGTTGATGAACAGCGTGGTCAGCGGCGCGGCGGTGACCCAGGTGCACGACGATATCTACCTGATCAATGTGGTCGGTCGCGCCGAAGATGCCGAGCGCGGTACGCCGGAAACCTTGCAGAACCTGCAGATCGTTACGCCCAACGGCACCTCGATCCCGTTGCTCGCATTTGCCACGGTGCGTTACGAGTTGGAGCAGCCGCTGGTGTGGCGTCGTGACCGCAAGCCGACGATTACCATCAAGGCCGCGGTGCGCGATGAGATGCAGCCGACCGACCTGGTCAAGCAACTGGCGCCGACCATCCAGAAATTCAGTGACGGCTTGCCGGTGGGCTACAAAGTCGCTACCGGCGGTACCGTGGAGGAAAGCGGCAAGGCCCAGGGGCCGATTGCGAGTGTGGTGCCATTGATGCTGTTCCTGATGGCCACGTTCCTGATGATCCAGTTGCACAGCGTGCAGAAAATGTTCCTGGTGGCCAGCGTTGCACCGCTGGGGTTGATCGGCGTGGTGCTGGCGTTGATCCCCACCGGTACGCCGATGGGCTTCGTAGCGATCCTGGGGATCCTGGCGCTGATCGGCATCATCATTCGTAACTCGGTGATTTTGGTGACGCAGATTCATGAGTATGAAGTGGCCGGCTACACACCGTGGGATGCGGTGGTGGAAGCCACCGAGCATCGACGTCGGCCGATTCTGCTTACGGCGGCAGCGGCGAGCCTGGGCATGATCCCGATTGCCCGGGAAGTGTTCTGGGGGCCGATGGCCTACGCGATGATTGGCGGGATTATCATCGCCACGTTGCTGACGCTGCTGTTTTTGCCGGCGCTGTATGTGGCCTGGTACAAAATCCGCGAACCCAAACAAGAGCATCAGGAACAACGCGGTTAAAAATTTGGGAGGGGGGCTTGCTCCCGATGGCGATGGTTCAGTCAGTGCATCTGTATCTGGCCCATCGCCATCGGGAGCAAGCCCCCTCCCACATTTGGATCTTCATCTCGCTTGAGGCTGTGGGAAGCTTCCGAAAGATCCACTTGTTGCCCCGGCCACTGTCTGCATGTTTTACCCTCTCGACCTAACTTCTCCGTCCAGGTCGATTCCCATGCAGTGCCTGCGCCTCGTCTTTGTGCTCTGTGCGCTTGTTCTTGCGCCCTCAGTCTTTGCCTCCACCGTGCTGGAAAACGCCCTGTGGCGCGTTGACCTCGACCCTGCAACCCTGGCGCTGCGTGTCACGCCAGCGGGGGAGGCCCCGGTACAAGCCTCCAGCGGTGTCGCCGTGCACGCTGTCAGTGCGTTGCAAGCTGATGCCGCACAGGTCTCCTGGCAATGGGACAGCGGCGCCTACCGCCTGACGGCCCGGCTTGAACAGCGCGAACTGTCCCTGTCTATCAGTGCTCGCGAGCCGGGTGAATTGGCCCTGCTGCGCCAGCCGGCCACGGCTATGGGCCAGGCGCTGATCTGGCCGTTGGCTGAAGGGCATTATGTGCCCTTTGATAACCCCGTGTGGAAGGCGTTCCTGCTTGAGCACGGCGAAGTCAATACCACCCAGGACCTGAGCTTGCCCTTGTGGGGCCTGGATCACGGGCGCTTCACGCTTAACTGGCTGCTGACCAACCCCTACAACAATCGCCTTGAATGGCAAGCGGACGGCCAGGGCCTGGCGCTGTCAGCGGTCCATGAATTCACCACCCTTGCCCCCGATGCGCCGATGACGCTACGCCTGTACCTGGGCGATGCCGACCCATTGGCCGGCGCCAAGCGTTATCGCCAATGGTTGGTGGAGCAGGGCCTTTACGAGCCGCTGGCGGACAAGCTGCGGCAAACCCCTGAGGCGGTAAAATTGCTCGGCGCCAGCCACGTTTACCTCTGGGGCAACGGCTTGCTGACGCTGGATGATGTCCGTGATTGGCCAACGTTGATCAAACGGCTGCGCACCCATGAGCTTGGCAGGCTGCTGGACAAAGAGTCTGTCAAGGTGCTCGCACAGACAACCGCATTGAATCGTTATGAGCAAACCGTGCTGCTGCGCGGCCTCAATGCGGCCATCAACCAGAAGGCCCGACAAGCCTGGCAAGTGGAAGAGCCCGACATGAGTCGCCTTGCCACTCGCTACGGCGAGTTGCGTAGCGAACTGGCCGTGGATTTCGCCTCAGCCTTGAGTGATCGCCCCGAAACCTGGGGGCATTCGACTATCCAAGCCTTGCGTGACGCGGGGCTCTCGCGTCTGCTGTTGACCCTGGGTGATGGCTGGGAAGGCGGGCTCTGGCATCCCGAAAAGATTCGCGCAGGCGTGGATGCCGGGTACCTGATGGCGCCTTACGATTCGTATGAAACGGCGCTGTCGGCCAGCGAAAATCCGGATTGGGCCACCGCCCACCTGGGCGGCAAGGCGTACCGCGACTGCGCAATCATATTGAAGAACGGCCAGCCGAAAACCGGCTTCCAGCAATCCGGCCACTACACTGACCCGCGCTGTGTGCGACCGTTGCTGGAAGCACGGGTAAAAGCGGTGCAGGCCGCAGCCGGTTTCAATGCCTGGTTCCTCGATGCGTACGCCACCAGCATGGTCTTTGACAGCTACCGCGACGGCGCCTCCATGAGTCAGGTGCAGAATGCCCAGGGCAATATCGACGCCTCGCGCTGGCTCAACACTTCGCTAAAACTGCCCGCAGGCTCCGAAGACGGCAACGCCATCACCGCTCAAGGCATCATGTTTGCCCATGGTATGCAAACTCCGGTGATCGGCTGGGGTGATCGGGAAATGACCCGCGACCGGCAGTCGCCCTATTACGTCGGCAACTGGTACCCGGCGGAGCAGCCGTCGGTGTTCTTCAAGCCTGTGCCGTTGAAAGCGTCGCTGCGCACGGTGTATTTCGACCCGACGATGCGGCTGCCGTTGTATCAGGCGGTGTTCCATGGCTCGGTGATCACCACCCATCACTGGCTGTTCGACAACCTCAAGCTGAGCAATGTACGGGCTGAAAATGAACTGGCCCAACTGCTCTACAACGTACCGCCGCTGTATCACCTGAGCGCGGCGACACTCAAGGACAGGCTGCCGGTGATTCAGCGCCAGGACCGGTTCTTTCGGCCGCTGCATCAACGGTTGGGGACTCAGGCAATGACTGAGTTTCACTGGCTGACAGCGGACAAACTGTTGCAGCAAACCACCTTCGCCGATGGGACGCGGTTGGTGGCGAATTTTTCGGACGCGCAGAAAGATGGGTATGCCGGGCGCAGTGTGACGGCGCTGGTGGAGGGGGAGAAGCCGGTGGTGTATCAGGTGAAATAACGCTGCCCGTTACGGCGCCATCGCGGGCAAGCCCGGCTCCCACAGTGAAATGCATTCCGAATGTGGGAGCTGGCTTGCCTGCGATGAGGTCGGTACAGGCGATGCGGCACTAAATTTTACGCCACACACTCGCCAACCAAGGCTGCTGCTCCCGCGGCAACCCGGCCGGCCGGTAGTAGTGCTCCAGCTCTTCAAATCCGGCCTCGGTCAGCAAGCCCCGCCACGCTTCCAGGTCGTGATAAGAGCCATACCGCGGCCCATTCCAACCCTCCTGGTTCTCACCCCGTGGGTTGGAGCTGAACAGCACGCCTCCAGGCTTCAACGTGCCATGCAGCTGCTTGAGAACCCGCGGCAATTCCTGCTTGGGAATATGAAACAGCACCGCATTGGCAAACACGCCATCGAAGCGCTCGGGTGGCAGGTCCAGCTTGAGAAAATCCTGTTGCAACACCTCACAGCCGCTGTCGTCCCGCGCCATCTGCGCAAACCGCTCGGAGCCATCCAGCCCCACGGCTATATGCCCCATGCGCGTAAAAGTCTGCAAATCCCGCCCCGGCCCACAGCCGAAATCCAGCACGGTAAACGGCGCGGGGCCCTGGATATGCCGCAGCAGCGCGTCGATGTTCTGGCTCACATCGTGATCGCGTGTGCCTTCACGAAAGTCTTCGGCCACCTTGTTGTAATGGCCCAGGGTGGTGGAGGTGATCTGGTTGAGGTCGTCGGGGGCGAGTTTCATGGCGTGGCGCACTGCTGCGGTTGAGGTCGTTGGACTATACCCCAGGACGCGTCCGATGCAGTTGAAAGACGTTTGCCTGCTGTAGGACGGTTCGCGGTGTTTGTGCTGTCAGCATCTGACATACCGCACGGCAGGATTCTGGTTAACATCGGGCTTTACTTGAAGAGGCTTGTACATCCATGGAACCGGAAAAACGTCCAACCACTGGTGAAAAAACCACTCGTAACAAAGTCGACCAATACGCCACGAAACTCAGCAGCGGCCTGTTCTGGCTCAATGAACGCGCCTGGCCGCTGACGGTGGGGATCCTGTCGGTGGCAGGCTTGTATTTGTACCAGTACATCCAGGTGGAAAAAGTACCCCTGAGTATTTTGTCGGCCGCCGCATTCACTGCGCTGCCGGCGATGTTCGCCATGCTGGTGTTTGTGATCGGCATGATGGGCGCGTCGATCCTAGTGCCCACGTTCATCTTGTTCACACGCCTGAACGGCACGGGTGTGCGCCTGAGTGATCAGCTCAATCTCAGCCCGGCATCGCCGCAGGTGACGGCGCAACATCGCCGTTTGTTGCTGCACTGGGCCGCCAGTCTGGTCGTCATGGGTATCTTTTGGATGTCCGCTGTTTACCTGTCCGTGAATGCCCAGAGCGGGCCTCTACTGACCATCAGCTGGATAGTGGCGGTCGTGCTGGCGGTTGTAGTCTACGTTGGCATCATCCTTCGCGCCCGTCCCGCCCATATTGCACTGCGTGACCTGTCCGGCGAATTCTGGCTGGCCAGTGTCGGTGCAGGTGCCGTTCAAATGCTGGTAATCCTCATGGTGACGGTGCCGGTCTCCCGGGCCTTTCGCGAGTATTCCGACAGTGCGGTGCTTTTTGCGCCGTTCATGTTTGCCGAACTGGTGGTGCTGTTCCTGGTCCAGGGATGTGCCGCTTGTCTTGTGGTGTGCATGAGGGATCATAAAAACCCGGTGGCATTCGCCTCAATGGCGGCCTTTGCGCTCATCGTCTTCCTCGGGCTGATCCCGGCAAGCGGGTCGAAGCTGGGTGGGTTGCCATTGCAAGGCTCCGCCTCCGGAGGGCGCGTGTGTACGCTGATGACCTGGTCGGACGACGCCAAGGTTCTTCGCGTGCTGGTAGACGCCGACAACCCGCAGCGCAGCGTGAAACTGCGGGTAATGGCAGACTCGGACGGCAGCTACATCGTGCGCCCCTGGCAGGCCAAGGAAAAAACCGTCAGCTTCGTGCCCCATGCCAGCGTCGCGCAGTTGGACGAATGCCCGTGAGTTCAGCGTTTGTTCAATACCCGCGCCAAGCGATCCCCACTCAGTTGAATTACCGCCACCAGCACCACCAACAACACAATCACCGTCAGCATGATCTGGGTGTCAAAGCGCTGATAGCCATAGCGGTAGGCAATGTCGCCCAGGCCACCGGCGCCAATCGCCCCGGCCATGGCCGATGAGTTGATCATGGTGACCAGCGTGATGGTGAACCCGCCGACGATCCCCGGCAGGGCTTCCGGCAGCAGCACATGCCAGATGATGTGCCAGCGCCGGCAACCCATGGCCTGCGCGGCTTCGATCAGGCCATGATCGACCTCGCGCAGGCTGACTTCAGCGATGCGTGCAAAGAACGGTGTGGCGGCGATGGTCAGCGGCACCACGGCCGCCCATACGCCATAGGTGGTGCCGACAATCAGCCGAGTAAACGGGATCAACGCCACCATCAGGATCAGGAACGGAATGGAGCGGAACAAATTCACAAACGCCCCCAGCACGCGGTTAAGCGCCGGCGCCTGGTAGATACCGCCCTTGTCGCTGGTGACCAGGAACACCGCCAGCGGAATGCCCACCAGTAATGCAATCAGCGACGACACACCGACCATCAACAAGGTGTCGATAGCGCCCTGTACTAAACGATCAAACCACATAGCCCAGCACCTCCACCCGTTGTGCCCAATTGCCGGCGCGGTTACGCAGCTCTTCGGCATTGTGCGGCGAGCCATTCACCGCCAGCAGTAATTGCCCCAAAGCGTGCCCCTGGATACGTTCCACACCGCCTTGCAGCAAACGCACGCGGCCGCCGAGGGCGCTGAACAGTGCGGCCAGGTCCGGCTCATCGGTATCGCTGCCGGTGAACTGCAAGCGCAGCACCAGCGCCGCATCAGCCGAGGTTTGTGTCGGTTGCAGGCGGCTTTGCAATTCGGGCGGCAGGCCGTGTTGCAGCGGTGCGAGCAGGGTTTTGCTGACCTCATGCTGCGGGTTGCCGAACACTTGCCACACCGGGCCTTGCTCGACGATGCGCCCGTGTTCCAGCACCACCACGCGGTCGCAGATTTCGCGGATCACCGCCATCTCATGGGTGATCAATACGATGGTCAGGCCCAGGCGCTGGTTGATCTCACGCAGCAGGCCGAGGATCGACTGGGTGGTCTCCGGATCGAGGGCCGAGGTGGCCTCGTCGCACAGCAGAATCTCGGGGTCGTGCACCAGCGCGCGGGCGATGCCGACACGCTGTTTCTGCCCTCCGGAAAGCTGCGCCGGATACGCCTTGTGTTTGTCCTGCAGACCTACCAGCTCCAGCAGTTCATGCACCTTACGCACGCGTTGTGCCTGGGTCACCCCGGCGACCTTGAGAGGCAGCTCGACGTTCTGCCACACGGTCTTGGCCGACATCAGGTTGAAGTGCTGGAAGATCATGCCGATGCGCCGGCGCAGCGCTACCAGGTGGTCTTCATCGAAGCCGCCGATGTCCACCTGATCGATCAGCACCCGCCCGCTGCTGGGTTGTTCCAGGCGGTTAATGGTGCGGATCAGCGACGACTTGCCGGCGCCGCTGCGGCCGATGATGCCGAACACTTCGCCACGCTGGATCGCCAGGTCGATGCCTTGCAGGGCGTGCACGGTGCCGCCATAGGTTTTGCCCAGGTTGATAAAACGCACGTGGGCGCGATTGAGGTCCGGGTGCAGTTCAGTCTGCTCGGCGTCCCTGGGCGCACGGCCCAGGTCACGCAGTTGGGCGTTGGCGGCGGTCATTTTTTATCTTCCCAGCCGACTTGGTAGAGCTTGCCCAGGGATTTATCCAATGCGGCACGTACCACCGGCGAGTGCTGGTAGATGTCGACGAACTTGATCACTCGTGGGTCGGTCTTGCTCTTGGGCTGAATCACGAACTGGATCACGTACTCCGGGTGGTCGAGGCCATCGAACAGCAGCGCCGATTGCGCATCGAAGGTCTTGGACAGGCGGATATACGCCGGGTAGCCCTGCACCAGGTCAGCGTCGTCGTAGGCGCGTACCAGTTGCACCGCTTCCACCTGCAGGATCTTGAGCTTTTTGGGGTTGCTGACGATGTCTTCTTCGGTGGCCTTGTAGCCCACGCCCGGCTTGAGGGTAATCAACCCGGCCTTGGCCAGCAGTTGCAGGCCGCGCCCGCTGTTGATCGGGTCGTTGGCAATGGCCACGCTGGCGCCTTCGGGCAGGTCGTTGAAGCTTTTGTATTGCTTCGAATACAGGCCGACGTTGTTGATGATGCCCGGTGCGTAAGACACCAGGTCAAACCCGGCGGCGGCCTTGGCGTTTTCCAGGAAGGGAATGTGCTGGAAGTAGTTCACGTCGATATCGCCGGCGGCGAGGCTGACGTTGGGGGCGATCCAGTCGCTGAACTCGACCAGTTCGACTTTCAGGCCCTGTTTGCCGGCCTCTTCAACGGCCGCTTCCAGCGCAATGGCGAAGGCGGCGGTGGTGCCGATTTTCAGTGGTGGGTCGGCGGCGAAGACCGCTGTGCTGAATAAGCCGAAGGCCAGGGCCAGTGCTTTGACTGGGTGGGTGAGCAGGGTCTTTTTCATCATCAATTTCCAGTCATAAGGTATAGGCACAAACAATGGAGATCCAATGTGGGAGGGAGCAAGCCCCCTCCCACATTCCTGATCAGTGTCGGTAGCTGGAGCCGGTGTGTTGTTCGGGTAAGCGAGCGGTGCCGCGGAAAACTTTTTCCCGCAACGTGCCCTGCTCATAGGCGGTCTTGTACGACCCACGTCGTTGTAGTTCCGGTATCACCAGGTCAATGAAATCCACATAGCTCTCCGGCGTCACAATGCGCGTCAGGTTGAAACCATCCAGCCCGGTTTCGCTGATCCAGGATTCCAATTCGTCGGCAACCTGTTCAGGCGAGCCCACCAGGGTGATATAGCGTCCGCCCAGGGCGTGCTGTTCGAGCAATTTGCGCCGGGTCCAGTCGTTGTTTTGCAGGTTCTTGGTGGCCGACTGGATCGCGTTGCTCTTCACGTACTGGATCGGTTCGTCCAGTTCGTAGGCAGAAAAATCAATCGCCGTGGACGCCGAAAAGTGCGCCACGCCGGCTTCCGCACTGGCATAGCTCAGGTACTCGGCGTGCTTGGCCCATGCAAGCTCCTCGGTGGCGCCCACGATCACGTTGAGGCCCATGAACACCTTGATGTCATCCGGGTTGCGCCCAGCCTCCACTGCGCTGGCGCGTACCTTGTCCACCTGTAGCCTGGTCGCGGCCTTGTTCTGCCCGCTGATGAACACGCACTCGGCGTGGCGCCCGGCGAACAGCAGCCCGCGCTCGGAACTGCCGGCCTGGAACAGCACTGGCGTACGCTGCGGCGATGGCTCGCACAGGTGATAACCCTCTACCTGATAAAACTCACCGTGGTGCTCCACCTTGTGCACTTTGCCCGGTTGCGCATACACACGAGTTTGCGGGTCGTTGAGCACCGCGTCGTCTTCCCAGCTGCCTTCCCAGAGTTTGTACAACACCTCCAGGTATTCATCGGCCTGGTCGTAGCGCCGGTCATGTTCGACCTGTTCGGTGAGGCCCATGGCTTTGGCGGCGCTGTCGAGATAGCCGGTGACGATGTTCCAGCCGACGCGGCCACGGCTCAGGTGATCGAGCGTGGACATGCGCCGGGCGAACAGATAGGGCGGCTCGTAGGTCAGGTTGGCGGTAAGGCCGAAGCCAAGGTGCCGGGTGACGGCGGCCATGGCCGAGACCAGCAGCAACGGGTCGTTGACCGGTAGTTGGATGGACTCCTTGAGCGGCACGTCAATCGAGTTCTGGTACACGTCATAGACGCCGACGATATCGGCGATAAACAAACCATCGAACAACCCACGCTCAAGAATCTGCGCCAGTTCGGTCCAGTATTCGAGGCTCTTGTACTCGGTCGAGTTGTCCCGTGGGTGAGTCCACAAACCGTGGTTGATATGCCCGATGCAGTTCATGTTGAAGGCATTGAGCAGGATCTTTTTCTTGCTCATCAGATGGTCCCCCGCAGCGGCGGGTTTTCATCGTTGAGGTAATAGTTGCCTACCGCATGGTATTTCCAGCGCACCGGATCATGCAGGGTGTGCACCCGGGCGTTGCGCCAGTGGCGGTCCAGGCCATGCTCGGCCAAAGTCGCCTGGCTGCCGGCCAGTTCGAACAAGGTGCTGCCCGCCGCGAGGGAAATCTCGGTGCTCAGGGCGCGCACTTCGGCCACGGCGATGGACGCGGCGGCGACGGTCTGGGCATTGCTGTCGGCCTGGGCGCGGTCGAGGAATTCGCCGGAGCGCTCCAGCAACGCCTCGGCGGCGTGCAAGCGAATGCTCAGGTGGCCGAAGCTCTTTAGAGTCAGCGGGTCTTCGGTGGCCTTGTCGTTGCCGGAATCGATCCACGGGCGGGTCTTGGTGCGCACAAAATGCAACGCATCTTCAAAGGCTGCGCGGGCGATGCCGGTGTCGATGGCGGCGTGAAGGATCTGCGCCAAAGGCCCCACGGTGGTCGGGCGTTCGAAGGCGCTCTGGAATGGGATCACGTCCTGCGCTGCGACCCACACGTTATCGAACACCACCGAGCCGCTGCCGGTGGTGCGCTGGCCGAAGCCGCTCCAGTCGTCGATGACCGTCAGGCCCTCGCTGTCACGGGGTACGAACGCCAGTTGCTGGATGCCGTTTTCATCCACCACCGAGGTGGGAATGCGTTGGGCATAGATCGCGCCGGTGGCGTAGAACTTGCGCCCGTTGATGCGAAAACCGTCGCCGTCGCGGGTGAGGCTGGTCACGCGGTCATGGGCGGTCTTGGTGCCCAGTTCCGCCAACGCGTTACCAAAGCGCTGGCCGGCCAGCACCTCGGCGTACAGGCGCTTTTGCTGCTCGGGGTTGCCGTTTACGCGCAGCACTTCAAGGGCATAAAAATGATTTTGCGGGATCTGACCCAAGGAGCCATCGGCCTGGGAAATCAGTGCAATCACCTTGGCCAGGGTGACGTTGGACACGCCCGCGCCACCGAATGCCTTAGGCACCGTGATACCCCACAGGCCGGAGCGCGAAAACACGTCCAGCTCGGGCCACGGCAGGCGGCGTTCGCGGTCGCGCTGGGCGCTGTCGCGGCGCAAATCTTCAGCGAGGTCGCTGGCGACAATAAGGGCTTGCTCATCGCTGGTGATAACCGCGACGTGGTGAGAAAGGGTCATGAGTTTCTCCAGAAGCTCGTGGAAAAAGTGTTCTGGTCGGTTAAATCCAGGAATGACGAGCAGGTAAGGTGCCGTTCAGTCGATAGGCGCCGATGGCGTGATACTTCCAGCGCACCGGATCGTGCAGGGTATGCACCCGCGCGTTGCGCCAGTGACGGTCAAGGTTGAATTCGGCGAGGGTGGCGCGGCTGCCGGCCAGTTCGAAGAGCTTTTCGGTGACCTGCAATGCCACTTCGGTGGTGAGCACCTTGGCCTCGGCCACGGCAATCGAGGCGCGCGCGGCGGACTGCGCGGTGATCGGTGCCGCGCTGACCTGGTCCAGTACCTGACCGGCCTTGCGCAACAGTGCCTCGGCAGCGTGCAGTTCGATCTTCAACTTGCCGATATCGGCGATCACATACAGGTCATCGCTGGCCCGCTCGACCTTGGCGTCGATCCAGGGGCGTGAACGCTCGCGTACAAAGGCGATAGTGTCGTCGAGGGCGCCACGGGCGATGCCGGCGTCAATGGCTGCCTGGATCAGTTGCGACACGGCACCCTGGATATTCGGGCTTTCGCCCAGGCGCCAGTTGTCGATGACCAACTCCGGGTCTACCGCCACCCGGTCAAGCAGCACGGTGCCGCTGGCGGTGGTGCGTTGGCCAAAACCGGACCAGTCATCGACGATGCGCAACCCCTCGCTGCCGCGCCGCACAAAGGCCATGACTTGCTTGCCGTCATCGTTCAACGCCTTTATCGCGACCCAGTGGGCAAACAATGCGCCGGTGGAGTAGAACTTCTGGCCGCTGACCACGAACCCATCGCCTTCGGCCGTGAGGCGTGCCTTGAGCTCCAGCGTGTTTTTGGTACCGCGTTCCGGGCCGCCGTTGCCGATGCGCCACCCGTCGAGCACGCTTTGGAACAGCTGCTTTTTCTGGCGCTCGGTCGCGGTTCCCTGCAACACGTGCAGGATGCCGAAATGGTTCTGCGGGATCTGCCCGAGGGCCGGGTCGGCTGCGCTGATGATCGCGAAGACTTCGGCCAGGGTCACAAACGACACCTGTGGGCCGCCGTATTCGCGGGGAATGGAAATACTGCCCAGGCCACTGCGGGTGAATTGTTCGAGTTGCGCCCACGGCAGTTTGCGCTGCTGGTCGCGCGTAGCGGCCTGCAGGCGCGCAGCCTGGGCCAGCTCATGAGCCGCACTCAGTGCCTGGGCGTCGTTGCGCAGCACCGTGGCGGGCAACAACAGGGGGGCTACGTCCAGATCACTCTGGGGGGGTGTTAGAGCCAAGTTAGACATCAGCGCCGCTCCTTGGCTGCACGCAATGCCCTGGCGTTATGCACCGGGGTAATTCTGACCATACCGACCTCGCATTCAATGAAATAAAAACAGAAAAATCAGGAATGTCCGGTGGTCCGGTGCATATACCCTAAGCGTGTTAATTCTTTAAATAAACTAACTTTTAGGAATATGCATAGAAGGGCTGTCACCCCGGTTCACAGGGTGAGCCGAAGCGACGCGGTTGATAGCCCGGCGCGGGCGAGGCAGGCGGGGTTGGCAAGACTGGCGTGCAGGCGGCGATACGTAGCGTGCGGGCCGGTGCCCAGCGTGAATTATTGCCCACGCGATCGAGAATGCAGTACGTGACTTCCAATCGGCAGTCGTCGCCCGCTTCGACAATGATCTGGGACGGTACCCACACCTGCACTGCCAGGCCAACGTTTTTGGCCTGGATTTTCGGCAGGTCCAGGCGCACATCACCCCAGCGCAGGGTGATGGCATCGCCGGCACTCATGTTCAAGTAAGGTTCGATGGTCAGCGGAATGCCGCGCCGAACCTGGTTGCGGTTGACGCCATGGCGGCGGATCGTCTCGGGCAAACCCACGGGGGCGAGATTCTGGTTTTCATCACTTTCGTGGTTGAGGCATGGCTCAGGCTGGCCTCCGGGGTAGTTGGTCTTGACCCGCACCAGGGTGACGGCCGAGCGCATCGGACCATGGCCGATTTGCAGGACCTGGTAGTGGACGCGTGCCGGCCCGTCTTGCACGAAACTTTCCGGTACCCACAGATGAGTGAACGTGCCGATCTTGCACGCCGTCACCTTGCGCGAGGCGGCAAAGCAGTTGTTCCAGAACAGTTCGATCAGGTCGCCTTCCTCCATGCCCGAGTAGGGGGATATGTCGACCTGCAGATGGGTGGAGGCCAGGGCGCTGATGCCGTTTCCTACCGCCTGGGGCAGCTTCGGGGCAGGCAGCATGGCCAGGGTTTGAGTGTGTGTCATAAGTAATCTCCTTGTTGCAGCCAGCAGTCATCGTTCCGAACCTTCGGCGCAAAGGCACAGGGCGATTCGAAAGGAACGATTCAGTCAGTAGCCGGGATGGGATCCAATCCTTAAGGCGCTAGATAAGAGGGTTGGCCGGGGAGCGTCAATGGAGGCAAAAGGCTAAACGGCGGGTTTGAGGATATTCAGAAGGGTCTGACGGGGAGGGGGGTTTTAAGGGGGGTACGGCGGGGGATTTTATGCGCTGAAATGGTAACCCGTTGTAGGAGCGAGCTTGCTCGCGAAGAACGTAAACGGTAACGCGGTAATTCAGATCGACCGAGTTGCCTGGGCGTTTTTCGCGAGCAAGCTCGCTCCTACAGAGGGTGGGTCAGTGGGCGAGGAATTTGCTCAGAAACTGCCGGGTGCGTTCTTCCCTGGGGTTGGCGAACAACGCTTTGGCTTCACCCTGTTCAACGATCACGCCCTTGTCGAAAAAGATCACCCGGTTGGCCACGTCCCGAGCAAAGCTCATTTCGTGGGTCACGATGACCATGGTGCGGTTTTCTTCGGCCAGGCTGCGAATGGTCGCCAGCACTTCGCCCACCAGTTCCGGGTCGAGAGCCGAGGTGGGTTCGTCGAACAGAATCACCTCCGGCTCCATGGCCAACGCACGGGCAATCGCCACACGCTGTTGCTGGCCGCCGGACAGTCGCCTTGGGTAGGACGCCTCCTTGCCCGCCAGGCCGACCCTGGCCAACAGCTTGCGCCCCAGTTCGGTGGCCGCTTCCCGTGGCATCTTCTTGACCACAATCGGGCCTTCGATGACGTTTTCCAGCGCAGTGCGGTGGGGGAACAGGTTGAAGTTCTGGAACACAAAGCCCACGTGCTGGCGCAGACGCCGTACCAGCCCCTGTTGCTGGTTGAGCGGCTTGCTGCCGTCGATCTGGATATCCCCCACCTTGATGCGGCCGCTGGTGGGTTCTTCGAGGAAATTCAGGCAGCGCAGGAAGGTGGTCTTGCCGGAACCGCTGGGGCCGATGATGGCGACCACTTCGCCTTCCTTGACCTCAAGGTCGATGCCGTCAAGCACCACTTGACCGTTGAATTGTTTGGTCAGTTTTTCAACCACGATCATGCTTCAGGACTCCAGGTCATGCCGGTTGACCCGGTCTTCCAGACGATTTTGCAGATGCGCCAGGATGCTCGCCAGGATCCAGTAGAGAAGGGCTGCGGACAGATACATGGTGAAAATTTCGAAGGTACGCGCCGATACCAGTTGGGCCTGACGGAACAGCTCGGGCACCTGGATGGTGGCGGCCAGCGCAGTGTCCTTGACCAGCGAAATGAAGCTGTTGCCCAGGGGCGGCAATGCCGTGCGCATCGCTTGCGGCAGAATGGCCCGGCGCAGGGTTTGCGCACGGGTCATGCCAATACTGGCGGCGGCTTCCCACTGGCCACGCTCGATGGAGGCGATGGCGGCCCGCAGGATTTCACACGCATAAGCGGCCATGTTCAGCGAAAAGCCGATCATGGCCGCCGGGATCGGATCCAGCTCGATGCCCACTTGCGGCAAGCCGTAGTAGATCAGGAACAGCTGCACCAGCAACGGCGTACCGCGAAAGAACGATACATAGACCCGGGCCGTCCAGCTCAGCAACTTGAAGCGCGACAGGCGCATCAAGGCCAGGCCGAAGCCCAGCAGCAAGCCGAAAAACATCCCGCCCAGGCTGAGGATTACCGTGTAGTACGCGCCCTTGAGCAGAAAGGGCGCGGAGTCCAGCGCGAGTTGAAAACCTGCTTCCATTATTGAGTGACGTCAGCGTTGAAGTACTTCTCGGACAGCTTCTTCAAGGTGCCGTCGGCGCGCAGTTTGTCGAGGGCCGTGTTGACCGCGTCGAGCAGTTCAGGCTCGCCTTTGCGCAGGGCGATACCGGCTTCCTGACGGGAGAAGGCGTCGCCGGCAGCGGCAGTGTCGGGGGCTTTCTTGGCGTATTCGAGGGCGGCCAGGCGGTCGATCAGGATCGCGTCGATACGGCCGATGCGCAGGTCCTGGAACTTGGTTGGGTCGTCGTTGTAGGTCTTGATAATGGCTTTGGGTTGATTGTCCTTGAGCCATTGTTCGTAGTTGGTGCCCAGGCCCACGCCGACTTTTTTACCGGCCAGGTCGTCGGCATTCGTGATCGAGTCGACGTTCTTTTTCAGCACCAGTGCCTGGATGCCGGACACGGTGTAGGGCTTGGAGAAATCGTACTTTTTCTTACGTTCTTCAGAGATGGTCACCTGGTTGACCACGGCGTCCAGGCGCTTGGATTCCAGCGCGGCGAGAATGCCGTCCCACGGAGTAGCTTGCAGCTTGACCTTGACGCCCAGCTCCTTGGCCAGTGCTTCGGACAGTTCCACTTCGAAACCGCTGAGCTTGCCGCTTTCGTCGACGAAGCTGAACGGTGGGTAGGTGCCTTCCAGACCGATCTTGATCTCGCCGGCCTTCTTGATGGTGTTCAACTGCTCGCCGGCAACCGCCTGGCCCAGCCAACCGGCGCCAAGCGCCAGGCCCAAAGTGCTGACCAGCAGAGTGCGACGCAATACAGAAATAGTCATGAAGAGCCCCTGTGTTTTTATGGTGAGCGAAGCAGGTGACGCAGTAGTCGTATCCTGCCTTAAAGCGCGAAGCGCGTCTTCGCCTTCGGCGCGATGATAAAGCGGGTTTTTAAGGCTTGAAAATAATAAAAAAACAATTTCATATTTCTTTTAAGAATATATGGGTATTCAATCAATTGAATACTGAGTCATAGGCAAACAATGCCGGCGCCCCACCGGTATGCAGGAAAATGATCGGCCCCTCTTCAAACCGCTGGCGCCCGATGCCGTCCAGCAAACCGGCCATGGCCTTGCCGGTATAGACCGGGTCCAGCAGCAGACCTTCCTGGCTGGCCAAAAGTTTGATCGCGGAAAGGGTGCCGGCATTCGGTTCGCCATAACGGGGGCCGAAATACTCGTCCCACAGGATCACTTTAAAGGCGTCGGGAATAGCCACTCCAAGCAACTCGGCAGTGCGTTCTGCCAGGCTTTGCACTTTGGGCAACTGCGCTTGCTCGGTGCGCGACACGGTGATGCCGATCACCGGCAACTGCGGCAGTACTTCGCTCAAGGCCAGGGCCAGGCCGCTGTGCGTGCCGGCACTGCCTGAGGCGAGCACCACGGCGGCAAACTCAATCCCGCTGTCTTCAATCTGCGCGGCCAGTTCCAGCCCTGCGCGCACGTAACCCAAAGCGCCGAGTGCATTGGAGCCGCCGATAGGCACCAGGTAGGGTTTCTTGCCATTGCTGCGCAGGCGGTCGGCGAGGGCGGCGAGTTGGGCATCGGCGTTGTCGAGGTTTTCCACCAGCTCCACTTTGGCGTCAAACAACTCCAGCAGCAGGCGGTTGCCATTGGCCAGGTAGTTGGCGTCTTCGGTGCCAGTAGGGTTTTCCAGCAGAGCAACGCAGCCCAGGCCGAGTTTGGCGGCCAGTGCGGCGGTCTGGCGGACGTGGTTGGACTGGATCGCGCCGGCGGTGACCAAGGTGTCGGCGCCCTGGGCAATGGCGTCGGCCGCCAGGTATTCGAGTTTGCGCAGCTTGTTGCCACCCATGGCCAGGGGCGTGGTGTCGTCGCGCTTGACGTAAATGTCCCTGCCCAGCCAGGCCGACAGCCGTTCAAGTTTTTCCAGAGCGGTGGCACCGCTCAGTAGTTCCAGACGGTTAAAGCGCTCGAGCTGTTGTTTGATCATGGCTACGCACGGTGACTGAATGATGGGGAGGACTATAGGCAGGCACTTTTCATCGGGCAACCGTCAATCGCTTATGAACAATAGTTCTTACGACCACACCATTGGTTCTTAAGAGCTGCCAGGGTGCATACCGTAAAGTGATGGCCATTTCGTCAGGAGTGAATACCGTGAGTGAGCGTTCCAGTCATTGGCAATTGCAGACCATCGTCAGCCAGCTGCGCGGCGCGCGGGACCAGTGGCGAACGCGCAATGGTCGCTTGAGCGGCGAGCACGGTGGCCGTGAATTGCCGTCCCGCGAGGCGGTGGCGCAGATCCTCGAAGCCTTGTGCGGTGCGCTATTCCCCATGCGCCTGGGTCCGGTGGACCTGCGTGAAGAAAGCGAAGACTTCTACGTGGGGCATACCCTCGACGTAGCGCTCAACGCCTTGCTCGCCCAGGCGCGCCTGGAGTTGCGCTACGCCGCACGCCAGGGCGGCGAAGATGACAGCGGTGTGGATGCCCATGCCATTCGGCTGATCCAGGATTTTGCCCTGGCATTGCCAGCCCTGCGCAGCCTCTTGGATACCGACGTACTGGCCGCCTACCACGGCGACCCGGCTGCACGCAGTGTGGATGAAGTGCTGCTGTGCTACCCGGGCATCCTGGCGGTGATCCACCATCGCCTGGCCCACCACCTGTACCGCGCAGGCTTGCCGCTGTTGGCGCGCATCAGTGCGGAAATCGCCCACTCGGCCACTGGCATCGATATCCACCCCGGCGCGCAGATCGGCCCGAGTTTCTTCATCGACCACGGGACTGGCGTAGTGATTGGCGAGACGGCGATCATCGGCGAGCGCGTGCGTATCTACCAGGCGGTGACACTGGGCGCCAAGCGCTTCCCAGCCGATGAGGACGGGCAGTTGCAAAAAGGCCATCCGCGGCACCCCATTGTTGAGAATGATGTGGTGATCTACGCCGGGGCGACGATTTTGGGGCGGATCACCATCGGCCAGGGTTCGACCATTGGCGGCAATGTGTGGCTGACCCGCAGCGTGCCGGCGGGGGCGAATATCACCCAGGCGAACTTGCAGCATGACGATGGGGCGCAAAAGTAATACCTGAGCCAGCTCCCACATTTCGTATGTATTTCAACGTGGGGTCGCTGAACGATTTGCCTTCTTCATCCGTCATACCAATCCTTGAGCTAGTGTAGGAATCATCTACCACTCAGCCCTGCGATTAGTCCCAGACCGCCTATTCATGTTTAACTTGAACGTTCGTTCAAGTTAAACCCGGTGGTTCGCTGCCCGCTCACAACAGGAGGCTTACCTTTGCTGAGTCCGTTATTTACAGCCATATCCCGCAACCTTGAGGTGCATCGTTCATGAGTGCATCGTCCACCCCTTCCAGCGGCATGGTGCGCATGAATGCGCCCGTTTTCTACTTTGCCGCCACCTTCATCCTGCTGTTTGGCATCACGGTCATCGCTATCCCGCAACAGGCCGGAGCCTGGCTGCTGGCGGCGCAAAACTGGGCGGCCAATACGGTCGGCTGGTACTACATGCTGGCGATGACCCTGTATCTGGTCTTCGTGGTGGTCACCGCGCTATCGGGCTACGGCAAGATAAAACTCGGTGCCGACCACGACGAGCCCGAATTCAGCTACCTGTCATGGGCCGGCATGTTGTTCGCCGCCGGAATCAGCATCACGCTGTTCTTCTTCTGCGTCTCGGAGCCGTTGACGCACCTGGTGCAGCCGCCCCAGGGCAAAGCGATGAACGCCGATGCAGCGCGCCAGGCCATGCAGGTGCTGTTCCTGCACTGGGGCCTGCATGGCTGGGGTGTGTTCGCGTTCGTGGGCATGGCCCTGGCGTATTTCGCCTACCGGCATAACCTGCCGCTGGCATTGCGTTCGGCGCTGTACCCGCTGATCGGCAAGCGCATCAATGGCCCTATCGGTTATGCGGTGGATGGCTTCGGTATCATCGCGACGGTGTTCGGCCTTGGCGCTGACATGGGTTTTGGCGTGTTGCACCTCAATTCCGGCCTGGACTACCTGTTTGGCATTGCTCACACCCAGTGGATCCAGGTGGGCCTGATCACGTTGATGATGGGCGCGGCGATCATTGTTGCGGTAGCCGGCGTCGACAAAGGCGTACGGGTGATGTCCGACATCAACATGCTGCTGGCCTGTGCGTTGCTGCTGTTTGTGTTGTTCGCCGGGCCTACCCAGCACTTGCTCAACACCTTGATCCAGAACATCGGTGACTACCTGGGCGCGCTGCCGACCAAGAGTTTCGATGTGTACGCCTACGACAAGCCAAGCGACTGGCTGGGTGGCTGGACAGTGTTCTACTGGGCCTGGTGGATCGCATGGTCGCCGTTTGTAGGTCTGTTTATTGCGCGTATCTCCCGTGGCCGCACCATCCGCGAATTCGTGTTTGGGGTGCTGTTGATTCCGCTGGGCTTTACCCTGGCGTGGATGTCGATCTTCGGTAACAGCGCCATCGACCAAGTGCTCAACCATGGCATGGCTGCGCTGGGCCAGTCGGCCATCGATGACCCGTCGATGAGCCTCTACCTGCTGCTGGAAACCTATCCGTGGAGCAAGACGGTGATTGCGGTCACGGTGTTTATCAGCTTTGTGTTCTTTGTGACCTCGGCGGACTCAGGCACTGTGGTGCTGTCCACCCTGTCGTCCAAAGGCGGCAACGCTGATGAAGACGGGCCGAAGTGGCTGCGGGTGTTCTGGGGTGCAATGACGGCGCTGGTGACCAGTGCGTTGCTATTCGCCGGCAGTATCGACTCGCTCAAATCGGCGGTGGTGCTGACCTCGCTGCCGTTCTCGCTGATTCTGCTGCTGATGATGTGGGGGCTGCACAAGGCGTTTTACCTGGAGTCGCAAAAGCAGATCGCGCAGTTGCATTCCCTGGCGCCAATATCGGCTTCACGCAAAGGCCGTGGCGGCTGGCGCCAGCGCTTGAGCCAGGCGGTGCATTTCCCGTCACGTGATGAGGTGTATCGCTTCCTTGAATCGACGGTGCGCCCGGCGATCGAAGAAGTGACGGCGGTGTTTGTCGAAAAGGGCCTGAATGTGGTCACTCAGCCAGACCCGTCCAACGACAGCGTCAGCCTGGAAATCGGCCATGGCGAGGAGCACCCATTCATCTACCAGGTGCAGATGCGCGGCTATTTCACGCCGTCGTTTGCCCGCGGTGGCATGGGTTCCAAAGAGATCAACAACCGCCGTTACTATCGTGCGGAGGTGCACTTGAGTGAGGGCAGCCAGGACTATGACCTGGTGGGCTATACCAAGGAGCAGATCATCAACGACATCCTCGACCAGTACGAGCGCCATCTGCAGTTCCTGCATTTGGTGCGCTGATACCGTTCCTCTCAAGTAGGTCTTTGCTGTAAAAGGAAGAGGCAGACTTAAGCGATTCAGCGGGTTAAAAGGCTTGGGAATAACCTTATTCCCGGGCCTTTTAACCCTCAGTCCAGAGAGGATTCGATGACGTACATTGCTGCCGAAAACCGCTATGAATCTATTCCCTATCGCCGCGTAGGCCGCAGTGGGTTGGTGCTGCCGGCACTGTCCCTGGGGTTGTGGCACAACTTTGGCGACAGCACCCCGATCGATACCCAGCGCGCTTTGCTGCGCACGGCGTTCGACCTGGGTATCAACCACTTCGACCTGGCCAACAACTACGGCCCGCCCTATGGCAGCGCCGAGATCAATTTCGGCCGTTTGCTGCGCGAAGACTTCAAGCACTACCGCGACGAATTGATCATCTCCAGCAAAGCCGGTTGGGACATGTGGCCCGGCCCCTACGGCCAGGGCGGTGGCTCGCGCAAATACATCCTGGCGAGCCTGGACCAGAGCCTGCAACGCCTGGGCGTCGACTACGTGGATATTTTCTACTCCCACCGTTTTGACCCCGACACGCCCCTGGAAGAAACCGCCAGCGCCCTCGCCACCGCCGTGCAACAAGGCAAGGCGTTGTACATCGGTATATCGTCCTATTCCGGGGTGAAAACCCGCGAAATCGCAGCCTTGCTCAAAGAGTGGAAAGTCCCGCTGTTGATTCACCAACCGGCTTACAACCTGCTCAACCGCTGGGTGGAAAAGGACCTGCTCGACACCACCGAAGAACTTGGCGCCGGGGTTATCGCCTTCACGCCGCTGGCCCAGGGTTTGCTCACCGACAAGTACCTCAATGGCATACCGGCCGATGCACGGGTCAATCGTCCGGGTGGCGGTTCGTTGCAGGCCCAACACCTGTCCGAAGCCAACATCGCTCATGTGCGCGGCCTGAATGAAATCGCCCAGCGTCGCGGCCAGAGCCTGGCGCAATTAGCGCTGGCCTGGACCCTGCGTGATCCACGGGTCACCAGTGCGCTGATCGGTGCGAGCCGGCCGGAGCAGATTATTGAAAACGTTGGGGCGTTGAAGAACTTGAGCTTCAGTGCAGAAGAACTGGCGGAGATTGATCGGTTTGCGCAGGAAGGCGGGATCAACCTGTGGGAAAAGCCGTCCACTGCTGAATAACTGACACAACGGGATCAAAAATGTGGGAGGGGGCTTGCTCCCGATAGCAGTGGGTCAGCTACAGATGAGCTGACTGAACCACCGCCATCGGGAGCAAGCCCCCTCCCACATTTGGTTTTCAGTGTGGCGACTAGAACGGCACATCCCCAAGAATCGTCGCCCGGTGCATCACCCGCCGCTGTGGCCGGTAGTCATCCACGGCGTAATGCTGGGTCACGCGGTTATCCCAGAACGCCACATCATTTGCCTGCCAGCGCCAGCGGATGGTGAATTCCGGGCGCGTTGCGTGCGCGAACAGCAGTTTGAGAATCGCCTCGCTTTCGGCCGGCTCCAGTTCGTTGATTCTGGTGGTGAAGCCGTCGCTGACGAACAGCGATTTACGCCCACTGACGGGATGGGTACGCACCACCGGATGCGACAACGGTGGGTTCTTGCGGCGGGTTTGCTCCCAGCGCAGCAAGTCTTCGGCGGTATTGCCAAAACGCTCCAAAGGAAAAGATTTGGTGAAATCGTGGGTGGCGGTGAGCCCGTTGAGCAATACCTTCAACGGTTCGGAAAGCGCCTCATACGCCGCAATACCACTGGCCCACAGCGTATCGCCGCCAAACGCCGGCAGCAGCTTGGCGCTGAGCACAGCGCCCAAAGCAGGCGTGGGCAGAAAGGTCACGTCGGTGTGCCAAACGGCGTTGTCACGCACGTCGGTGACCGCGGTATCGAGGATCAGCACTTCGGGCTGTTCCGGCACGTTGGGGTAGATCGGATGGATGTGCAGGTCGCCAAAATTGGCCGCGAACCGTGCCTGTTGTTGCGGGGTGATTGGCTGATCACGGAAGAACAGCACCGAATAGTCGAGCAACGCCTGTTCAATGGCGTCGCGCTGTTCAGGGGCCAGCGGCTGAGTAATGTCGACGCCACTGATCTGGGCGCCCAGGGCGGTACTTAATGGGGTAACGGTCAGGCTGCTCATTGTAGATTCTTCACTCAGTGTGCCTGGCCATGCCAGGGCACTAATTTACGCTGCAGGGCGCGCAGGCCCATTTCCATGGCGAAGGCGATCAGGGCGATCACCAGGATCCCCAGCACCACCACATCGGTGACCAGAAACTGCGCCGCCGACTGCACCATGAAGCCCAGGCCACTGGTGGCGGCAATCAACTCGGCGGCGACCAGGGTCGACCAGCCCACACCCAGGCCGATACGCACACCGGTGAGGATATCGGGCAGGGCGCTGGGCAGGATCACATGGCGAATCAGTTGCGCACGGGTGGCGCCCAACGACTGCGCAGCCCGCAGCTTGGCCGGGTCGACGGTGCGCACCCCGGTTGCGGTGGCGATGGCGATCGGGGCGAAAATCGCCAGGTAAATCAGTAGCACCTTGGACAGCTCGCCAATGCCGCACCAGATCACGATCAGCGGCAGGTAGGCCAGCGGCGGAATCGGCCGGTAGAACTCGATCAACGGATCGAAAATGCCTCGGGCAATGCGGTTGGCACCGATGGCAATCCCCACCGGCACGGCGGTCAGCACCGCAAAACCCAGGCCCAAGCCGATGCGGCTCAGGCTCGCGCCCAGGTGCTGCCACAAGGTGGAATCCATGTAGCCGGTGGTCGCCAGCAGCCAGCCTTTTTGCAACACGGCGGACGGTGGTGGCAGGAACAAAGGTTCGATCAAACCGGTGGCGGTCACCGCCCACCACAGGGCAAGCAGAGCGACCAGGGTCAGTACGCTGATCCAGCGCGTGCTCAGGCTGCGGCGTACCGGGATAACGGCAGGTGCCACCGGCTTGCTGGCCGTGGCGGGAAGTTCGTAGCTGCTCATGCGTACACCTGCCGTTGGGAGAACACTTTGCCCAGCACGTGCTCGCGGGTTTCGATAAAGCGCGGGTTGGACTTGATTGCGCGGGCTGATTCACCGGCAGCGTAACGTTGGCCGAAATCCAGCTGCAGGCGTTCGACGATCTGGCCGGGGTTGGGCGCCAGCAGGATCAGGTCCGTGGCCAGGAACACCGCTTCTTCAATGTCATGGGTAATCAGGAACACCGGCTTGGCCGTGCGCCGCCACACTTGCAGCAGCAACTCCTGCATTTGTTCGCGGGTGAAGGCATCCAGCGCACCGAAGGGTTCGTCCATCAGTAATACGCGAGGGTCGGCCGCCAGGGCGCGGGCGAGGCCAACGCGTTGCTTCTGGCCGCCGGAGAGTTGCCAGATGCGCCGGCTGTCGAAACCGGCCAGGTCCACCAGAGCGAGCATTTCGCGGGCGCGTACTTCGCGCTGCGCCTTGGGCACGCCGGCCAGTTCCAGGCCGAAGGCGACGTTGGCCAGCACGTCCTGCCAGGGCAGCAGGGCGTCGTCCTGGAACACCACACCGCGTTCGGCGCTGGGCCCTTTGACCGGCACACCGTCGAGGGTGATACGCCCGGCAGAAGGCTCGACGAAACCGGCAATCAGGTTCAACAGCGATGTCTTGCCACTGCCGGAGGGGCCCAGGGCGACCAGCAATTGCTGGGGCCCAAGGTCCAGTGAAATATCGGACAGTACCGGTTCCGGGGCGCCTGGGTACTGTGCGCTGATGCGCTCCAGCTGTAGCAAGGCCATCGCGATGAACTCCTTGGATCAGTTAGAAATGAACTTGGCGCTGACGTAAGGGGCGTAGTCGGGCAGTACGGCATCGACCTTGCCTTGTTCCTTGAGGAACACAGCAGTGTCGGTGACTGCCTTGGTGGTCGGCGCGCCCAGCAGGGTCACCTGGTCAGCGGCCAGCGGGTAGACGTTGCCTTGCAGCAGCAAGGGAATATCGCTGGCCTTGGCGCCGGAGAGTTTCACCAGCTTGTCGACGTTGCCGGTGTCGGCGAGCCAGGCTTGTGGGTCTTTGCGGTAGGCGGCGTAGGCATCCAGGGTGACCTTGGCGAAGGCGGTAACGATGTCCGGGTGCTTCTCGGCAAAATCCTTGCGCACGATCCAGGCATCGAATGTTGGCGCGCCGAACTTGGCCAGCTCGCCGGAGGTGATCAACACCTTGCCGTTTTCCTTGGCTACACCCAGAGCCGGGTCCCACACGTAGGTGGCGTCGATATCACCGCGCTTCCACGCGGCGATGATGGCCGGAGGCGCCAGGTTGAGAATGGTGACTTTGGCCGGGTCGATGTTCCAGTGTTTCAGCGCGGCAAGCAGGCTGTAGTGGCCGGTGGAGACGAAGGGTACGGCGATTTTTTTGCCGACCAGGTCCTGCGGGCTGTTGATCCCCGACCCATTGCGCGCCACCAGGGCTTCAGCCCCGCCGATCTGGGTGGCAACGAGGAAGGTTTCTACTGGGACTTTGCGGGTTACCGCAGCGGTCAGCGGGCTGGAACCGAGGTAGCCGATCTGCACGTCGCCGGAGGCAATGGCGGCGATGATGTCGGCGCCATTGTCGAATTTGCGCCAGTCGATTTTGGCGTTGGTAGCTTTTTCATAGGCCCCGTCAGCCTGGGCGACTTTGGCCGGGTCGACGGTGGTCTGATAAGCGATAGTCACGTCCGCCGCCTGGGCAAACAGACTGGCACCGGCCAGGGACAACGCGGCCAGCAAGCGCAGAGGGGTCAGCAGTTTCAAGGGGAAGCTCCTCAATCAGGCGGCCGAGAGTCGGCGTGTGAGGAGACTAAATGATCTAAGAACTCGAAAATAAATAACCTTTTCGAATTAGCTTATGAGTAGAAAGGTTGAAGCAAATCTTTGTACCGGTGATGACCAAATGTGGGAGGGGGCTTGCTCCCGATTGCTGAGTGTCAGCCACTGCATCGGTTGGCTGACCCACTGCTATCGGGAGCAAGCCCCCTCCCACATTTGAACTAAGTAGAGCTCCGGTTAGTTGCTGATGGCCAGGATGCTTGCCTGGTACGACCCGACAAACACATCGAAATCGCCCACTTCGTTCTGCTCCAGCTCCACCTGTTGCGCCAGCGAAGCACGCGCCAGTTCTTCGAAGTGCGCTTGTTCTTCAGCAGCCAGGGGCTGTTTGCGGAAGTACTCGGCATGGACCTCGCTCTGATGCAGGGAGAACTGCGCGAAGCTCTCCTTGCGTTCAGCCATGGCCGCCAACACCTGGGCCGACGGCGTCAGGGACGGGTCCTTGACCTTGGCCAGTTGGGCATCCAGCGCTTCACTGTGTTCGGTAATACCTTGGCTCTCGTCGAGCAAGGCAGCCAATGGTGCAATCTTCTCCAGCAACTGCGCAGCCCATTCCTTCATGTCCACCGGCTGGCCGTCACGCTGCAATTGCAGGCCCGGACGCCGACCTTCCTTGACCACGCTGAGGAAGTTGGAGGTGGCGTTGCCGCACTCGTTGTTGGCGAACAGCGGGCTGTCGTTCAGCGCGCAATACAGCAGGAATGCGTCGAGGAATCGCGACTCCGGCAAGTCGATCCCCATCGGCAGGAACGGGTTGATGTCCAGGCAACGCACTTCGATGTACTGGATGCCACGGGCCATCAGCGCCTGGATCGGCCGCTCGCCGGTGTAGGTCACACGCTTGGGGCGGATATTGGAGTAGTACTCGTTTTCGATCTGCAGGATGTTGGTGTTGAGCTGCACCCACTCACCATCCTTGTGCGTGCCGACTTCAACATACGGCGCGTAGGGCGTTGCCACCGCTTCGCGCAGGCTGTCGGTGTAGCTGGCCAGGTCGTTGTAGCACGGCGTCAGGCCAGCCTGGGCGTTGCTCTGGTAACCCAGGTCGCTCATGCGCAGGCTGGTGGCGTAGGGCAGGTACAGGGTGTCGGCGTCGAGCGCTTCCAGCTGGTGCGAGCGCCCACGCAGAAAGCCTGCGTCCAAGGCTGGCGAGGCACCAAAGAGGTACATCAACAGCCAGCTGTAGCGACGGAAATTACGGATCAGCGCGATATAGGCCGTGGACTGATAGTCACGGTCGGTACCGACAAAGCCTTCGGCTTCCTTGAGCAACGGCCACAGCTGTTCCGGCAGCGAAAAGTTGTAGTGGATGCCGGCGATGCACTGCATGGTCTTGCCGTAGCGCAGGGCCAGGCCCTTGCGGTACACATACTTGAGCTGGCCGATATTGGAGGTGCCGTAGTAGGCGATCGGAATATCTTCCTCGGCCGGTAACGGGCACGGCATCGAGGGGCTCCACAGGTATTCGCTGCCCAGCTTGGAGTAGGCAAAGCGATGGATCTTGTCCAGGCTGCCCAGGGTCTCGGCCGGGTTGGGCAGGGCTGGGGTGATGAACTCCAGCAGCGATTCCGAATAGTCAGTGGTGATCTGTTCGTTGGTCAACGCAGCGCCCAGGGCTTCAGGGTGCGGCGTTTGCGCCAGGCGACCCTCGCTGGTGACGCGCAGGCATTCGCGCTCGATGCCGTGCAAGCACTGCTCTAGCAGGGAGAGGTGTTCGCGCTTGCCGAGCAGGGCCAGGCGGCGGTTGAGAAGTTCGCTCAAGTTGGATTCCTTCACGCGTCAGTCGCCCCAATATGGGGGTGGGCAGGACGGTCTACAAGGGTGAAGTGGAAACTGGCGTGATCGCCTGGTTCTGAGTCGATTTGACCCGCTCTGAAAATGCCGACTTCACTCCATGAATTGGGCTACAGCGCAGCGAGAAAATTCCGACGCTGTTATCGCAGCGCCGAAATTAACTCAAATCGAGGGTGGGGAGCTATAGGGCAGCGAACGTGCCCTGCGCTTTTGCGACAAGTCTTTCGCCCTGGTACACGTCGGCTTCGACCACCAACGTGCGCCGGCCGGCGTGGATTACCCGGCTGGTGCACAGCACGTCACCGTCTTCGACGGCGCGAATATAGTTGATCTTGCATTCGATGGTGGCGCTCTGCTGGTCGAAACCATGGGCGCTGGAACAGGCCAGGCCCATCGTGATGTCCACCAGGCTGAAAATCGCCCCGCCATGGAGCTTGCCTGCACGGTTGCGCAGGTGCGGCTCCAGGGTCAGGGCCACCTCGGCAACGCCTTCATCCAGGCGCTGCAGGCGGCAGCCGATCAGCTCGCTGAACGCGCTCTGGGTCAAGCCAGCCGGGATCTCCATCAACGCTTCTTCAACTGTTTGGCATTGGCGAACAGCGATGCCATGGCGTTGTTGCTCGGCGCGGCAGTCGTAGCTTCCTTGCGCGGCGCGGTGTTCTGCGACTGGCGCGGTGCCGAACCTGGGCGAGCGCCACGAGCACCGTCGATCTTCTCGCCCGGGGTATCGCTCATGCGCATCGACAGGCCCACGCGTTTACGCGGGATATCGACTTCCATGACCTTGACCTTGACCACGTCACCGGCTTTGACCGCTTCACGCGGGTCCTTGATGAACTTCTCCGAAAGCGCGGAGATATGCACCAAACCGTCCTGATGCACGCCAATATCCACGAAGGCGCCAAAGTTGGTCACGTTGGTCACTACACCTTCGAGGATCATGCCCGGTTGCAGATCCTTGAGGTCTTCGACGCCGTCCTGGAACTCGGCGGTCTTGAACTCGGGACGTGGGTCGCGGCCAGGTTTTTCCAGCTCTTGCAGGATGTCGGTGATGGTCGGCACACCGAAGGTTTCGTCGGTGTACTTCTTTGGATCCAGACGCTTGAGGAAGGCGGCGTCGCCGATCAGCGAGCGGATATCACGGTCGGTCTCGGCGGCAATGCGTTGCACCAGCGGGTAGGCTTCCGGGTGAACCGCCGAGGCGTCGAGCGGGTTATCGCCATTCATCACGCGTAGGAAGCCGGCCGCTTGTTCAAAGGTTTTTTCACCCAGGCGTGCGACTTTTTTCAGCGCAGCACGGGTTTTGAACGCACCATTTTCGTCGCGATGGCTGACGATGTTCTGCGCCAGGGTCGCGTTGAGGCCCGAGATTCGCGCCAGCAGCGCTACGGAAGCGGTGTTCACGTCTACGCCCACGGCGTTTACGCAGTCTTCCACCACCGCATCCAGGCCGCGTGCCAGTTTAAGCTGCGATACGTCGTGCTGGTATTGGCCGACGCCGATGGACTTAGGATCGATCTTCACCAGCTCGGCCAGCGGATCTTGCAGGCGACGGGCGATGGAAACGGCGCCACGGATCGACACGTCGAGGTCCGGGAACTCCTTGGACGCCAGCTCCGAAGCCGAGTACACCGAAGCACCCGCCTCGGAGACCATGACCTTGGTCATCTTCATGGCCGGGTATTTTTTGATCAGCTCGGCGGCCAGCTTATCGGTTTCGCGGCTGGCAGTGCCGTTGCCGATGGCGATCAGGTCTACCGCGTGCTTGGCGCACAGGGCGGCAAGGATCGCCAGGGTCTGGTCCCATTTGTTGTGCGGCACGTGCGGGTACACGGTGGCGTGGTCCAGCAGCTTGCCGGTGGCGTCGACCACCGCGACCTTGCAACCGGTGCGCAGGCCCGGGTCGAGGCCCAGGGTGGCACGCGGGCCGGCCGGTGCGGCCAGCAGCAGGTCGTGCAGGTTGTGGGCGAACACGTTGATCGCCTCGGTTTCGGCGCCGTCGCGCAACTCGCCCAGCAGGTCGGTTTCCAGATGGGTGTAGAGCTTGACCTTCCAGGTCCAGCGCACGACTTCACCGAGCCACTTGTCCGCAGGGCGATTCTGATTCTGGATGCCGAATTGTTGACCGATCATGCCTTCGCACGGGTGCATGGTGCCCGGCAGCTCGTCGCCGACCTTCAGCGCGGAGCTGAGAATGCCTTCGTTGCGGCCACGGAAAATCGCCAGGGCGCGGTGGGACGGCATGCTTTTGAGCGGCTCGTCGTGTTCGAAGTAGTCGCGGAATTTGGCGCCTTCCTCCTCTTTGCCGGCGATGACGCGGGCGCTGAGGATGGCCTCCTGCTTCAAGTAGGTGCGCAGTTTTTCCAGGAGGCTGGCGTTTTCGGCGAAGCGCTCCATCAGGATGTACTTGGCGCCTTCGAGGGCAGCCTTGACGTCGGCGACGCCTTTTTCAGCATCGATGAAACGGGCGGCCTCGGTTTCCGGCGTCAACGACGGGTCGTTGAACAGGCCATCGGCCAAATCGCCCAGGCCGGCTTCCAGGGCGATCTGGCCCTTTGTACGACGTTTCTGTTTGTACGGCAGGTAAAGGTCTTCGAGGCGGGTCTTGGTGTCCGCGAGTTTGATGTCGCGCTCCAGTTGAGGGGTCAACTTGCCCTGTTCCTCGATGCTGGCGAGGATGCTGATACGCCGTTCGTCGAGTTCTCGCAGGTAGCGCAGGCGCTCTTCCAGGTGACGCAGTTGAGTGTCGTCGAGGCTGCCGGTCACTTCTTTTCGGTAACGGGCGATGAAAGGCACCGTGGAGCCTTCATCCAGTAGAGCGACGGCCGCTTCGACCTGTTGTGGGCGTACACCGAGTTCCTCGGCGATGCGGCTGTTGATGCTGTCCATAAAACCACCTGAAATTCTTAAAATCAGCGCGCCGGCCCGTAAAAACAAGGCCCGGCGAGGCTGGTTGAGCGGCCCGACTGGCGCCGCTGCCTGGGTCAAGAGGCTGCCTATTGACCCTCGAAATCGAAAAATTCACGACAAGCGGGTAAAAAAAGCCCGGCAGCAAACGGTAACGATCTGACGTTGCCCTGCACGGAGGCGCCGCATTATAACCAGCGTTCTGCTATTGGGGGGTACTGCGCCGGAGGTTGTAGGGCGTGGGTTCGCTGGCAGTAGATGAAAAATCTGCTAACAATGCACACGGTGCGTATAACGGCAGCTACGCCATAATGCGCGCCGAGATAAGAGGAGCATCCAATGAGCAGCACCGCACAAACTGCTGAAGGCGAAAAAATTCTCATCGTTGATGACGATCCGGGGCTGAGCAGCCTGCTGGAGCGTTTTTTCAACTCCAAGGGCTACCGTGCCCGCGCGGTGCCGAACACCGAGCAAATGGACCGCCTGTTGGGGCGTGAAGTGTTCAACCTGGTCGTGCTCGATCTGATGCTGCCCGGCGAAGACGGCCTTACCGCCTGCAAGCGCCTGCGTGGTGCCAACAACCAGATTCCAATCATCATGCTCACCGCCAAGGGCGATGAGCTGAGCCGCATCAAGGGCCTTGAACTGGGCGCTGATGACTACCTGGCCAAGCCGTTCAACCCTGATGAGCTGATGGCGCGGGTCAAGGCCGTATTGCGTCGCCAGGCACCGGCCGTGCCGGGCGCACCGGGCAGCGAAGACGAAAGCGTCACCTTTGGCGACTACGAACTGTCGTTGGCCACCCGTGAGCTCAAGCGTGGCGAAGAAGTGCACATGCTTACCACCGGCGAATTCGCGGTGCTCAAGGCTCTGGTGATGAACGCCCGTCAGCCGCTGACCCGTGACAAGCTGATGAACCTGGCCCGTGGCCGTGAATGGGACGCCCTGGAGCGCTCCATCGACGTGCAGATTTCCCGACTGCGCCGGATGATTGAGCCGGACCCCTCCAAGCCGCGGTATATCCAGACGGTGTGGGGCGTGGGTTATGTGTTTGTGCCGGATGGCACCGCAACCAAGTGACCGATGATTTGCAGGGGCGGGTATCCGGCGTTTGACTCCATGAGAGTCGACGGGATGCCCGGCGTCTGCAATTCTGCGAGCACCGCTCGTTCCTGCAAGGTGTGCAGCTTTCATCTATGAAAACCCCGCTGTGGTTCCCACAAAGTTTCTTCTCTCGCACCCTTTGGCTGGTGCTTATTGTCGTTCTGTTTTCCAAGGCGCTCACGCTGGTTTATCTGTTGATGAACGAAGACGTGCTGGTGGATCGGCAGTACAGCCACGGTGTGGCCCTGACGTTGCGGGGCTATTGGGCCGTAGACCCTGAGAACCGAGAAAAGGTGGCCAAGGCGTCGACCTTGACTCGGGTTGATGGGGCCGGCGTGCCTGAAGGCGAGCAGCATTGGCCTTACAGCGAGATCTATCAGCGCCAGATGCAGGCCGAACTGGGCGCCGACACCGAGGTGAGGCTGCGCATGCATGTTTCACCGGCGTTATGGGTGCGGGCACCTAGCCTGGGCGATGCCTGGATCAAGGTGCCGCTTTATCCGCACCCGCTGCGCGGGCAGAAAATCTGGAACGTGCTGGGCTGGTTCCTGGCCATCGGCTTGCTTTCAACGGCCTCCGCGTGGATCTTCGTCCGTCAGCTCAACCAACCACTCAAGCGCCTGGTATTTGCCGCTCGCCAATTGGGCCAGGGGCGCAGTGTGCGCCTGCCGGTCAGCGACACGCCCAGTGAGATGACCGAGGTGTACGGCGCGTTCAACCAGATGGCGGAAGACGTCGAGCAGGCCGGGCGCGAGCGCGAGCTGATGCTGGCAGGCGTGTCCCATGACTTGCGCACACCGTTGACGCGATTGCGCCTGTCCCTGGAGCTGATGGGGGACCATACCGACCTCACCGATGACATGGTGCGCGATATCGAGGACATGGACGCTATCCTGGACCAGTTCCTGGCCTTCATCCGCGACGGGCGTGATGAAGTGGTTGAGGAGGTGGACCTCACGGACCTCGTGCGTGAGGTGGTTGCGCCCTATAACCAGAACGGTGAGCAGGTGCGCATGCGCCTGGAGCCGATCCAGCCGTTTGCATTGCGCCGGGTCTCGATGAAGCGCCTGCTGAACAACCTGATCGGCAACGCCTTGCATCATGCCGGTTCCGATGTTGAGGTGGCGGCGTATGTCTCCGGTGACAGTGCCGCGCCTTACGTGGTGCTGAGCGTGATGGACCGTGGCACGGGGATCGACCCTGCCGAGCTTGAGGGTATCTTCAACCCGTTCACCCGTGGCGACCGAGCCCGAGGTGGCAAGGGCACCGGGTTGGGGTTGGCGATCGTGCGACGAATCGCCTCGATGCATGGCGGAAATGTCGAGTTGCGTAACCGGGAAGAAGGCGGGTTGGAGGCGCGGGTGCGCTTGCCGCTTGGGTTGATGCTGCCTAGAGATGCGGTCTGACAAACAACAAATATCAAAAATGTGGGAGGGGGCTTGCTCCCGATGGCGGTCTTTCAGTCAAGAAGTTCAGTGACTGTGACACCGCTATCGGGAGCAAGCCCCCTCCCACATTGGTTTCATGTCGGGATTAAAATAGGCTTTTAGCCTTTGCCCTTGGTCCGAGTCATATTCGGCCCACCATTCTTTTCCAGATGCTGAATGATGATCCCCGCCACGTCCTTGCCGGTGGTGGTCTCGATCCCTTCCAGGCCCGGCGATGAGTTCACTTCCATCACCAGCGGCCCATGATTGGAGCGCAGGATATCCACGCCTGCCACGCTCAAGCCCATCACCTTGGCTGCCCGCAGTGCGGTCATGCGTTCTTCCGGTGTGATCTTGATCAGGCTGGCGCTGCCGCCACGGTGCAGGTTGGAGCGGAACTCACCGGGCTTGGCCTGGCGCTTCATCGCCGCGATCACTTTGTCGCCCACCACGAAGCAGCGAATATCCGCGCCGCCGGCTTCCTTGATGTACTCCTGCACCATGATGTTCTGCTTGAGGCCCATGAACGCCTCGATCACCGATTCAGCTGCCGTCGCCGTTTCACACAGCACCACACCGATGCCTTGGGTGCCTTCCAGTACCTTGATCACCAGCGGTGCACCATTGACCATCTCGATCAGGTCAGGGATGTCATCCGGGGAGTGTGCAAAGCCTGTGACCGGCAAGCCGATACCCCGGCGTGACAGCAACTGCAGCGAACGCAGTTTGTCCCGCGAGCGGGCAATGGCCACGGATTCGTTGAGAGGAAACACCCCCATCATTTCAAACTGACGCAACACCGCGCAGCCATAAAACGTCACCGAAGCGCCGATACGCGGGATCACCGCATCAAAGCCTTCCAAGGGTTTGCCCCGGTAGTGAATCTGCGGCTTGTGGCTGGCAATGTTCATGTAGGCACGCAACGTGTCGATCACCACCATTTCATGGCCACGTTCAGTGCCGGCCTCGACCAGGCGGCGGGTGGAATACAGACGCGGGTTTCGCGACAGCACAGCAATCTTCATGCAGCACCTGGGGCAGAAATAGTGGAGACCGGGAACACCGGCTTGTCTTGAACGTACTTGACGCCTGGATTGACGACCAACTGGCCGTCAATCAACGCCTTGGAGCCCAGTAACAGGCGGTAACGCATGGCTTTGCGACAGGCGAGGGTGAATTCCACCCGCCATACCCGGTCACCCAGCGCCAGGGTGGTGCTGATCACGTAGCGCACCTGCGCATGGCCATTGGAGCTCTTGATGGTTTTCATCGTCACCAGGGGCGCTTCGCAGCGACGGTGACGCAGTTGCACCACGCTGCCCAGGTGCGCGGTAAAGCGCACCCACTTTTCACCGTCGCGCTCAAACGGCTCGATATCGGTGGCGTGCAGGCTTGAGGTGCTGGCACCGGTGTCGATCTTCGCGCGCAGGCCCGCCACTCCCAGGTCGGGAAGTGCCACCCATTCACGCAGACCTACAACGGTCAAATGGTCAAATGTCTTCAATATGGGTACCGGTCAATTTGCCCAGGCTTGAGGAGAAACCTTGGCCAGGGCATTGAATGCAGGTTTGGCGAACCAAAAACCCTGCATCAGAAATATTCCACAGTCGGCGAGGAAATCCCGCTCGCCAGCACTTTCGATGCCTTCGGCGATGACAGTAACTCCCAACTGCTCACAGATTGTGACAATCCCCCGGACGATCACCTGACGGACACGGTCTTGATCGACATCGCGAATCAACGCCATGTCGAGTTTGATCAGGTCGGGTTGGAAATCGGCCAGCAGGTTCAGCCCCGAATAGCCCGCACCGAAGTCGTCGATGGCGGTCTTGAAGCCGAATTCGCGATATTCACGCAGAATATTCGTCAAATGGCGATAGTTATCTACATGCTCGCTTTCCAGCGTCTCGAAAATCAGCCGGTCCAGCGGGAAATTGTGCGCCCGGGCGGCCTCCAGGGTGCTGCGAATACACAGTTCCGGGCGATATACGGCATTGGGCATGAAATTGATGGAAAGGTGAGTCTGCATGCCCAGCGCTGCGGCACCGGCGATGGCCTTGGTTCGGCAGCGCTGGTCGAAGTGGTAGCGATTGGTTTCGTTGACCTGGGCCAGCACCGACAGCGCGCCTTCTCCCTGGGTACCGCGCACCAAGGCTTCATTGGCGAATATCGAGTGGTCACGCAGGTCTACGATAGGCTGGTAGGCGAACGCAAAGTCGAACCCCAGAGGCTCGCTTTGCTGGCAACCCACGCACCGCTGGTTGGGCGAGGTGAGTGAAAGGGGGAAGTCGGTCACAGCGTATCCTCGCGAAAACAGGGTGCTACCTGGCGTATCTTAGGTGAGCCTTGGGGTTTATGCGTCGAAGGGTTTCAACGGTAAGGTTGCGACATTTTTCAGAGCGAGGAATTCAAGTGGGTCAAAAACAGGAAGAGGAAGAAAAGGTCCGACTGGACAAGTGGTTGTGGGCCGCGCGGTTCTACAAAACCCGTGCCCTGGCCAAGGCCGCAATCGAAAGCGGGAAGGTTCATCATCGCGGCGAGCGCTGCAAACCGGGCAAAGAGCCACGTATCGGTGATGAGTTTCAGATTCGTACAGGATTTGATGAAAAGACCGTCGTGGTGCAGGCGCTTTCTGTCGTGCGCCGCGGGGCACCCGAAGCGCAGGCGCTGTACACCGAGACCGAAGCGAGTATCGCCAAGCGCGAAAACGCAGCGGCCATGCGCAAGGCCGGAGCGACCGGCATGACCACCGATGGCAAGCCAAGCAAGAAGCAGCGCCGCGATCTATTCAAGTTCCGCGGCAGCGGCAACGACGATTGATGATACAAGTCTCCAGCTTGAAGGAGATCAAAAATGTGGGAGAGGGCAAGCCCTCTGTAGGAGCGAGCTTGCTCGCGAAAAACCTCAACGATAACGCGTGCTTGCTGAATGAACGCGGCGCCTATGAGTTTTTCGCGAGCAAGCTCGCTCCTACAAAATAGGGCAAGCCCCCTCCCACATTTAACCCGCGCATTTAAGGCGCGGTGCGTATGACGCTCAATCGCCCGATCACCGGCAGTTTTCCAAGCAACCCGAACACCGGCGCGGTTACCCGCAACAGGAACCCCGACACCTTCGCCGCAAACGGCGTGTAATACCCCCACCCCAGCGCCAACAGCGCCAGCAGTACGCCACCGATGTAATCGTCCTGACCCCAGTGCGCGCCCGCAACCAGGCGCGGCATCATGAACAGCAGCGCCAGGCCCCAGATCACCAGCACCTGGCCGATGCGCTTGGCAAATACGGTCATGAACATCCCCCAGATCAACAGCACCGAGGCATGGTCGCCCGGGAAGCTCTGGCTGGAACGGTCCTTCAACTCCCAGGTTTTCTCCAGCCCCGGGAAAAAATCACTCATCTGAATCGCGCCGCTGATCACCATGGATGGGCTGCTGTGCTGCCAGCCCATATGCGCCGCGAGTTTGGAGAACAACATTCGAATAAACAGCAACAGCAGCAGAATGCCGAGAAAACCAAAAAACGCCTGGCGCACCTGCACGGCCTTGAACACCCAGTCACCGCGGATCAGCAGCGTCAGCAAAATAACGCCGACCACTGCATCAAACGGCCGCAGACTGGCCACGGCCCACACATGCAGCCAGGTCGAATGGGTGGCCAGCGGGCCATTGAGCAGATGAAACAGCCACTCGTCGAAAATCACACACAGCATCTGGCCCGTGGGCCACAGCCAAAAACACAGCAGTCCGATAGCGAGTAGATTGCAAAGAGCCCATCGCCGGAGGTTCCAGTTGGCTTGGAACAAACCCGGATTGTTCATAAACTGTCCCTCATCGCTCTATTCAGCTCCTTGAATTCAGGAGAAGTCGCACCAAGATGGTGCTAAAGCGTTTAATTTTATAAACCTTGTAATCATTTTGTCATCACTTCAGATACCCAGACCTATGACTGATCTACCGGATACCGACTTCACCCAACGCTTCATCTTCGATGAGAGCGATGCCCGCGGCGAGATGGTGTCGTTGGAGCTCAGCTATGCCGAAGTCCTTGCCAAGCACGCCTACCCGGAGCCGGTCGCGCAATTGCTCGGCGAGCTGATGGCCGCCGCGGCGCTGCTGGTTGGCACCATGAAGTTCGACGGGTTGCTGATCTTGCAGGCCCGTTCTGAAGGGCCGGTGCCCATGTTGATGATCGAGTGCTCCAGCGAGCGCGAAATCCGTGGCCTGGCCCGTTATGAAGCCGACCAGATCGCCGCGGACGCCACCTTGGCCGACCTGATGCCCAATGGCGTCCTGGCACTCACCGTCGACCCGACCGAAGGCCAACGCTACCAGGGCATTGTCGACCTCGATGGCCAAACCCTGTCGGAGTGCTTCACCAACTACTTCGTAATGTCCCAGCAGGTGGGCACCAAGTTCTGGCTTAACGCCGACGGCAAACGTGCCCGTGGTTTGCTGGTGCAACAATTGCCGGCCGATCGCATCAAGGATGAGGATGATCGTGCCGAAAGCTGGCGGCATATCATCGCCTTGGCTGACACGTTGAAGGCCGAAGAACTGCTGGGCCTGGACAACGAAACCATCCTGCACCGCCTTTACCATGAAGAGGCTGTGCGGCTGTTTGACTCGCAAGCCTTGCACTTTCATTGCAGCTGTTCGCGCGAGCGTTCGGGCAACGCCTTGGTCAGCCTGGGCCTGGAAGATGCGCAAAATCTGGTGGTGGAACACGGCGGCCATATCGAGATCGATTGCCAGTTCTGCAACCAGCGCTACCTGTTCGATGCCGCTGATGTAGCCCAATTGTTCGCCGGAGCGGGCATCGACACCCCTTCCGACACCCGCCACTAAAACGTTTAAGCACAGGTAAATCACCTGACAAACGCCGGATTAGAGGTGTTCTGACGGGAGGGCCCTACTCTTTTTGGGCTTTTCTGGCATAATCCGGCCCACTTTTTTCGCGGTAGTAGTGCGCAACTTTCTACTACAAAACGTTTGGAGCACTCGGCCATAGGCCGACGGGGAACCTCATGACGCAAGCCAATAACGCCGTATACACCGATCTGAGTGTTGACGATCTGGTCAAAGAAGCCCTGCAGCGCGGTGAAGGCGTGCTTGCCGATACTGGTGCGCTGGTTGTCGAAACCGGTCACCGCACCGGTCGTTCGCCGGTCGACCGTTTTATCGTTGAAGAGCCTTCCACCCAGGACGCCATTGCCTGGGGCCCAATCAACCGCAAGTTCCCGGCCGACAAGTTTGATGCCCTGTGGGCTCGCGTCGAGGCGTTCAACAACGCGCAAGAGCATTTCGTTTCCCATGTTCACGTAGGGGCCGCAGAAGACCACTACCTGGCCGTGAAAATGACCACCCAGACTGCCTGGCAGAACCTGTTCGGTCGTTGCCTGTTCATCAACCCGGCCCAGTACAACCCGGCCGGTCGTGAAGAGTGGCAAGTGCTCAACGTGGCCAACTTCGAGTGCGTGCCAGAGCGTGACGGCACCAACTCCGACGGTTGCGTGATCCTCAACTTCGCGCAGAAAAAAGTGCTGATCGCCGGTATGCGTTACGCCGGTGAAATGAAAAAAGCCATGTTCTCGGTGCAGAACTTCCTGCTGCCGGCCGCCGACGTACTGCCGATGCACTGCGCCGCCAACATTGGCGAAGCAGGCGACGTGACCCTGTTCTTCGGCCTGTCCGGCACCGGCAAGACCACCCTGTCGGCCGACGAAAGCCGTTACCTGATCGGTGACGACGAACACGGCTGGGGCGAAGGCGTGGTGTTCAACATCGAAGGCGGTTGCTATGCCAAGTGCATCGACCTGTCGGAGAAGAACGAGCCGGTTATCTGGAAAGCCATCAAGCACGGCGCCGTGCTGGAAAACGTCGTTATCGACGAGGCCAAGCACGCCGACTACGCTGATGTCAGCCTCACCCAGAACAGCCGTGCCGCCTACCCGCTGGAGCACGTTGCCAAGCGTTCCGAGAAAAACCTGGGCGGCGAGCCAAACGCAGTGATCTTCCTGACCTGCGACCTGACCGGCGTACTGCCGCCCGTGTCGATCCTCAGCGAAGAACAAGCGGCCTACCACTTCCTGTCTGGCTACACCGCGTTGGTGGGCTCGACTGAAATGGGTTCCGGCAGCGGTATCAAGTCGACCTTCTCCACCTGCTTCGGCGCGCCGTTCTTCCCGCGTCCGGCCGGCGAATACGCTGAGCTTTTGATCAAACGCATCCGTGGTTTCGGCTCCAAGGTCTACCTGGTCAACACCGGCTGGACCGGTGGCGGCTACGGCGTTGGCAAGCGCTTCAACATCCCGACTACTCGCGGCGTGATCGCCGCGATCCAGAGCGGCGCGTTGATCGGTGCGCAAACTGAACACCTCGACACTATCAACCTCGACGTTCCATTGGCCGTACCGGGCGTTGAGACCGGCCTGTTGAACCCACGTAACACCTGGGCTGACAAAGCCGCCTACGACGAAGCTGCGAAAGCGCTGGCGGGCCTGTTCATCGAGAACTTCAAGAAGTTTGAAGTGAGCGATGCGATCAAGGCTGCGGGTCCTAAGTTGTAAGACTCAGCTGTTGTGAAAAAGCCGCCTCCTGTAGGCGGCTTTTTTGTGCGCGCAGGGTTAGTGGGCGATGTGCAGCAGCACCGCGCCGACCAGCACCAGCACAACCCCGAGCACCTGTACCGCCGACAAGCGCTCCTTGAAAAACACAAACCCCAGGATCGCCGCAATACCGCCCGATAGCGTACTGATCACCGTCACCACCGATACCGACCCTGCCATCGCACCCCACGAAAACGCCGAGAACCCGCCGAGGTTCATCAGGCTCGCACCGGTCAACGTCGCGCAATTTTTCAGCGGTGGGATCTTCAGGCCGTCCTTGATCTTCAGCACCATCACCACCAGCACGCACAGGCCCACCAGGTACCCCAACCACAACATGGTGATCGGCCCCAGTGCCGGCAGGGTGTAGCGACCTTGCAGCCAGAAACTGGTGCCGTACAGCGTTGCTGCGAGCATGGCGTAGGCGATGGACAGGCGCGGGTTGTTGTGGGGCGTGCCGTTGTCCTTGTGGATGCTGGACAGGATCACGCCGATCACGCACAGGGCGATGCAGCCCAGTTGTATCAGGCTGATGTGCTCACCGCTGGCCCAGGACAGCAGGGTGGTCACCACGCCATAGGACGTGACCAATGGCGCGACGATGGCGGCTTTGCCCAGGGCGAAAGCCTTGGACAGCGCGAGGGCTCCAGAGACGGTCAGCAGGGCCGCTGCGATGCCCAGGAGCCAGACGCTCAACGGCGCATCGATGGATTTGAACAGGAAGGCCGGGAAAATGACCAGCAGCAGAGTCATGATCAGAAAGCCAAGGGCCTGGCCAAAATACACCGCGCGTTTAACGCCAACGGCGCGAGCGTTGAGGCCCACCAGAAAGTCCGTGCCACCCCAGAGCAGGGCGGCCAGCAGGCCCATTAGTACGTCCATGTAAGATCCCTGTTATGCACACTGCTCGCCAGATTAGCGCAGAACCAATGTGGGAGGGGGCTTGCTCCCGATAGCGGTGGGTCAGCTATAGATAAGCTGACTGATTCACCGCGATCGGGAGCAAGCCCCCTCCCACATTGGTATCTCAGTGCTCTTGGGATCAGCTCAGGTTTTCCAAGGTCTGCGTGTCCCACCTGAGGGTCTTGCTCGCCAGGTAGAGCATGCCGATGGTCAGCGGTATTTTGTCGCCACGGCCTTTGGCGCGTCGCTTCAAGAATACGTCGAATACCGGCGGCTGAAAGTAACGATAAGCGTCGTAGTCGCTTAGGTCTACCCCGAAATCCTGTTCCAGCGCCTCCATGAATTGCTTGGCCTCAACGCCATCGCAAGCAAGGTCGAAGTTGAGCGAGGTTTGCAGGCTGATGGTCTTGTGTTTCGGCAGAGTGAATTCTTCATGCAGCAATTGCAGGAGTTGCTGCATGACAGGATCTTCGGGGAAGTTGGGGGCCAGGTTCATGGTGGGTACGTAGGAGTGGGTGAGGGGGCTGTCGCGTTCAGGTGGTCAGTGGCTTAGAAGTGAGTTTGTTATCGGGCAATAAACAGATAGTTTAATCGTTCGCGCTTCGATCAGACACTGAGAGGCTTACTGATACACCGCCCAAAAATCGCCTCCAATCCCCGATAATCACACGCCACCGCATCAATATTCGCGGGTATCCATGCCGCGTGTTTCACCAGCCACCAATTCACCGAAAATCCCGCATTCACGATGATCTGTTCAAACAGGATCCGCTGAGCCCGTCCATTGCCTTCACGGAAGGGATGGATGACATTCAGATCGCCATAAGCTTCAGCGATGTGGTGAACGAGATCGGCCTGGGACGCGCCGGTATACCAATTGGATTCCTGCATATGCCGAATGATCTTCGCCGCTTCCGGCGGGATGCGCTCCGGGGTGCAGAACAGCGTCTCACCTTTCTGGATGTTGACGCTGCGCAGTTCACCGGCCCAATCGTAGATGTCACCGAACAGGATGCGGTGGATGTGTTGCAGACGTTCGAGGTCGTAGGGCGGCGGAAACAGCGGAAGATTGCCTACTGCAATCTCGGATAACTCCCGCTCTGCCTCGTGCAGGCGGTGTTCATCGAGCAAATCGAGGCGGTTGCGCAGGACGCTGCTACCGGGGTAGCAGTGCGGGTCCTGGCCCACCCCGTATTTGTCGAGCATCAGCGCGAGGTGTTGCGGTACTTGGCAAGGACGGCTTCGCGGGTCGGCAGGGGCTTGTCGACATCGGCCGGTTGGGTATCGAACCCTTCCAGGCGCAGGCTGGCCAGATAATTGGAGCGGCGGATCTTGTGATAGTGATCCTGTTTTTGCTCAAACGTCAGTTCGCTCATTGCAGCGTACTCCTGGTTAGCAAGGCTTTGATTGTAGCGCAATGCATCAGGGGGAAGGCAGGATAAAAACCAAGTCGTAACCTGTATCAAAAACCCGCCGAAGATCTTAATTCAATGTGAGTTTTCGCAATATTCCCCGTCGGCCCTGGGCCATCCCCTGCCTGTGTATCATCCTGTCTCTTATTTTCTTGCGACCTTTCTCGATTCGCCGAACTTACTGGGCTACGTTTTTAAGCCACGTTCAGCGGTCAATGGAGTGACAGCCTTATGCACGACACCCTCCAGCAGGTCTTTGGTTATCCACAGTTTCGCCTGGGCCAGGAAGAGACGGTGAGCGCCGTCCTGGCCGGGCGTTCGGCAGCAGCAATTTTCCCTACGGGGTCGGGTAAATCTTTGTGCTACCAGCTGTCGGCGGTGCTGCTGCCGCACCTGACGTTGGTGGTCTCACCCTTGTTGGCGTTGATGCAGGATCAATTGGGGTTCCTGCAGCGCCATGGCATTTCGGCGGGCAGTATCGATTCGGCCCAGAGCCGTGATGAGGCCAACGATGTGATGGCCCGTGCGCGTTCGGGCGAGTTGAAAATCCTGATGATTTCGGTGGAGCGCTTGAAGAACGAGCGCTTTCGTAACTTTTTGCACAGCGTGCAGATCTCGCTGCTGGTGGTGGACGAGGCGCACTGTATCTCCGAATGGGGCCACAACTTCCGCCCGGACTATTTGAAGCTGCCGGACTACCAGCGCCAGTTCAATATCCCGCAAGCGTTGCTGCTGACAGCTACGGCCACGCCCAAGGTGATTGCCGACATGCAGGCCAAGTTCGCGATTGCTCCGGGTGACGTGGTCACCACAGGCTTCTACCGGCCCAACCTCAACCTGCTGGTGGAGCCGGTCAGCGGCCAGGACAAGCGTCGCCGGCTGGTGGAGTGGATGAGAGAGCGGCCCGACCAGCCGAGCATTGTCTACGTCACCTTGCAGAAAACCGCCGAGCAGATTGCCGAGCATCTGAATCGCCATGGTATTCAGGCCGAGGCCTACCACGCGGGCTTGCCCCACGATAAACGCGAGGGCATCCAGCAGCGGTTCATGGGTGGGCGCTCCAATTGCATTGTCGCGACGATCGCGTTCGGCATGGGCATCGATAAAAGCGATATCCGCAATGTGGTGCACTTCGACCTGCCAAAGTCCATCGAGAACTACAGCCAGGAAATCGGCCGTGCAGGGCGTGACGGGCAGCCGTCGGATTGCCTGGTGTTGGCCAATCGCGACAGCCTCAATGTGCTGGAAAATTTCGTCTACGGCGACACGCCGGAGCAAGAGGGCATTGGCCGTGTCCTCGAGGAGTTGCAGACCGCACGCAGTGAAGGGCAGTGGGAGTTCCTGCTCAGGTCGTTGTCCGATCACAGCAATATTCGCGAGTTGCCACTCAAGACGCTGCTGGTGCAGTTGGAACTCAAGGGTGTGATCGCGCCGCGCTACGCGTTTTATGCCGAATACCGTTTCAAGTACCTGGTCGAGCCCGACGCTTTGCTCGCACGTTTTTCCGGCGAGCGGCAGCAGTTCGTCGCGGCAATCATCCAGGTGTGCAAGCGTGCGAAAACCTGGGCAACGGTGGATTTCGACGCGCTGTATCAACAGCACAATGCCGAGCGCAGCCGTGTGGTAAAGGCGCTGGATTATTTCCAGGAGCAGGGCCTGATCGAGCTGGAAAGCAAGCAGATGACCGAGGTCTACAGTTTGCTCGACACCGATTTCGAACCACAAACCTTGAGCGCTGAGTTATACACAGGCTTCAAGCAACACGAGGTGACGGAGGTAGCGCGGATTCACGCCATGCTCGACCTGTTCGCCACCGAGCACTGCCTGGGGCAGCGCCTGGCGCAGTACTTTGGTGATGAAAACGCTCCCCAGCGTTGTGGACATTGTTCGGTGTGCCACGGCCATGTCGCGTATCTGCCGCCTCCGCCAAGCCTGCCGCCGCTTGTGGATAAAAGCTTCATGGGGCTGTGCGGCGATTTTATCCACAGGCATCATGAGCACACTGGCGAGCTACCCAGTGCCGAGCGGCTGACGCGGTTTCTTGGCGGTATCAGCGTGCCGTTGTTTACCAAGTTGAAGGCGCGGGGCATTCCCGGTTTCGCCGCGCTGGAGGACTACCCCTACGCCGAAGTGCGCGAATGGGCCCGCGCTCAATTAGACCTACTCTGAAGAGACTTGCCGATGCCTGACTCAACGCCCTTGCGCGCCGATTACCGCTATTTCCAGCCGATCACCACACGCTGGCACGACAACGATGCCTACGGCCATGTGAACAACGTCACCTACTACAGCTTTTTCGATACGGCGGTGAATACCTACCTGATCGAACAGGGCGGGTTGGATATTCATGACGGTGAAGTGGTGGGGTTTGTAGTGAGTTCGGCCTGTGACTATTTTGCCTCGATCGCTTTTCCCGAACGCATTGAAGTCGGGCTACGGGTGGGCAAGTTGGGCAACAGTTCGGTGCAGTATGAGCTGGCGGTGTTCAAGGCAGGCGAAGAAGAGGCCCGTGCGGCGGGGCGCTTTGTGCATGTGTTTGTGGATCGGGCCTCGAACCAGCCTGTGCCGATACCGGGGATGTTGCGCGAGGCGTTGCAGCGACTGGTGGTCTGACCTTGCGGCACCCCATGTGGGAGGGGGCTTGCTCCTCCCACATTACTACTGCGGTGCTCTTCAGAGCTTACCGATGACGGTAGTGGTGCTTGTTCTTGCGATGCCCATAGGCATGACCACGGCCCGGATGGCCATCGCGGTAGTAGCGACGGTCGTCACGGTCGCGGTCGCGATAACGGCGGTCGTCGCGGTCACTTTCGTTACCCATGTAGTTGCCCAGTGCACCGCCCGCGCCACCGCCGGCCGCCGAGCCGATCAGTGCGCCGGTACTGCCGCCGACACTGCGGCCCACGACGTTGCCGCCGGCTGCGCCCAGTGCGCCGCCAATGGCGGCTTCGCCACGGCTGCGCTTGTCGGCGCCGACCGCACTACCACCCGCGCCGCCCAGGGCCGCGCCGATGGTCGAACCGGTATTGCCGCCCAGCTGCTGGCCGACAACAGAACCTAGAACCCCGCCCAATGCGCCGCCTACACCGGCTTCGGTGGTGCCACCGGCCATGGCTGCGCCACTGACCAGGCCAAGGGACAACAAGAGAATCGAGGAGAACTTCATTCAGGGAAACCTCAAGGGGATGACGGCGCGATCCTGAGGTTGTATCGGGTCGCTGACAATCGAAATCCGACCGGCGGCAGAGGTTGTATACAATTTGCTAAGTTGCTGTTTTGTATGGGGAACTTAAGTTGTTTTTACAGGTCTTTAGTTACTTCGGAACGGCCGCTTTTATGCAAAAGCGGCCTTTTTTGTGCCTGTAGAATGTGCGGTGCTTGTGCTGGCCTCTTCGCGGGCAAGCCCGCTCCCACATTAGATCGGTCCACACAGTCTCAATGGTGAACCCATCCCAGTGTGGGAGCGGGCTTGCCCGCGAAAGCAGTAGTTCAAGCAACACATATCTCGGATCAAGTCAGGCCGAGCGCGCCATGATCAACCCACTGTCACTCGCCGCTTCCAAGCGAATCGCAACAAACTTCGATGTTGGCGTATGGCTACCGTCGCCAGTGCTTTCCAATGGCACCAATGGGTTCACTTCCGGGTAGTAAGCCGCCGCCTGCCCCGCCGGAATATCGAATGCCAGCAGCGTAAAGCCCTTCACCCGGCGCTCACGTCCGTCCTCCCACAGCGACACAATGTCGGCCTTCTGCCCTGGCTTGAAGCCCAGGCGGATGATGTCGGCTTCGTTGACGAACAGCACGTCACGCTGGCCCTTGACGCCACGGTAACGGTCGTCCAGGCCGTAAATGGTGGTGTTGTACTGATCGTGGGAGCGCATCGACTGCATGATCAGGTCTGGTACCCGGCCCGTGGCGTGGGTGCGTTCGTGGATCAGGTCTTTGGGCAGGATGTTAGGGCGGAAATTGGCGCGGCCCGACGGTGTGTTCCAACGGCGTGCGCCGGCGGAGTTGCCCAGGTAAAACCCACCTGGATGTTTGATCTTCTCGTTGAAGTCCTTGAAACCAGGGATGGTGTCGGCGATCAGGTCGCGGATGCGTCCGTAGTCGGCCACCAGCCAGTTCCAATCCACGGGCGTGCTGCCCAAAGTGGCGGCAGCAATGCCTGCCAGGATCGCCGGCTCGGACTTCATCAGCGCCGACAGCGGTTGCAGTTGGCCATTGGAGCCATGGACCATGCTGAACGAATCTTCCACCGTCACCGCTTGCGGGCCGTCGGCCTGGATGTCGATATCAGTACGGCCCAGGCACGGCAGGATCAGTGCGTCTTTACCGTGCATCAGGTGGCTGCGGTTGAGCTTGGTGCTGATTTGCACGGTGAGGTCGCAATTGCGCAGGGCTTCGAAGGTACGCGGGCTGTCTGGCGTGGCTTGGGCGAAGTTGCCGCCCAGGCCGATAAACACCTTGGAGCGGCCTTCGAGCATGGCGTGAATCGCTTCCACCACGTTGTGACCATTGTCTCGCGGCACCTGAAACTGGAATCGACGCTCCAGCGCGTCAAGGAACGCCACCGGTGGGCGCTCGTTGATGCCCATGGTTCGATCGCCCTGCACGTTGCTGTGACCGCGCACGGGGCACAGGCCGGCACCAGGGCGGCCGATATTGCCACGCAACAGCATCAGGTTGGCGATTTCCTGGATGGTCGGCACCGAGTGACGGTGCTGGGTAATCCCCATTGCCCAGCACATGATCACGTTTTTGCCTTTGGCGTACATGCGCGCCGCTTGCTCGATCTCGACCAGGGTCAGGCCGGATTGCTCGACGATTTCTTCCCATGAGGTGTCGTCGATCTGGCCCAGATACTCCAGTACGTTGGCGGTGTGCTCATTGAGAAAGTCATGGTCGAACACCGCTTCCTTGCCTTCGGCCAGCGCTTGGCGTTCCCACAGCAGCAGGAACTTGGCCATGCCGCGCAGAATCGCCATGTCGCCGCCCAGGGCAGGGCGGAAGTAGGCAGTGTTGGTCGGCTTGTCGCCGTTAGTGAGCATTTCCAGCGGATGTTGCGGGTGCTGGAAGCGCTCCAGGCCGCGCTCTTTCAGGGGGTTGATGCACACCACCTGGGCGCCGCGCTTCACCGCTTCGCGCAACGGTTCAAGCATGCGCGGGTGGTTGGTGCCGGGGTTCTGGCCCCAGACGAAAATAGCGTCGGCATGTTCGAAGTCGTCAAAGGTCACGGTGCCTTTGCCCACGCCCACACTCTGCGCCAGGGCTACGCCGCTGGCCTCGTGGCACATGTTCGAGCAGTCCGGGAAATTGTTGGTGCCGTAGGCGCGCACAAACAGCTGATACAGGTAGGCGGCTTCGTTGCTGGCGCGACCCGAGGTATAGAACTCGGCCATGTTCGGGCTGGGCAACGCGTTGAGGTGCTTGCCGACCAGGTCAAATGCCGCATCCCAGCTGATGGGGGTGTAGCGGTCGGTTTCGGCGTCATAGCGCATCGGCTCAGTCAGGCGGCCCTGGTATTCCAGCCAATAGTCGCTTTGCTCCAGCAATGCCGTGACGCTGTGCTTGGCGAAGAAGGCTGCATCGACGCGGCGCTTGGTGGCTTCCCAGTTGACCGCCTTGGCGCCGTTTTCGCAGAACTTGACCATGCCGCTTTCCGGCGAGTCGCCCCAGGCGCAGCCCGGGCAGTCGAAGCCGCCGTTCTGGTTGGTCTTGAGCATCATGCGCAGGTTTTTAAGCGCGTTATCGCTGGTCAGCCAGGCTTGCGCCACGCTGATCAGCGCGCCCCAGCCGCCGGCCGGGCCTTTATAAGGCTTGTAGCGCGGAGTCGGGGTTTGGTCGGCTTGGTGGTGAAGGCTCATGGCTGGTGCTCCATCGCTGGGCTGTAGACCCGTGGCGCGCTTTTCTGCGGCAGGTGGATGAGATTGAGGTTGTGCCGGCGCGCCCATTGCAAGGCCAGGCCGGTGGGCGACGACAGGCTGACCAGGGTTTGGATGCCTGCACGCAAGACTTTCTGGATCAATTCAAGGCTGCAGCGGCTGGTAACAATCGCCAGGCCGCCGTCGGTCGGAATCTTTTGGCGGATCAAAGCGCCGATCAATTTATCCAAGGCGTTATGCCGGCCGATGTCTTCACGGCCCAACAGCAATTCGCCTTGATCGTTCATAAACACCGCCGCGTGCACTGCGCCGCTGTACTGGCCCAACGGTTGGAACGCACTGATGCGCTGGCGCAGGCCGTCGAGCCATTGCGCGGGCGGCAAGGGCGCGCCGGGCAGCACTTGAAGGTCGGGCAGGGCCTGTTCAACCGCTTCTACACCGCACAGGCCGCAGCCGCTGGTGCCCGCCAATTGGCGGCGCTGCTGCTTGAGGTTCCAGAAGGCGCGGCTGGAAATCTGTACCTGAGCATACTGAGCGGAGCCCGCGCCGCTGATTTTGAGATCATAAATGTCGCTAACGTCGGCAATAATCCCGCTGCCGAGGCTGAAGCCGACGATAAAGTCTTCCAGGTCGGTTGGTGTGACCAGCATGACCGCCTGACTGATGTCGTTATAGGCAATGGCCAACGCCACCTCTTCGGCCAACGCAGTGCTGCCGACTTCAGTGTGTTCAAGATTGCAGTATTGGTAGCTCTGGCTGGCGGCGGGCGCGGGCGTTTCAAGGGCGGGCGCCGCGCAGGTTGGGCGCTTGGCGTTCATGGGGCAGTACCACCGACGGATTGATCAGTGTTCAGACTAGGCGCGACAAAGGGTCGCGTCTAATTGCCAGTATTGATGTATTGATAGATGGCGTCGATCAAGGTTCCCGCCCATTTCGCCGGGGGCTTATTCCAGGGACGGCGGATCTGGATACTTTTGAGTCTTTAGCCGGTTTGGAACCCAAGTCTGCTGGACTGGTCTAGTCTTGGGCATCTGGAAATTAAATCCCAAGGAGAGCGCACCATGAGTATTTTTAGCTTTATCAAAGAAGCCGGCGAAAAGATTGTCGACCTGTTGACGCCGGGTAATGCGAATGCCAGTGAGCAGCTGAAGGAACATGTGAGCAAGGTGGGCCTGGGTAATCCAAACGTGCAGACCACGGTGGACGGCGACAAGGTCACTGTGACTGGTGAAGTGGCGAGCCAGGAAGAGAAAGAAAAGATCCTTTTGGCGCTGGGTAACATTGCCGGCGTGGCAAGCGTAGACGACCAGATCACTGTAACCGGTCCAACCGTGGCCGCTGCTCGCTTCGTTGTGGTGAAAAAGGGCGACACACTCAGCGCGATTTCTCTCGCGGTGTACGGTAACGCCAACCAGTACAACAAGATTTTCGAGGCCAACAAGCCGCTGCTGTCGCACCCGGACAAAATCTATCCAGGCCAGACACTGCGTATCCCTGAGTAATACGCAGGACAAAATGTGGGAGGGGGCTTGCTCCCGATGGCGGTGGTTCAGTCACCTGATACTTGGCTGATACACCGCCATCGGGAGCAAGCCCCCTCCCACATGGGTTCAGAGCCCGACAATGAGATCGCGGTAATCCTCTCCTGCCGCGAACTCTGCGGTGTCCTTCGGGCCTTTCTTGCTATCCGGCTCTTTCACCGCCAGCAAATGCCCCACGCCGAAATCCCTGGCACTGCGCAGGATCGGCAAGGTGTCATCGATAAACAGACTACGGGCCGGGTCAAAGTGGATATCGGCTTGCAACGCTTCCCAGAACTGTGGGTTTTCCTTGGGAAAACCGTAGTCATGGGAGCTGATCAATCGCTCGAAATACGGCGCCAGTTCAATGCGTTCCAACTTCAATGACAGCGAATCACGATGAGCGTTGGTGATCATGATCACGCGCTTGCCGGCCTGTTTGATCGCCTTCAGAAAAGTATCGGCATCCGGGCGCAGGGCGATCAGGTGGGCGGTTTCCAACTTGAGTTCGCGCACCGGGATCGCCAGTTCAGTGCTCCAGAAATCCAGGCAATACCATTGCAACTGTCCGGCGTTACGCTCAAACAAAGGCTGCAACTCCATTTCGGCCATGGCCCGGCTCACGCCGTGCAGTTCGGCGTAGCGGTGGGGCAGGTGTTCCATCCAGAAATGGTTGTCGTAATGCAGGTCGAGCAGGGTGCCGTCCATGTCCAGCAGGACGGTGTCGATGGCGTGCCAGGGCAAAGAGGGCATGGTGCGTTCTCATGTAAGTAAAGATATCCGACACAGACAATCGGAAAAGCCACGGTATAGTAACCCGATCACGCCAAGGAGCCGCTTATGCGCCAGAAACCCACCGTCCTCGCCCGCGAAATAGTCGCCAGTAGCCGTTTGTTCCGCGTGGAGGAAGTGCAGTTGCGCTTTTCCAATGGCGTTGAACGGACCTACGAGCGCCTGGTGGGGCGCGGCGCGGGCTACGGCGCGGTGATGATTGTGGCGATGATCGACGAGGATCATGCATTGCTGGTCGAAGAGTACTGCGGTGGCACTGACGAATATGAATTGTCCTTGCCCAAAGGCTTGATCGAGCCCGGCGAGGACGTGCTGGCGGCGGCGGACCGCGAGCTCAAGGAAGAAGCTGGCTATGGCGCACGGCAGTTGGAGCACATCACCGAGCTGTCGTTATCGCCGGGCTATATGAGCCAGAAAATTCAGGTAGTACTGGCCACCGACCTTTACGAAGAGCGCCTGGAGGGCGATGAGCCTGAGCCGATGCGCGTGGACAGGGTCAACCTGCGGGAGCTTTCGGCGCTTGCGCAAAACGAGCAATTCAGCGAGGGCCGAGCGCTTGCCGCGCTGTACCTGGTACGCGATCTGTTGACCCAGCGTGGAGCGTTCAACGCATGAGCGAACTGTTTTTAGGCCACCCGTTTATCGCCCCCGTGATTGAGCTGGCCCGCCAGGCCGGCGAAGCTATCCTGCCCTACTGGCGCGCCAATGTAGCCGTGACCTCCAAAGCGGATGATTCGCCGGTGACGGCTGCCGATCTGGCCGCTCACCATCTGATTCTCGCGGGCCTGACCGCGCTTGATCCGAGTATTCCGGTACTCTCCGAAGAAGACGCCGATATCGATCTGAGCGTGCGTGCCCAGTGGCAGCGCTGGTGGTTGGTGGACCCATTGGATGGCACCAAGGAATTCATTTCCGGCAGCGAAGAATTCACTGTCAATATTGCCTTGATCGAACAGGGCCGCGTGGTGTTCGGCGTAGTGTCGATGCCGACCACTGGCCGTTGCTACTTCGGTGGCGCGGGCCTTGGGGCATGGCGTTCAGATGTGAAGGCCGCACCCAAGCAGATCCAGGTACGCCAGACCCCGGCCGTGGGCGAAGCCTTTACTGTGGTCGCCAGTCGTCGGCATACCAGCCCTGAGCAGGAACGCCTGCTGGATGGCTTGAGCGAAGGTTTGGGCGCGCTGAAGCTGGCGAATATCGGCAGCTCGTTGAAGTTTTGCCTGCTGGCCGAAGGCAGTGCTGACTGCTATCCGCGCCTGGCACCGACCTCACAGTGGGATACCGCTGCGGCACAGGGCGTACTGGAAGGCGCGGGAGGTGAAGTGTTGGAGTTGAATGGTCAGCCGTTCAGCTACCCGGCGCGGGAATCGCTATTGAACCCGTTCTTTCTGGCGCTGCCAGCCAAGGCCGCATGGCGTGAGCGCCTGTTGACCCTGGCCAGATCTTAAGATCACTGCAGAGCAAAATGTGGGAGCATCGCTTGCCCGCGATGACGGAGTGTCAGTCATACAGGTATTGGCTGATCCACCGCTATCGCAGGCAAGCCAGCTCCCACTTTTATTTTATGTAATGGCTGCTAGCGGTGCAGGACGTACTGGCCGGTAAAGGCCACTGCACGCTCCTCACTGCCTTCATTCACAATCCATGTCTCCAGCGCCAACCGCGCCCGTCCATAACGCTTGTACGTCGCCAGGAAACGCTTCCACACTTTTTCTTCCGGCGCCGCGCAAATGGCCGTTGCATCCTGCGTCACCGGCAGCGGATAGCTGATCTGCCCTTCCTGAATCACGATATGACCGTCTTCTATCCCCGCTTCGCGCAGCTTCAGGTGCAGCCAACCCCAGCCTGCCAGTACGGCGCCACAGTAGAGGCTGCCACCGAACATGGTGCTTTTGTGGTTGATATTGGCTTGCAAGGGCAGGTGCAGCTGCAGTTGGTCGTGTCGCCAGTCGAGCACCTTCAGACCCATCTCCCGGGTGAGGGGAATGTCTTGGTGAAGGACGGCTTCCAGGTAACGGCTGTCGCGGCTCATAGCGGTCTCTTGGTGGTAGGCGGGTTCATTCGTCGTCGGCGCTGTGGCTGGTGCTGTCGGCGAAGTTCAGACCGTGTTTGCGTAACTTGTCGTGCAAGGTCTTGCGCGGCACGCCCAACGCTTCGGCGAGGCTGCGCACGGAGCTGTGAGGGCGGGTGAGTTCGGCGGCGATCAAGCTTTTTTCGAACTGCTCGACTTGCTCGCTCAAGCCGCCGAGCGTGGACGTCAGCACGCCCGCGGCGGGATTGTCCTGGGCGCTATCGAGCGCCAACTCCAGGCCCAGGGCGAAACGCTCGGCGGCGTTTTGCAGTTCCCGCACATTGCCCGGCCAGCTGTGGCGCAATAACAGCGCGCGTTGGCCCGGTTGCAGCTCATGCAGGGGCAGGCCGTGGCGGCTGCTGGCCTCGTCGGCGAAGTGCTGGAACAGCATCAATGCATCTTCACCACGCTCGCGCAGGGGCGGGATGCGTAGCGGTGCGACGTTGAGGCGGTAATACAAGTCGGCACGGAAACGGCCCTGGTCGGCGGCTTGGCGCAGGTCTTCCTTGGTGGCGGCGATAATGCGGATATCCAGCGGGATCAGCTGATTGCCACCCAAGCGCTCCACCACGCGCTCCTGCAACAGGCGCAGCAACTTGACCTGCACATCCAGGCTCATGCTTTCGATTTCATCGAGAAACAGCGTGCCGCCATTGGCGAACTCGAACTTGCCGATGCGGCGTTTCTGCGCGCCGGTGAACGCCCCCGGCTCATGGCCGAACAGTTCGCTTTCGACCACCGATTCGGCCAGCGCCCCGGCGTTGATCGCCACAAATGGGCCACTGCGGCGGCTTGAAAGGTCATGCAGGGCGCGGGCGACGACTTCTTTGCCAGCACCGGTTTCGCCAAGGATCAGCACATCGGCCTTGGTCGCGGCCAAGGCGCCAATCTGCTCGCGCAGGCGCAACATTTGCGGGGAGTGCCCCACCAGGCGCGTGCTCAGTTGCTGACGATCGCTGAGGGCCAGGCGCAGGCTGCGGTTGTCCAGCACCAGGCGACGCAAGGCCAGGGCGCGGCGCACGCTGTCGAGCAGTGCGTCGCTGGCGAAGGGTTTTTCCAGAAAGTCATACGCGCCGGCACGCATGGCCTGTACCGCCAACGGCACGTCGCCGTGGCCGGTGATCAGCAGCACCGGCAGGTCCGGGTCCTGGCCATGCAGTTCGGCCAGCAGCTCCAGGCCGTCTATGCCGGGCATACGGATGTCGCTGACCACCACGCCAGGCCAGTCGCGGGACAGGCGTGCGGTGAGGCCGGTGGCTTCGCCCAGGGGCAGGACTTTGAGTCCGGCCAGGTCCAGGGTTTGGCACAGGGCTTGGCGCAGGTGTGGATCGTCGTCGATCAACACCACCTGAATCTGGTTGTCGATGCTCATACACTGCGGTCCTCGGACGGTTGCAGACTGACGCCCGGCGAGCCGGCACGCAATTTCAAGGTTAACAGCGCGCCGCCTTCCTTGTGGTTGGCGAACAACAGTTCGCCACCAAAGGCGCGCATCAGGGTGTCGCAGATTGCCAGGCCCAGGCCCAGGCCCTGGGTGCGCGTCTTAGTGGTGTAGAACGGCTCGCTGGCGCGGCCCAGGGCTTCCATGCAAAAGCCTGGGCCGTTGTCGCGAATGTACAGGTTGACGCCCTGGGGCGTGGTTTCGGCACTCAGCCAGAGTTTGCGCGGCGGGCCTTTTTCGGTGAGGGCGTCCAGGGCGTTGGCCAGCAAGTTACCCAGTACCTGGCGCAGACGGGTTTCGCCGGCCTGCACCCACAGGGTTGCCTCCGGCAGGTCGCGGATCAATTCCACTTCCATCGAGCGCCGCCGTTTGGCCAGCAACGCCAGGGCGTCATCCAGGGCCGGTTGCAAGGCTACGCTCTCCGGCGCGTGACGATCACGGCGAGCGAATGCACGCAAATGGGCGATGATCGAGGCCATGCGCCCGGTCAGCTCGCTGATCAGTTTGAGGTTGCCGCGGGCATCGCTGGTGCGCTCATGGTCGAGGAGGATTTCGGCGTTTTCTGCATAGCTGCGAATCGCCGCCAACGGTTGGTTCAGCTCATGGCTGATACTCGCTGACATGGTGCCCAAGGCGGAGAGTTTACCGGCCTGGACCAGGTCGTCCTGGGCGCGCACCAGTTCCTGCTGGGCGTGTTCGCGCTCCAACACTTCCTGTTTCAGGCGCCGGTTCAGGCCCTCCAGGTCGCTGGTACGCTCGGCCACGCGCATTTCCAGCTCACGGCGGGCCTTGGCTTCGAAGGCGATGCGTTCCAGATAGTGCCGACGGCGCTGCATCAGCAATCCCAGCAACAGCATCAGCACCAACAACGTGGCACCGCCCACGGCGACAACCGTGCGCACCGGACGGTTGATCAGCGAGCGTGGCGCCAGGATTTCCACATTCCAGCCGGTTTCGGCGATGGCCGTGGATTGGCGCAGCCAGGCGCTGCTGCTCAGGCTCAGCGGCTGCGGGTCGCGGGTGGGGTAGGGCTGGATGGCGATGATGGCCTGGCGTTCTTCGGCGGTCAGTGGCCGTGTGGCGCGGAATCGCCATTGCGGGCGCGAGGTGAGGATCACCACGCCGTTGTGGTCGGTGACCAGCAGTTGTTCCGGGGTATTGCCCCACAGGCTTTCGGTGTGATCAAGGTCGACCTTGACCACCAGCACGCCGATGATGGTGTCGCCGTCACGCACCGCGGCGGCGAAGAAGTATCCGCGCTTGGCTGAGGTGGTGCCCAGGCCGAAAAACCGACCCAGGCGCCCGGCCATGGCTTCGCTGAAATAGGGGCGAAAGGAGAAATTGCGCCCGACGAAGCTGTCTTGTTTGTCCCAGTTGGAAGCGGCAAGGGTCTTGCCGGTGGTGTCCATCAGGTACATCACTTCTACGCCCGCCTGGTCGGCGACATCCTTGAGCAACAGGTTGGCATTGGCCAGGTTGGTACTGACGTGAGGTGCGTCCAGGGCGATGCGCAGGGCCGGCAAATCGCCGAGGATTTGCGGCAACACTTCGTAGCGGTGCAGGGTGCCCAACAGGTTGGCGACATACAGGTCGAGAGTCTGGCGGTTTTGCCCGGCCAATTCGCTGCGATAGTAGCGCTCGGCCAAATGCTCCAGCGGCCATAACAGCGGTGCCAAGCACAATGCCAGCAGGGCGAGGCTGCGCCAGCGGGGTCTTCGCGGAAGGGGTGGAGTCATGGGGAGTGTGCGCCTGTGGGTACAGGCGCATTATGCCTAGTGCTGCCTGGCAAGACACTCGTGCAATGCATCTTGCCAATGGGGCTGGCTGACGTGCCATTGCTGTTGCAGACGCGAGCAATCCAGGCGCGAGTTCAGCGGGCGCTTGGCGGGGGTGGGGTAGGCACTGGAAGGGATCGGCTCCAGTTCGGCGCAGGCTTTGCCTTCGATCCGCAATTGCTCGCCAATGGCTTGGGCAAAGCCGAACCACGAGGTCTCACCTTGTGCGGTGAGGTGGTAAACGCCCCAGTCCCCGGCCTTGCCAGCCTGCCACTGCTGAATCAGCGCGCGGGTGCTGCTGGCGATGGTCCCGGCCCAGGTCGGCGCACCGATCTGGTCGGCGACGATGCGCATCTGCGGTTTTTCCTGCAGCAGGCGCTGCATGGTCAGCAGGAAATTCTTGCCATGGCTCGAGTACACCCAACTGGTGCGCAAGATCAGGTGTTCGCCACCTACGGCAGCAATCGCCTGTTCACCCGCCAGTTTGCTCTGACCATAGACACCCAAAGGGTTGGGTGTGTCGCTTTCGATGTAAGGGGCAGGTTTGCTGCCATCGAACACGTAGTCGGTCGAGTAATGAATCAGCGGGATGCCCAGTGCCTTGGCTTCCTCGGCGAGGATGCCGGGGGCGATGGCGTTGATCGCAAAGGCTGCGTCCGGTTCGCTCTCGGCCAGATCGACGGCAGTGTGGGCTGCCGCGTTGATGATCAGGCCAGGGCGGTGGGCGCGTACCTGTTGGCGGATGAGGTCAGCGTCGGCCAGGTCAAGCTGGTCGCGGCCCAGGATGACGAGTTCGCCAAGACCCTGGAGCCGCTGTTGCAGCTCCAGGGAGACTTGGCCGTGTTGGCCGGTGATTAATATTTTCATGGGAACAGGTCGGCTTCCATCAGCAGTTTTCCGACCTGGTCTTTGGCAGACAATTGCGGCGGTTCGGCCAGCTCCCAGTCGATAGCCAGCGTTGGGTCATTCCAGAGAATGCTGCGCTCGGCGCTTGGCTGGTAGTAATCGGTGGTTTTGTACAGGAACTCTGCGTGGTCGCTCAACACCACGAAACCATGTGCAAAACCTTCTGGCACCCACAATTGACGATGGTTCTGTGCCGACAGGCGTACACCCACCCAGTTTCCGAAGTTTGGGGAGCTGCGACGGATGTCGACGGCTACATCCAGCACTTCGCCGTGAGTGACACGCACCAGCTTGCCTTGAGTGTGCTCAAGCTGATAGTGCAAGCCCCGTAGTACGCCTTTTTGCGAGCGCGAGTGGTTGTCCTGCACAAAATCACGCTTGAGCCCGGTAGCTGCTTCAAAAGCGCGGGCGTTGAAGCTTTCGTAGAAGAAACCGCGCTCGTCACCGAATACCTTTGGCTCGAGGATCAGCACGCCGGGTAGTGTGGTTTCAACTACGTTCACTGGGTCTCTCCGGCGAGGGAATACAGGTACTGGCCATAGCCGGTCTTGCCAAAGTATTTGGCGCGTTCCAGCAGATAGTCGCGGTCGATCCAGCCGTTTTCGTAGGCGATCTCTTCCAGGCAAGCCACTTTCAAGCCCTGGCGGTGCTCGATGGTCTGCACGTAAGTCGAGGCCTCCAGCAGGCTGTCATGGGTGCCGGTGTCGAGCCAGGCAAAGCCGCGACCGAAGCGTTCTACATGCAGGTCGCCGCGCTGAAGATAGGCGTTGTTGACGTCGGTGATTTCCAACTCGCCGCGCGGCGAAGGCTTGACGGCCTTGGCGATCTTGATCACGTCGTTATCGTAGAAATACAGGCCGGTGACGGCATAGGGTGACTTGGGCTTCGCCGGTTTTTCTTCAATGGACAGGGCGCGGCCCTCTTTGTCGAAATCAATCACACCGAAGCGCTCCGGGTCTTTTACCCAGTAGCCGAATACCGTAGCGCCCGATGAACGCTCGGCTGCAGTGCGTAATTGATCACTAAAATGTTGGCCGTGGAAGATGTTGTCCCCCAGAATCAGGCACACGGCGTCATCACCGATGAACTCTTCGCCAATGATAAATGCTTGAGCCAACCCGTCTGGAGACGGCTGTTCGGCATAGGTGAAATGCACGCCAAACTGGCTGCCATCTCCCAGCAGGTTTCGGTACTGTGGCAAGTCTACCGGCGTGGAGATCACCAGGATGTCCTTGATCCCGGCAAGCATCAGCACGGATATCGGGTAGTAGATCATGGGTTTGTCGTACACCGGCAACAGCTGTTTGGACACTCCCAGAGTAATGGGGTGCAAGCGGGTGCCGGAGCCGCCAGCCAATACGATGCCCTTCATCATGCGATTAGATCCTTCAAGTCGGTGTTGCCCAATCGTTCGCCCTGATAACTACCGTCCTGGACCCTGCGGCACCATTCCAGGTTATCGAGGTACCACTGCACGGTTTTGCGCAGTCCTGTCTCAAAGGTTTCTTCCGGGACCCAGCCCAGTTCGCGTTCGATCTTGCTGGCGTCGATGGCGTAGCGCTGGTCGTGGCCAGGGCGATCCTTGACGAAGGTGATCAGGTCAGTGAATTTTGCCACGCCGGCGGGGCGCTGCGGCGCCAGCTCTTCCAGCAGGCCGCAAATGCCACGTACCACGTCGATGTTCTTCTGCTCGTTATGACCACCGATGTTGTAGGTCTCGCCCACCACCCCAGTGGTGACCACTTTGAGCAGTGCACGGGCATGATCCTCGACGAACAGCCAGTCACGTACCTGCAAACCATCGCCGTAGACAGGCAGTGGCTTGCCCGCCAAGGCGTTGAGAATAACCAGCGGGATCAATTTTTCGGGGAAGTGGAATGGCCCGTAGTTGTTCGAGCAATTGGTCAGCAGTACCGGCAGGCCGTATGTACGCTGCCAGGCGCGTACCAGGTGGTCGGATGCCGCCTTGCTCGCGGAGTAGGGAGAGCTGGGCGCGTAAGGGGTGGTTTCGGTGAAGAGGTCGTCTACGCCGTGCAGGTCGCCATACACCTCGTCAGTGGAAATGTGGTGGAAGCGGAACGCGCTTTTGGCCGGTTCTGCCAGCTTCTGCCAGTAAGCCCGTGTGGCTTCCAGCAGGCTGTAGGTGCCGACGATGTTGGTCTGGATAAAATCCGACGGACCGTCAATGGAGCGGTCAACGTGGGACTCGGCCGCCAAGTGCATGATCGCATCAGGTTCAAAGCGTGCGAGTACGGCGCTGACGGCGGCCTGGTCGATGATATCGGCCTGGACAAACTCATAGCGGCTGTTGGACGCGATGCTGGTCAGCGACTCCAGGTTGCCGGCATAGGTGAGCTTGTCCAGATTGAGCACTTCATGTTCGGTATCTTGAATCAAATAGCGGATCAGGGCTGAGCCGATAAAGCCAGCGCCGCCAGTAACGAGAATGCGCATATCGGAGGGCCCTTTCCTTAGATGGACATTAAGCGAATGAAGCATAGCTTGAGTTGTGAGGGCCGGGTGGTGCAAGTCCGGCGTTTACTGGGGGTTGCCTTGTGACCCGGAACAATGGCGATATAGACGACTGAAAAAACAAAGGTCGTCACAATGTCGTTAGCCACATTGACCCACCGCGCCAGTTTACCTTGCCCACAAGTAAGCCCCGACCAGGCGGCAAGCCTGCTCGAGCGGCATTATGGGATGAGCGGTGTGCTGCAAGCGTTGGGCAGTCAACAAGACCTCAACTATAAGATTGACAACGCCCAGGGCCGTTTTGTTCTCAAAATCTGCCGCGGTGACTACGCCGCCGTTGAACTCGAGGCCCAACACGCGGCCCTCAATAGTCTGCAAGCACATGACCATCTGCGCGTGCCCAAGGTGATTCAAGCGTTGGATGGTAATGAGCTGCTGACGGTAAGCGTCGACGGGCACACCCTGCACCTGCGGCTACTGGAGTACATCGACGGCCAGCCCCTCACGCATTTACCGCACCTGGGCCGCGATGTGATCGCAGGCTTCGGTGAGATGTGCGCGCAGATGAGCCTCGCGCTGCAAGGTTTCGAGCATCCGGGCCTTGCGCGCACCCTGCAGTGGGATCCGCGCCATGCGCAGGCGTTGATCACTCATCTGCTGGCAACCTTGCCTGACCTGCCGCAACGCGCCGTATTGGAGCGCGTAGCCACGCAGGTCGAGGCGTATGTCCAACCTTTGGCACCACGCCTGCCGTGGCAAGCGGTACATCTGGACATCACCGATGACAATGTGGTGTGCCAGCGTGATGCCCAGCGGCGCTGGCGTATCCACGGCGTGATTGATTTCGGCGATTTGGTGCACACCTGGCGGATTGCTGACCTGTCGGTAACCTGCGCGTCCCTGTTGCACCACGCCCACGGTGACCCGTTTGCGATTCTGCCGGCAATCCAGGCCTGTCACGCGGTGATGCCGTTACAGCGCGAAGAGTTGGAGGTGTTGTGGCCGCTGATCGTCGCACGTGCGGCGGTGCTGGTGCTCAGCGGTGAACAGCAGCAACGCCTGGACCCGGATAACACGTATTTAAAGAAAAACGCTGAGCACGAGTGGGAAATTTTCCATGTTGCGACGGCGGTGCCGTTTGCGCTGATGCAAGCGGCGATTCTCACTGGCGTTGGCGAGACGTTGCCACCGGTTGCCAGCCATGACTTTGCACCCTTGTTGCCGGGCCTGGTGGGCCGCGAGTTCGCGCTGATCGACCTGGGCGTACTCAGCCCGCATTGGGAGGCCGGTAATTGGGAAACCCCGGGAACAGATCGGCGGTTGCTGGCTGAAGCAGCGGCAGTACATGGGCTGGCGGCCAGCCGGTATGGGCAATACCGCTTGTCGCGTACCTGTGCCGACAGCGCGGTAGAGCCGCAGACCTTCCCCCTCCATGTCGAACTGCACCTGCCCCACGGCAGCGTGCTGCAAGCCCCCTTTGCAGGCACGCTGCGTGAAGGCGCCGATGGCTTGCTGTGCTTGCACGACCCTAGGCTGAGCCTGCGTGTGTGGGGCTTAAAAACGTCACTCACGCCTGGAGCGTTGGTGGTGAAAGGGCAAGTAATGGGTGAGGTTCACGCGCCGTTGATTGTGCAGTTATGCAGCGCCGACCTTGAGCCGCCACTGTTCTGCACGCCCTCCCGAGCCTCGGCCTGGCAGGCGTTGTGCCCGTCACCGGCGGCGCTGTTGGGGCTGGCCTGCGATGCCGAGCCGGAACTGGACCCGCAGGCCCTGCTGGCCCGGCGTGATGCCAGCTTCGCCCGCTCCCAGAAGCATTACTACGTGGACCCGCCACGTATCGAGCGAGGCTGGCGCAACCACCTGATCGACATGCAGGGCCGATCCTACCTGGACATGCTCAACAACGTAGCCGTGCTGGGCCATGGTCACCCGCGCATGGCCGCGGTGGCAGCGCGCCAGTGGTCACTGCTCAACACCAACTCGCGGTTTCACTATGCCGCGATTGCCGAGTTTTCCGAACGGTTGCTGGCGCTGGCGCCCAAGGGCATGGACCGCGTGTTCCTGGTCAACAGCGGCACCGAAGCCAATGACCTGGCGATTCGCCTGGCCTGGGCCTACAGCGGCGGGCGCGACATGCTCAGCGTGCTGGAGGCGTACCACGGCTGGTCGGTGGCGGCAGACGCCGTATCCACATCAATTGCCGATAACCCCCAGGCATTGAGCAGCCGCCCGGACTGGGTGCACCCGGTGACAGCACCCAATACCTACCGCGGCGAATTCCGCGGGCCGGACAGCGCACCGGACTACGTGCGAAGCGTGGAACACAACCTGGCGAAAATTGCCGCAAGCCAGCGCCAGTTGGCCGGATTTATCTGTGAGCCGGTATACGGCAATGCCGGGGGCATCTCTCTGCCGCCGGGTTATTTACAGCAGGTGTATGGCTTGGTCCGTGCCCAGGGGGGCGTGTGCATCGCCGATGAGGTGCAGGTAGGGTACGGCCGCATGGGCCACTTCTTCTGGGGCTTTGAAGAGCAGGGCGTGGTGCCCGACATCATCACCATGGCCAAAGGCATGGGCAACGGCCAGCCTTTGGGGGCGGTGATCACCCGTCGAGAAATTGCCGAGGCGCTGGAGGCCGAAGGGTATTTCTTCTCGTCATCGGGGGGCAGCCCGGTCAGTTGTCAAATCGGCATGGCGGTGCTGGACGTGATGGAAGAAGAGAAACTCTGGGAAAACGCCCAGGTGGTTGGGGGGCATTTCAAGGCTCGGCTGCAAGCGCTGATCGACCGCCATCCGCTGGTCGGAGCGGTACACGGTTCGGGCTTCTATCTGGGCCTGGAACTGGTGCGCGACCGACACACCCTGGAGCCAGCGACGCAAGAGACGGCGCTGTTATGTGATCGTCTTCGGGAATTAGGGATTTTCATGCAGCCTACGGGTGACTACCTGAATATTCTCAAGATCAAACCGCCGATGGTGACCACCCGGCAAAGCGTGGACTTCTTTGTCGACATGTTGTCGAAAGTACTGGATGAGCAGCTGTGATAGATCGATTGTTATCGGCTATTTTGTGTAATATTCGGGATCTGTAATCGTTAAGCGCTTCCAAAGCCGATTTTTATCCATATCAAGTCGGTCTTCACCCCATTCGGAGTTTTGAACGCCATGACCACCCTGCACAGCACACCTCGCGCCGATGGCTTCCATATGCCTGCCGAATGGGCGCCACAAACCCAAACCTGGATGATCTGGCCCGAGCGCCCCGACAACTGGCGTCTGGGCGGTAAGCCTGCGCAGGCCGCCCACGTGGCTGTGGCCAAGGCCATCGCCCGCTTTGAGCCCGTGACCGTTGCGGTTTCCGCCGGCCAGTACGAGAACGCCCGTGCGCGCCTGGATGTACCCAATATTCGCTTGGTGGAAATGTCTTCCGACGATGCCTGGGTCCGCGATACGGGCCCCACGTTCGTGATCAACGACAGCGGCGAGGTGCGGGGCGTGAATTGGGATTTCAATGCCTGGGGTGGTTTTGACGGCGGCCTGTATGCACCATGGAACCGTGACTCCCAGGTAGGCGGCAAGATCCTCGAGATCGAGCGCGCGCCGCGCTATCGCACCCAAGGCTTCGTGCTTGAAGGGGGTTCGATTCATGTGGATGGCGAAGGCACCCTGATCACCACCGAAGAGTGCCTGTTGAACCGCAATCGCAACCCGCACCTGGATCGTGCGGCCATTGAAGCTGTACTGGCTGATCACCTCGCGGTGGATAAGATCATCTGGTTGCCGGATGGCCTGTTCAACGACGAAACCGATGGCCATGTGGATAACTTCTGCTGCTATGTGCGCCCGGGCGAAGTGTTGCTGGCCTGGACCGATGACCCGCAAGATCCGAACTACCCACGCTGCCACGCAGCCATGGATGTGCTGCAAAACAGCACCGACGCCAAGGGACGCGCGTTCATCGTGCATAAAATGCCGATCCCGGGACCGCTGTATGCCACCGAGGAAGAATGCGCCGGTGTCGACCCGGTGGACGGCAGCCAGGAACGTAACCCGAGCGTGCGGTTGGCCGGGTCCTACGTCAACTTCCTGATCGTCAACGGCGGCATCATCGCGCCGAGTTTCGATGACCCGCTGGACCACCAGGCCAAACAAATCCTGCAGAGCCTGTTCCCGCAGCACGAAGTAGTGATGGTGCCGGGCCGCGAACTGTTACTGGGGGGAGGCAATATTCATTGCCTGACCCAACAGCAGCCCGCACCGCACAGAAATTGAGTGTAGTTGTAACGGTGCTTTGAGGGCGCGTGTGCGCTGCGCAACCGCAGTGTTCCAGCCAAGCCCGCGACCCAGCCAGGTCGCGGGCTTTTTTGTATCTGAATGCCAAGGCGGACGGCACATTGGCATAGCTCTTGTATCGCTGTCGGCACAGTGAATCTGTGCGATGACTGCGCAGTTCTGTCACAAACCTTGAGTAAGTTAGCCGCTCACGCAGCAGGAGAGAGCGCTGAAATGAATGCCGATATCGACCTGATGAACACGCGCACGTTTCACCCCTTGCGAGTCAACGGCGATGCGATCCATGCGTTGGCACTGTGGTTGAAGACAAACGGCTTGCGACAGGTCAGGCAGGTGCCTGACTTGCGCAGCGTGATGAGAGAACGCTACCCGGTGGGGTTGTTCACAGAGGATGAAGTGCAGGCGTTATGCGAGTTGATGAATAAGTGAAGGCACACTGCAGTCAGTGTGCCAGATGAAATATCAGAAACTGTAGGTACCGGTGACCACCAGGCTACGCGGCTCCCCTGGTTGAATCTGCGCCGCACTGGTCGCCGAGGCGTAGTAATTTTTGTCGGCAATATTGTTCAGCGCCGCCCTCACGTCCCACTCTTTCTGACGGAACCCGGCCAGCGCGTCCCAGCGCCCGTATCCCGGCAGTACCACGGTGTTGAGGTTGTCGGCGTAGCGATCACCTACCAGGGTCAAACCGGTTTCGGCGTACCAGCCCATTTCCGGTTTCCAGGTGATGAACACGCTGGCATTGCGCTTGGCCACGTCGCTGATACGTTTGCCTTCAAAGCCGTTGTTGTCCTTCTCCACCTTGGCGTCCTGCAGGCCTATACCGCCGCGTACGTACCAGTTGTCGATGATCTTGCCGGTGGCCGTCAGCTCCACGCCGCGTGAGCGTTGCTCGCCGGTGAGCAGGGTGATGGTGCGGTCCAGCGGGTCGCTGGTGCGGCGGTTGTAGAGTTCCAGCTCGTACACGGCGAGGGTGGTGCTCAGGCGGTCGTCGAACCAGTCGCTCTTCACGCCGATTTCCTTCTGCCTGGTCAGCTCCGGGCTAAGGTCGTTGACGTTCCCGGCGGCGTTCGGCGTGATCCCGATCAGGCCGCCGCCCGCTGGCGAGAAGGTCTTGCTCCACGAGGCATAGAACGAATGATGCTCCAGTGGCGTCCACACCAGGCCGACGCGCGGGCTGGTGCTGTGGCTCTTCACGTTCTCCTGGGTGTTGAGCACCTTGCTGGTGGTGTCCACTTCAAAGCGGTCATAACGCAGCCCGCCCAATAGTTGCCACTGGTCGTTCAGGCGCAGTTGATCCTGCACGTACAGCGCGCTGCTTTCGACTTCAGTGTGGTTGTAACTCGACAGTCGCATGCTCCCGGTGTGGCTCAGGCGGCGATTGGGTTGGTTGAGGTCCAGGCTGGGGACCGTCCTGGCATCCCGAGCCGAGTACAGCTTCGGATCGCGGCGCTGGCTGCCCAGCTCGATACCGGTGAGCAGGCGATGCTCCAGGCCAAATGTGTCGAAACCACCCTCCAGCTCAAGGTTGTTGAAAACATTGCGGGTGGTCAGGTCTTGCTGCCAGTGTTGGCGGCTGACGCTGTTGGTTTTCGCGTCGTAGCCGGTCTGGTAAGTGTTGTCGAAATCGCTGTCGAGCTTGAACACACCGAGGGTGTGGCGCAGTTGCCAGTTGGCGTTGAGCTCGTAGGCGAGCTTGGAACGCAGTGACTGGGATTTATCGTCGATGTAGTCGCCGTGATCGAAATAAGTGGTGCTGCGGCTCACATCCGCCGGGCGCCCGTTGACCCCTGGAATGCCACGGTCCGGCGTGCGGTTATAGCGGCTGTATTCGTATTGCACCAGCCAGTTCAGGTCGGGCGTGAGCTGCCAGCTCATCGACGGCGCAAACAACTGGCGGTTGCCGCTGACGCCATCGCGAAAGCTGTTGTTGTCCTGGTTGCCCATGTTCAGGCGCAGGCTGATGGTGTCGCTCGGGTCGGCGCTCAGGTCGGCATACAGGCTGCGCAAATCGTTGCTGCCACCTTGGGCTTCGATACTCGACTTATGGCCCGGCGTGGGCAATTTGCTTACGCGGTTGACGATACCGCCCTGGCCACCTCGCCCGTACAGCACGGCGGCCGGGCCCTTGAGCACTTCGATACGCTCGATGTTGTGCAGGTCGCGCACGTACTGGCTGTCGTCGCGAATGCCGTCCAGATAGAAGTCATTGCTGGCGTCGAAACCGCGTATGCGCAGGCTGTCGAAGCGTGTGTCGGCGCCGCTGCTGACGTTGGGAATACCGCTTAACGCCTGGCCCAGGTCGTTGGTGCCGTAGGACCGCAGATTGTCGGTTTTTACTGAGTCGATCGCCTGGGGCACATAGCGTACGGAGGTCGCGGTGCGCGTGGCGGTGTTGGTCTCTTTGACCCGTGGGTCGTCTTCATCCGCTTCGGCATTGATCGAGGTCTCGGGCAATACGGTAGTCGCGCAGGCAAAACCGGCAGACAGCAGCATGGAGAGCCCAAGGGCGATGGGCGTCAGGCAAGGGGTGGGCATGGGGGTGTATCCAACAAGTTGGGCAGGAAATTTGCGCGAATGGTAATACTTTGCATTTGCGCGTGTTATCTATTCCCTGTCGTGTCGCTGGCAGATTTGTTACTTGATGTGTTTTTTACCGCTGCCGTAGGTCATTCAATCGTTTTCAGCGTAGTGCTTTAGCTCGCCCCTTAGACGAATATCGCCTAAATACAGACGATTCACGAAATTGACACATAGTTCAACGCCCGCATAGGATTGCGCCCAACGCCTGTGGCTCACCGCCATGACTTACTCCAATAAAAAAAGGCCCGCGGCAGTTCAGTCGTCCGCGGGCTTTCTTTTTGCGGCAAAGGTCGACACCAGAAATAGCAACATGGAGCCTGGTGTCACAGCGCGTACTCAACCCGTAATAAGGAATATAAGAATATGTTGAAGCAACGGATGAGTCTGATCGCTCTGGGGATTTTGAGCGCATCGACAGCAATGGCAAACGACCAGGAGCAATCCAAGGGGTTTGTTGAAGATAGCCACCTGAACATCGCCGCACGTAACGCCTACATCAGCCGTGACTACAAAAACGGCAAGCAGGACAAAGCTGAATGGGGCCAAGGCTTCATCGGCAAGTTCGAGTCCGGCTTCACCCAAGGCACCGTCGGTGTGGGTGTGGATGTGATTGGCCAATACGCTATCCGTCTGGACGGTGGTAAAGGCCGCAGCGGCGCTGGCGGTATCGACTTCTTCAAGCAAGGTGACAGCGGTGAAGCCGCCAACGACCTGGCCAAAGGCGGCGCGGCCGTGAAGGCGCGTATCTCCAACACCGTGATCAAATACGGTCAGCAAATGCCGGCCGTACCGGTCCTGCAGTACGATAACTCGCGCTTGCTGTCGGAAACCTATGAGGGCACCTCGATTGTTTCCAAAGAGATCGCCGGCCTGCAACTGGACGCCGGTCACTTCACCAAGGAAGCTCGCAAGAGCGCCGAGGGCAGCGACAGCGGCCGCTTGAAGAGCATCAACTACATCGGCGGTAGCTACAAATTCACCGAAAGCCTGTCGGCTGCCCTGTATGCCTCCGACATGCAGGACGTGCTGAAAAAGCAATACGTCAACGTCAACTACGTGCTGGCCCTGCCAGAGAAGCAATCGCTGACGTTTGACTTCAACGGCTACAAAACCAAGCTTGATCGCAGTTTCGCCCTGGAAAACCAAGGTGATGCGGACGCGCGCGACAACAAGATCTGGAGCCTGGGCGCGACCTGGGCCGTTGGCGCGCACAGCTTCACCCTCGCTCACCAGCGAAGCACCGGCGACACTGGCTACCTGTACGGCGGCTACCGCAACGCTGGCGGCATCGGCGACGGCGGCAATACCATCTTGCTGGCCAACTCCTACTGGTCCGACTTCAACGGCAAGGACGAGCGTTCCTGGCAAGCAGGTTACGGCATCGATTTCGCCACCTTCGGCGTACCGGGCCTGACCTACAACATTGCCTACGTGCGTGGCACCAACATCGACGACGGCAGCGGCCGTGGCGATGGCACCGAGCGTGAAATCTGGAACCAGTTCAAGTACGTCGTACAGAGCGGCCCAGCCAAAGACCTGAGCCTGCGTGCTCGCGCCTCGTGGCTGCGCGTTTCCAACAACGCCAGCAACTACAACGTAGGCGGTAACGAAATCCGTCTGTTCGCCGACTACCCGATCAACGTTTTCTAATTGATCGAGCGTCGTGCCTGATGCCAGGCAATAAAAAACCCCGACTGGTTCGGGGTTTTTTTATGCCAGGTGCGAATGTTGCCGCCTAGGCCTTGGCCGGTGCGAGCTTCTTGCAGTTTTCCTTGCGTGTCGGGTACTGCTCGCATTTGCGCAACACCGTTTGCACCTGCTGCGCATTCTGCAGTTGCTGGTTGGCCAACAGCTTTTCGGTGATGAACAGCTCCTCCGAGCCCAGATTGCGTTCAGCCTTGTCGATCATCGCCAGAGCCGATTGCCCATCACCCCGCTTGAGGTGGTAGCTGATCATCAAGTCATAGGTGGAGGGGCCGGCCAGGGACCAGTCCTTGATCGCCTGCAACTCTTTCACCGCTTCGCTGTTTTTGCCCTGGGCCAGGCGCACGGTATAGGCCGTGCGCCGAATGCTCGGCTGGTCCTTAACCGGTGACGCCAGGGCCTTGCGGATAAACCCTTCGGCATCCGGCACCTTGTTTTTCTCCAGGGCATCGATGGCGAAGTACGCGTCTTTATAACCCTGTAAGGCCTTCGCCACTTGCGGCGTAGTCTTCATCTTCGACCAGCTTTGTGGGTTGACCCGAGCGCGGCGTTCCTGGCGATATTCGCGTTGCAAGTACTGGCGCAGCTCGGTGTCACGGTCCATCGCCGACATGTGCGAGCGGTTGAAGTATTGCGTGGTTGCGGTGATGCTGGTGGTCAAGCCGTCCTTGACCAGCACGTCGAGCTCTTTGGTGAACTGGTTGAGATTGAACTGCTGCAGCGAATCCTGCATGGCATTCTTGCGCGCCGTGAGGAAGCCCGTGAGCAAGGGTTTCTGCTTGCCCTGGAAATCATTGAGGCGCTCCAGGCTATGGGTAGCTGCGCGCGGGGCGTAACCGGCGCGGATCATCAAGTCGGTGCCGAGCAGGTCGGCCTGGTCTTCCTGGCTGCGGCCCCAGGCGGTGCTCCATACCTGATCGGAAAAGGTATTGGCCAGTGCGGTGTACAGCACGGTGTTACCGATGGTCTTTTGTGTGCCGGCCGGGTCTTTACTGAACAGTTTCATCGTTCCGGAGCTGCGGTCGACGCCCGTATCGGCAGCCATAGTGGCCAAGGCGACCGTGGAGGCGACGGTGGTGAACATGTCTTTCTGCTGCTGGAAGGCAGCCATGCGGTCATGGTGATGCAGCAACACGTGGCTCATTTCATGGCCGAGCATTGCCGCAATTTCGTCTTCGCTGGCGACGTTGTCCAGCATACCCAGCGGCACGAACAGGTTGCCGTAAGGGTCTGCCGACGGCCCGAACCCATAGCTGTCGGTAATCTTCACCTGCAGCGGCGGCAACTCCCCCGGCCAGCCCTTGGACAAGCGCGTGACAATGCCCTGCAAGTAGGCTTGCAGCATCGGGATATCCACCAGGTTCTGCTGACGCGCTTCGGCAGCCGGCACCGCCCGCCCGTCGTAGCTCAGGCGCTGTTGGCTCTGGCGTTGTGGGTCGAGCTTGTAATACTGGCGTACGTCAGTGTTGTCCACGTAGTGGCCCTGAACTCGGGACTGGGTCGAAGGCCCCACCAGGTTCAGGAATGCCTGGTCCGCGCCCTTCAAGGTCGCGCAACCGCTGAGTACCGAACTGGCCAATAGGCTGGCCGCCACGAGATATCCCTTCACCGCACCGCTCCTTTTATTGATTGCAACCGGCACCAAAACCAATGGTGGAGTTATTGCGGCTGTCTTTGGCCTGGCTTTTGGTCAGGCCCTGGCAGGGCAGGTCGACGACGTTCAGCGGCGGCTCGATGCGCAGGTCCATGGTGTCCAACCAGACCTTCTGGCCCGCCAGCTCGACCTGCACCAGGTCCAGCGCCTGGTTGTACTGCAACACCGGTACGGGCTGGGTGGGCGCATCCTTTTTCGCCAACTCACGTTGTTGCTTGCCTTGCTCGTCCAGTACGGTCACAGGGTCGGCCAGGAACGCTTTGACACTGTGAGTTTCCGCCCAGGCACCCTGGGTGAAGAGGGCGGTGAGCAAAACGATGAGACTTCTGTTCATCCTTGAATTCCTTGAGTCAAATGACAAAACGGCACACTCAGCGGTCGCGGTCGAAGAAGGCTTCGATCCGCTCGCTGAACAACACCAACGACAGCAATACAATGCCCAGGACGTTGACCGGGGTGATGTCATTGAGGCTCAGCAACACACTGACCGCCACCAACATCGACATCACCAACAGCCACGAGGGGCACGGCGAAGTAAAAAACCAGATTTCCTGGCGCCGCCACGGGCTCCAGGTGCGCTGGCCCGCCAGGCGACGTGCGTGCAGTGCCTTGAGCACGGCAATCAACGCCAGCAGCCCGAGCTCCAGCAGGTCCAGCCAATTGAAGGGCAAGCGGGGAAAGTCGGCCGGTTCATGGTCGTAGTCCATGCCAGAATTGATCAGGTTATCCAGGGCCATGGCGTGCAAGTACACGCCGGGGAGTTGGCCATGTACCGGCGACTCAACCAGATCCCCCGTGGACGCGATATTGGCGCCCACCAGCACCAGGCGGTCGCGCAGCAACTCTGCGATCAATGCCTGATCGTCAGGGTCGCTGACCTCCAGGTCACTGGCCGACAACGTCAGCGTATAAGGGCACCGCGCCTGGGCCGAGTCATCAAGCTTCCAGAACACGGCCTGAAAGAACTGCGCCACCCCATCCAGCAAAAAATGCCGCGCGGGCGCGCAGTGGCTGATATCGGCAATCCGCGCCTGTTCCGCCGCCAGCTTCAGCCCCCATTGCACAGCAATGGGCTGGCGCTGCGCAGCGGTCTGCGCATCCACCGGCGGCTGTTTGCAATGTTGCGTGGCACAAAACTCGCGGTACAGCGCCATTGCTGGGGTTTCTAAAAGCCCTGCCTGTGTGTGCATGGCCAACGGGTACTTGTCGTCCACCCCCTCCCACACCACCAGTGCTGGGCGGCTCACCTGCATAAAAGGCGCCAGCGTATTGGCCTGGCCCGCCTCCGCACGCGTCAACCCGGTATTGGCCAACCACAGCGAGATGCCCTGGCGCTGATAACGCTCAAACACATTCGCCAGCAACTGACTGCCCCGCGCCGGGTCGCCCAACGAGTGATCATGGCTGTACAGCAAATCCACAAACACCGCCCGAGGCTTGTACGCCAGCAAGCGCTTGAACAACTTGCTCTGCTCGCCGTAGGGCATTGGCCAGGAGGTGTCGTTGCGCATCAGGTAGGCATCATCGATCAACACCACCGCCACCCGCTGCTGCCCAAGGCTCGGGTAGTGGCTGGCGAACATACGATTGAGCCACTGCGCCGACGCCTTGTCGCTGGAACTGGCCAGGCCGAAAGGATCAAGAATCGCCAGCAACACGATGATGACCGCCAGCCAATAGCGGCGGTATTTGAACAGAGGAGGGTTCGACAACATCCATGTCTCGATTAAAGGCACAAGCAAGGCGTAATGCTGTTCAGTTAAGCGTACATCGCCCTCTGTAGGAGCGAGCTTGCTCGCGAAAAACGTCAACGATAACGCGTGTTTCCTGATTGAACGCGGCGCCTGTGGTTTTTCGCGAGCAAGCTCGCTTCTACAAAAAGCCTTAACTGAACGACATTACAAGCAAGGCGGGGTTTTTAACGGAGTGGGGAGGGGGTGTCAACTGGGAAAGTGGCTAAGTGCCATATTGCTATGGGCGCACGGACCGTCATTCGCAAAAAGCCCCAACCTATTCAGGCCAGGGCTTTCCTCTGTGGGAGCCGGGCTTGCCCGCGATGACGTCAGCCCGCGCACCACACGACTTCTTTATTGCTCAACATTCCCAGGCGACTCCAACACCTTCACCACATCATCAATCACCGCCTTGCTCATCTCCTGCAAATAATGCGACGCCCAGGCATAACGGTCCGTGTCCTGCGTCATCGCCGCGTCTTCCGCGAGCAGCTTGGCGAGGTGGAGCAGGTCAGAAACGTGATGCAAGGCTTCATGCAGGGAAACACCGCTGTTGACGCGGAACAGAGGTTGGTCGGAGTGAAAGGAAAAGGGGGTGACGCCGAGGGTGGTTAACGCAGACGCATTTGTAACGGTCATCGGTAAAACTCCCGTATCTAGTGAGAGCTACCACGTTCGTTCTCAGGCGAATGGGTGGCAGCTATGCGCAGGCTGAGAAACCGGAGATACAGGAACCCGGCAGACCCGAAGGTCTCCCACGCACAGCCGCCATTGCACGAAGTGTGAGGCGAAAAAAACGCCTGCAAATCGGGTTTTTGGGGCGCTTGGTGCGCCTGCATCTTGCCGGGTTCTCAGGCCCGGTCGCTGAATTGGCAGCGACAGGAGGGAGGGTAGCGTGGTGGGGCTTGGGGAGCAATCGGGAAAATGGATTGGTTAGGCGCCTGCTGGGTTAAGAGCAGGGATCGACTGATGTGTTTCCATCGAGGGATCGCTTCGTTGGCTGAGGGTGGATTGATACAAGAGATCCTCTGTCTTCCCTAGCATTCGCCCCAATCTGATCGCGCACGTACGCGGTCAGGCCGCCATTCTGCTTCAATCAGTACGCTATAAGCCTTGAGCCACACCATTTATCCGCTAATGTTTCGATATCGAATCAGTACCCACCTCAAAGGAATAACCGTAATGGATCTACACAACGAGTTTGAAAGCAGCAAATTCTTCCATCGCGACCGAATCGATCGACGTGCTGCTGATGCCTTGGTGGGGTTGGCCGCTGGGATCACCGCAGACGGTGCAGTGAACATCACTGAAGCGGTTTTTTTGAAGCAGTGGTTGGAGAACAATCTCGCGCACTTGAACGATCCGGTGATAAATCTGCTGTATTCGCGTTTGGCATGCATGCTTCAGGACAATGCGTTGGACAAGGATGAATCTTTAGAGCTGCTTAACATTCTGCGTGGTTTTTCTGGAATGGGTATTGAAAGACCGAAGATCGGCGGCACCGTTGTCGTTGCTCCGACGGATCTTCCTTTCAATTCACCGGCTCCTGATTTGGTGTGGGACGGCCGGATGTTCGTATTCACGGGGGTCATGACCTTTGGACCGCGTAAAGAATGTCAGGCGCTGGTCGAAGAGCGAGGCGGTTTGATTGGAGGGAGTGTGAGTAAAAAGGTGCATTACCTGGTGGTCGGTAGTGTGGGTAATGAGCAGTGGCGCCACAGTACTTATGGAACGAAGATCATAAAGGCCGTGGAGTTACGCGAGGCGGGAGCTTCCATTGCCATTGTGGGGGAGGATCATTGGCAAAGGATGCTTTTTGGTTGAGGTTAACTCATTGTGAAAGGTCGCCGGTGTCTAGACCGAGACGGGCATCGGTGGCTTGACGTCCTCATCGTTCGGAGGCTCGCCCTCACGGGTGGCCGTGTGTGGACGTAAAGTGGATGTGCAGAAACAATAAAGCCCTCACATTTCTGCGAGGGCTTCGTTTTGTATGGTGCGGCACCAGACGAACGGTATGTTTCGGCGGGGCTAGATTTTTCGGACGTCTGGAGTTCGTTTGGAAATTCGGCGTACTCCAACAAGCAACTATAAATAAATCAGCTAGTTATGGCGTTCGGTGGAATCGAACTCGGGATTTTTTAGATGTCAGCACTTTGTCGGACTGCAAGTAATTCAGAGCCGCATACGTAATGGTAAACCTCCTGAATTCAAACATTGTCGATCATCCCCTCTGTAGAGAATAGGCAGAAATTCGCCGAAAGCTGCCCGCGGTAACAGGCAGCAGACGACCAGAAGCGGTCTCTCGCTGACACCAGCACAGGCTATAGACACGTTGCCAACGACTTCGTAACCTCCAGTCTACTGTTGTCGCTTTTTTCCCTCAGCCAATGTCGCCTTTGAACCATCGGCTAAATCAGGGCTTGGGTTACAGGTGAGCCACGGATGATATGCGACACAAATGGTGTAAAATATTAACTCACGTGTGCCGTTTAATTATACTTATATTTTTGAACGCTAAGAGGAAGCGCCATTGAAGCAGCTCTTTAAATACATGAGCGAACCTCGGGATTTTTTCGAAAAAGGATTTATTCGTCTCTCGCAACCAAGCGTATTGAATGATCCATTTGAGGCGGCGTTCTGCCGTAAAAGTTTAGATGAACTGGCCAGTCACTTCGATGAACCGACCTCTTGGGACCCAGAATTTGGAGAGTTGAAGTTTTCGCAGTATGTTGATTTACGGATGCACCACATCGGCGTGATAAGTTTCACTGAAAGTAAAGAAAATTTACTAATGTGGGCACATTATGCCAATGAACACAAAGGGATTGTTGCTGGTGTAGCATACCACCCTGAAATGGGGTCAATTTTTGAGAGTCTATTTAGGGCAGACTCCTTGATAAATTCTGCTTGGGGCGAGGAATGGTCGAAATTCGATGGCGCTCCTGTACCTGTTTTTTATAGAAAAGGCTTGAGATACCGAAACGATAAGTTTGATTATGACTATTCAAATATCTCAGCAGAGGGGGCCGATAGAGTTCTATATGAGGTTTTTTTACAAAAGAGTGATGAGTGGATTTATGAACAAGAGCATCGCGTGATTCTTAGGCTGGAGCAAGCTGATCGAGTGATAGTTCCAAACATCAGCTCTATTGGCAATTTGCACATACAAAACAGGATAAAAAACTCAAGCTATTCAGTTTTAAACACCGATTCACGCTCATGCATTGTTAATCTATTTGAGGTTGCCGACGGCGCTGAGCGTACGGCTGTAGCAATGGAGTTGGCCAAGTTAAGCAAAAATCCCAAGACCATATATCTGATGAAATTATCATCTGGCTCAATAAATAATTGCTTGATAGGCTTAAATTCGAACTTTACCAAAGCTGACATTCAAGGAAAGCACGCCTGCTCTACCGGATATTTGGATATCTGGAAAGCCACCAGAAACATGGACTATTACAGTATAGAGTTTGAGGAAATATAAGAAGCCAATTATTCACGCGCCCTCGGCGCTGGACACTGAATGAACGTCCCCAAAAGACGCTAAACTACTAAATACTTGCGGACAGCTTCAGCCAATGCGTTGCACCCACCGGTTGAGTCTGGCGTACGCCAATGTCAGCTTTGGGTCGACAGTTGTCCGTTATGAAGAGCTGGAATTGGCCAGAAGCAGCCCGTCGGATTAGAAATCCGTTTGATGCGAAACCGAATCTCCACAACAGCCTTGTAACAATGCCCATGGCCTTTTCACCTTCAACAATCTAACGATGGAGACTAGGGCAAAACTTAAAGGGTAAAAGGTGACTAGGTTAAAAGGTGACAGATTTATTTCAGCGTTCCCTAGCTCCCTCCAATCAACGCCCGCTCCTCCAACCAAATCTCCTGAACAAACTGATCCGTAATCGCATAAATCCCATGCCCGCGCCGCATGATGATGTTCTCCGCCACCAGTGCAATCACTACCGGTTGAATCTCTTCAACCCGCACTTCGCGGCCGACCATTTTTGAATACTCAGCGGCTGCATCAATAGAGAATATCCCGCGGGCATCCCCTTCGGTTGCGGCGATTTTGTTGAAAATCGCCTGAGCCAGGCTGCCCAGTTGCTCGACTTTTTCAAGCTCAATATTCGCTGCCGCCGAGCGTAATGTGCTGGCAATCACGGGGAGGAAAAGGTCGGGATCACCCTCCTGCTGCAAGAGTTGGCGCAGGGCCTTTAGCATTTCCTCAGGTCTATTCCCCAAGGTGTTGAATGCCTCGATGGCAACTTCGAGAGAGGGGAGCTTTTCTTTCTTTACCGTCATCGCAAGACGATTGAGCAGAAACTCGACGTAATCACCTTTTAGCAGCGGATACGCAGCTGACGTGGCGCCGGAAAATGCCTGATTGCGTTTGGCGGTTAACTCACTTACTTGCGCCCTATGAGAGCCAGTACCAATAAAGAGGAAATACCCTGGCGTATCAGGGCGTGGATTGATCGCATCACGTGCAGCCTTGAGTGCCAGTAGCAGCTGATTCCCGTCATCAGAGGAAATGGCGTGTTGCACTTCGTCGATGATCAGCACTAGATCGGTCTTCGCCTGGTCGACCACCTCTGTCAGTGCTTGAGCCAATGTCGGGCCGTCTGGGTTACCGACGCTGTCGAGCTTGAAACCGAATTTGAATCCCGCTGCACCGAAGTCAACGTTGCTGACGCGCTTGAGCATCTCCAGTGCCGACGAGCCTGGGGTTTGTAGTTCTTTCAGGGTTTTGTGGATGGCGTTGTGCACGAGCGTTGCCGGGTTGGCCAGCGTGTCACTCCAGAGGTCGACGTAGATCACCAGGGCGCCTGCTGCTTCCAGGGCTGGGATCAGGTCATTTCTCAGAAAAGTCGTTTTACCCGTGCGGCGCAGGCCAGACAGAAAAAGGCCTGAGCGCAAGCCTTCATCAAGCACTCCTGGGTTCAGAAGCTGGTTCGCCATCGATTCAGCCAATTCAGGGCGTTGAAATATGCTGCTCATGCAATTATCCCTTTTTATGGATACGCCATAATTATTGCCAGTTCATAATTTAGCATAAAGCTCAAAAAATGGACTTCTGGTACAGCACATCGCAATTTCAGAGGCTTTGAAAGGGTGGCGTCAGAGGTGAGGAATATAGATCGCCAGAAACAACAAAGCCCCCACATTTCTGTGGAGGCTTCGTTTTATATGGTGCCGGCACCAGGAGTCGAACCCGGGACCTACTGATTACAAGTCAGTTGCTCTACCAACTGAGCTATACCGGCGTGTTAGGGCGACGATTATAGCGATTGGAAAGGTTCTGTAAACCCCTGAATTCTGACTATTTTTGCAAAAACCAAGGTTTCTTGCGATTAGCGTGTTTTCCACACGGCGTGGCAGCGTAAAAAGCCGTCACTTCGGCGTCATGCCAGGTACCCCGCGCACCTGAGCGATCCGACGCCCAACGAGGTTCTCCGCCCGCTGAAACCGCCAAAAACCACCCTGCAAAGTCCGCTTTATACGTTTAACGTCTGATGCTTATGCACAATCGGTTGGTAACAGCTGTCACGAAACGGCCATTTTGTGCAGCCGTTCTCAACACGCTGCAACTGCCTGTTTTGCGTGCGTTTTATTTTGTGAACAAAAAATGACCAGCCTCGCTTTTGGCGTTCAATGCCGATTGCTACAGCCTCTGCAAAGATTCCATCAACAGAGTTATCCACAGGGCGCGTGTTGGAAATTTTGCACCTTATTCGCGCTGGGCCAGCACCATCAGGTTGCGTGGGGTGAGTGTTGGTTCGCAGAAGGTGCCGACCTCGACGTTGTAGCCCTGTTCGCTCAAAAACAGGGCGCGGTCCAGCACCAGCCACATTTCCAGTGGGCGTCGAAACAAACCCCTTACCAACTCCAGGTTTCGCACTTCGGCCAGGCGCTGCCAGCCGTGGGCTTCGAGCGCCGGCCAGTCTTGTTCACCTGTGGATAAATTCTTGAGGTTTGCCAGCTCGCGGCAGTAGTCGGCGAAGGATTTATCCAGCCAACTGGTGGGCAGGGAGGGCGTCGGCAGGTAGTCGTCGCAGCCGCGCAGTTGCCGCTGTAGTCGATCAAAGCCCAGGCGCCGCGCCATGGAGGTGTCCCGTTGCTGGCGCACGCGGTTGCCGGCGGTGACGGTTTCGCTCAGGGGTAATCCCAGATCGTCGATCGACAGGGGTAGCAAGGAGGCGCGCCCGGCGGCGGACAGTGCCTGGTAGCGCTCGGCATTGATGCGGTTGTAGCAGCAGGGCGCCAGGGCCAATTGTTTGCAGCCAGCGGCGCTGGCCAGTTGCAGCAGGCGCACGTGCAGGTCGCCGCAGGCGTGCAGGGCCACAGGTGTGTGTTCGGGGTCGATCGCTACATCGGTCATCACGTCTTGCAGGCAATGGGCAGCGGGCAAGCTGTGGTGATCGCTCAGGGCTTGGCCGGACGCAATCAGGGCCGGGTCATATTCCAGGCAGGTCAACCGTTGGCCGGGTTGCAGCAGGCGGCGGCCAAGATGGCCTTTGCCGGCGCACCAGTCCAGCCAGTGGGCAGGCGTCTGGGCAAAAGTCAGTGCGGCGCCGAAGGCTTCGATCTGTTGCCACTTGCGCCCGGGCACATCCACATTCAAACGATGGCGAGCAGGCTCAAGGGTGTGCGTGGGTAACTTATCCACAGTGCTGAGGCGCAGCGCGTGAGCGGCCAGCTGTGGAAAAGGTGCGGGCGCGGGCAGGTCGTAAGGTTGGTTGTGACTGGCTTCAGCTTCGGCCAACGAACGCCGACGCAGCCACTGGGATAACTCGGGATGCTCGGTTTCCCAGGGCAACTGCAACTGAGTAAAGGGCCGTGGTCGCCACAGCCCTTGGTACTCGATCAGGAATGCATCCAGTGCCTGGAAGCGTGCCTCAACGTCCTTGGCACGCATCGACGCGCAGCCACTTTTCCAGCAGTTTGAAACCGCGCACCAGCACGTAGGCCATCAGCAGGTAGAACAAGCCCGCGGCGAAGAAAATCTCTACCGGCAGGTAAGTGCGGGCAATGATGGTGCGCGCCATGCCGGTCAGTTCCAGCAGGGTCACGGTACTGGCCAGGGCGCTGGCCTTGAGCATCAGAATCACTTCGTTGCTGTAGGCCGGCAGGCCGATGCGCGAGGCGCGGGGCAGGATGATGTAGAACAGCGTTTTCGGTTTGGACATGCCCAATGCCCGCGCTGCTTCGATCTCGCCCGGCGGAATGGCCTGGATTGCACCGCGCAGGATCTCGGCGATATAGGCGGCGGTGTGCAGGGTCATGGTGGCAGTGGCGCACCAGAACGGGTCGCGCAGGTACGGCCACATGAAACTGTTGCGCACCGCGTCGAACTGCGCCAGGCCGTAATACACCAGGAACAGCTGCACCAACAACGGCGTGCCACGGAAGAAGAAAATGTAGCCATAGGGCAGGGCGCTCACGTACCAGCGGCGCGAAGAGCGCGCGATACCCAGTGGAATCGCCAGCAGCAGGCCGGCGATCACGGCGATTGCCACCAGCTCCAGGGTCAAAGTCGCGCCCTGGGCCAACTTCGGCAGCCACTTGATGATCACGGCCCAGTTCAGGCCCAGGTCAAAGTGCGATAGCCAGCTGTAGTCGCCGCTCATTGGGTGCTCCTTGCAAAGCCGCGGGCGGCGCGTTTTTCCAGGAAGTGCATGCTGGTCATCGCCAGTACGGTCAGGCCCAGGTACATGAACGCTGCGACCATGAAGAAGGTGAATGGCTGCTTGGTGACGGTCACACCGATTTGCGCGTGGCGCATGATTTCTTCAAGGCCGATCACCGACACCAGTGCGGTGTCTTTCATCAGGATCATGAATAGGTTGCCCAGGCCCGGGAGGGCGATACGCCACATCTGCGGCATGATCAACCGGGTGAAAATCCGAAATTTCGACAGCCCCAATGCCACACCGGCTTCGCGGTGGCCCTTGGGAATGGCGAGGATCGCACCGCGAAACACTTCGGTGGCGTAGGCGCCGAAGCACAGGCCCAGGGCGATGACGCCGGCGGCGAAGGCACTCAGCGACAGGTCGGGGTTGCCAAAAAACTCACCCAGGGCACGCATCAGGTTGACGGTGCCGAAGTAAATCAGCAGCACCCACAGTAATTCGGGAATACCGCGAACGATGGTCGAATACGCACCGCCCAGCCATTGCAGCGGCTTGTACGGCGAAGTCTTGGCCAGGGCGCCGGCAAGGCCGAGCACCAGCCCCAGGCACAGGGCCGTGAGCGCCAGTTTGACGGTCATCAGCGCGCCGGCGGCGAGGGCCGGGCCGAATCCGTAGAGATCGAAATTCATGGTGTTTTCATATCGCGGCAGGCATTGCTAAAAGCCGACGCGCCCACAGGAGCGCGCCGGGCAGGTCGTTCAGATCATTCGATGCTGAACGGGAAGTACTTGTCGTTGATCTTCTTGTAGGTGCCGTCTGCCTTGATCTCTGCCAGGGCTTTGTTCAGGCGCTCGCGCAATGGGTCGCCCTTGCGTACGGCGATACCGATCTTGTCGCTTTCCACCACCGGATCGCCTTTGAACTCATAGGCCGAACCGTCTTTGCTCTTGAGCCACTCGTACTGCACGTACTTGTCGGCGAGGATGCCGTCGAGGCGACCGGAGGTCAGGTCGAGGTAGGCGTTTTCCTGGGTGTCGTAGAGCTTGGCTTCGGTGTCCGGCAGCTTGTCTTCCAGGTAGGTACCGGCCAGCGTTGCACGCTGTGCACCGATCACCTTGCCCTTCAGGTAAGCGGCGTCAGTCTTGAAGTCTGCTGTGGCTTTTGGCGCAATGAACTGCAGCTTGTTCGAGTAGTACGGGTCGGTGAAGTCAACCGCTTGCTTGCGCTCATCGGTGATCGACAGCGAAGACACCAGGAAGTCGAACTTCTTGGCGTTCAAGGCCGGGATGATGCCGTCCCAGTCGGACACATACACTTCGCACTTCTCGACTTTCATCTTGGCGCACAAGGCGTCGCCGATGTCCTTGTCGAAGCCCACTACGTTGCCGCTGGCGTCTTTATTGTTGAACGGTGGGTAAGCCGCTTCGATCCCCATTTTCAAGGTTTCTGCCATGGCCGTGGCGCTGAACGCCATCGAGACGGCCGCGGCCAGAAGGAATTTCTTATAGGTCTGCATGCATGTTGCTCCGTTAGCGGTTGCTGGACATGAATTGTTTGCAGCGCGCCGAAAGCGGGTTTTCAAACACCTGCTGTGGCGATCCTTGCTCTTCGACCAGGCCCTGGTGCAAAAACACCACTTCGCTGGATACCTGGCGGGCGAAGCCCATTTCGTGGGTGACCAGCAGCATGGTGCGGCCTTCTTCGGCCAGTGCGCGGATCACATTAAGTACTTCCTGAACCATTTCCGGGTCAAGCGCCGACGTGGGTTCATCGAACAGGATGACTTTAGGTTGCATCGCCAGGGTGCGCGCAATCGCCGCCCGTTGTTGCTGGCCGCCGGAGAGTTGTGCAGGGTACGCGTGGCGCTTGTCGGCAATACCGACCTTGGCCAGCAAGGCCTCGGCCACTTCTATTGCTTCAGCCTTGCTTTGGCCGAGCACGCGACGAGGGGCCTCGATGATGTTGTCGAGGATGCTCATGTGCGGCCACAGGTTAAAGTTTTGAAACACAAAACCAATTTCGCTGCGCAGGCGGTTGATCTGCTTGCCGTCGGCGGCCATCAGCTCGCCGTTTTTTGCGGCTTTGAGCTTGAGCTCTTCGCCAGCTACCAGGATCTGGCCCTGATGCGGGTTTTCCAGCAGGTTGATGCAACGCAGGAAGGTGGACTTGCCGGAACCGGAGGAACCCAGGATCGAGATCACATCGCCGTCGCGAGCGGTCAGCGAGATACCCTTGAGTACCTCAAGCTCACCATAGCGTTTGTGCAAGTTGCGGATTTCAAGCGCGGGCGTGGCCTGGGCCATGTGCGGTCCTCATTGTGTTCGTTGCGATCTTCGCTGTTGGGCCGCCTTCCTGGCGAGGCGCCAAGCTAGCATAGCGTTTGGATGACAGCCAACAGCGCTGCGGACGGTTAACTGGTGGTCTGCGGCAGTGTGTCGCATCGGCGCAGTAGCGTGTCGCGCCATCAACAACCTACAGACGTTTGAACCGGAAAGATCCACAGGCTTCGCGTAAAAAAGGGCGCGATGGTGCCAGCTTTGGCCGGGTGTTGGAAGGGTTAACCGGGCAAACGGTCCACATCAGCCCGTTTATGGGGCGTCACGTACTTTTTGTGTGTGTTTTTGGTGCGTCTGATTGGCTTGAAGGTGAGTCGCACGGTAACGCTATAGCGGAATGCCATGATTCTCAAAGACTTGCGAGCGCCGATGAATTGTCCTACAGCCCGCGTCAATGGCGGCTCTGTTACATTTTGGCGCAAATCTTGCGTAAAAAATAAAGAACGCCCTGTTGGATTCTTTTCACGAGAAAGGCTGCAGGCCGGGCGAACCCGTTTTCGCAATTCCTCGCAAAGGTGTGTCAATGAGTAGTACTCAAAGCTCCAATGACCTCGAACAGGGGCTCAAGCCGCGGCATGTCACCATGCTGTCGATTGCCGGCGTAATCGGCGCAGGTTTGTTTGTCGGCTCTGGCCATGCGATTGCTGCCGCCGGCCCCGCCGTGCTGCTGGCCTACGCGGCCGCCGGTACGTTGGTGGTGCTGGTGATGCGGATGCTGGCCGAGATGGCTGTGGCGTCACCCGATACCGGTTCGTTCTCTACCTATGCCGACCGCGCAATTGGTCACTGGGCTGGGTTTACCATTGGTTGGTTGTACTGGTGGTTCTGGGTGCTGGTGATTCCGTTGGAAGCCAACGCGGCGGCGACTATCCTGCACGCCTGGTTCCCCGACGTGGCGATTTGGGTGTTTACCCTGGTCATTACGTTGTTGCTGACTGCAACCAACCTGTTCAGCGTGAAGAACTACGGTGAGTTCGAGTTCTGGTTTGCGTTGATTAAAGTCGTGGCCATCGTCGGCTTTGTAATCCTCGGCCTGGCCGCGATCTTCGGCTTTTTGCCCACCAGCCAGGTCAGCGGTGTTTCGCACCTGTTCGATACCCAGGGCTTTATGCCTAATGGGATGGGCGCGGTTCTGGCAGCGATCCTGACCACCATGTTCTCGTTCATGGGCACTGAGATCGTCACCATCGCTGCAGCGGAATCCAAGAACCCCGGCCAGCAAATCACCAAGGCCACCAACTCGGTCATCTGGCGGATTGGTTTGTTTTACCTGCTGTCGATCTTCATTGTCGTGTCGCTGGTGCCTTGGAACGATCCGACCCTGGCCGCCGTAGGTTCCTACCAGACGGTACTTGAGCGCATGGGCATCCCGAATGCCAAGCTGATCGTCGACCTGGTGGTGCTGGTGGCTGTTACCAGTTGCCTCAACTCGGCGCTCTACACCGCCTCGCGTATGTTGTTCTCCCTCGGGCGTCGCGGTGATGCACCAGCGGTGGCCAAGCGCACCAACAAAAGTGGTACACCTTATTGGGCGGTGTTGCTGTCCACCGGTGCGGCGTTCCTGGCGGTATTTGCCAACTACGTGGCCCCGGCGGCCGTGTTCGAATTCCTGCTGGCCAGCTCCGGCGCCATTGCGTTGCTGGTGTATCTGGTGATTGCCGTGTCGCAACTGCGCATGCGTCAAAAGCGTGCGGCGGCGGGCGAGAAGATCGTGTTCAAAATGTGGCTGTTTCCTGGCCTGACGTACGCCGTGATGGTGTTTATCGTCGGTACGTTGACCATCATGCTGTTCCAGGAAGCGCACCGGGTCGAGATCATCGCGACGGGAGTGTTGAGCTTGCTGGTGGTGCTGGCTGGGTTGTTCGTGGCGAGCCGCCGCAAGGCCCAGAAGGTAGGCGCAGCAGTGCTCAACTGACGGAATGTGACGCAAATGTGGGAGGGGGCTTGCCCCCGATGGCGGTGTGTCAGTCACTTGGATGTTGACTGAGACTCTGCCATCGGGAGCAAGCCCCCTCCCACATTTTGATATGTGTCAGTCTGTTGAGGCTGTCAGCGCCTGGGATGCTGCTACATAGTCCGCCTGGAATTGCGGCGATTCGATCCACGCCAACGCAGCGGCCTCGTCATCGCTGTCAGTGGCCCACTGCCGATATTCAATCAGCGCCGCCAGGATAAAGTCGGTCGCTTCCTCTTCGCCTTCCTGCTCCAGTACCAACGCCAACAGTGGGTGTGCGAGGAATACCGCGCACAGTGCCTGCTGGCTGATCTCGCCTGCGGTGCGCATCTCGACGAACAGTTCGGTCAAGTCCACCGATTCAAGATCGATGCGGCTGTCGTCGCCGGCGAACGCATCCGGCTTGGCCGCGACGGCGCGCTGGGTGCGGTTTTGCTTGGCCTTGGTCTTTGCCCGCTGGGCGCGTTTTTGCTGCTTGTTCGGCGAAGCCATGGGCTCAACATCCTTGGGTTCTGGATCGGGGTGGAGTATTGAAGCGCAGGTTGGGGTAAATCCCAAGGAAATCCGGGCGGGTTTGGTCGTTGATCGCGCTCGACCACCAGGCCATAGATCAATAGGCTATGCCTTTGTCATCTGCCAGAGCGTCTTCATGACCCGCGATGCCCTTGAGCATAACCAGATCCCCTTCTATTTTGTCGCCATCCTGCTGGCCGCTGCCTGTGGTGTGTTCGCGCCTCTAGTGGCTCACGGCTTGAGCGTATTGATCACGCCCGCCATCGCGGTATTGATGTACGCGATGTTCCTGCAAATTCCTTTCCTCGATCTGCGCCAGGGTTTGGGCAATATTCGCTTTGTCTCGGCGTTGTTGCTGGCCAATTTTATTCTGGTGCCATTGCTGGTGTGGGCGCTGACCCGTGGCCTGTTGGGGCATCCTGCGCTGTTGGTGGGGGCCTTGCTGGTGTTGTTGACGCCCTGTATTGATTACGTGGTGGTGTTCACCCACATCGGCAAGGGCGATTCGCGGTTGATGCTGGCGGCCACACCGTTGCTGTTGCTGTTGCAGTTGGCACTGCTGCCGGTGTACCTGGGTTTTATGCTGGGGGCGCACTCGGGTGTGGTGGTTGAGATCGGCCCGTTTATCGAGGCATTCCTGTTGTTGATCGTGGTGCCGATGCTGCTGGCTGTGCTGACGGCCTACCTGGCGCGACGATCAAGGCTGGTCGACAAATGGAGCAGTGCGTGGGCGTGGTTGCCGGTGCCGGCGATGGCCCTGGTGCTGTTCGTGGTGATCGGGTCGCAAATCACATCGGTGATGCGCGACTTCGACCTGTTGCTGCCGGTGCTTGCGATCTACCTGGGCTTCGTACTGCTGGCGCCGTTGATGGGGATCCTGGCTGCGCGATTTTTTGCGCTGCCTGCACCAAGCGCACGGGCGGTGACGTTCAGTGCTTCGACGCGCAACTCGCTGGTGGTATTGCCATTGGCGCTGGCCTTGTCGGAGGACATGCGCGGGTTGGCTGCCGCGGCGGTGATCCTGCAAACCCTGGTCGAGCTGGTGGCCGAGTTGGTCTACGTTCGCCTGATCCCGGCAGTGGTGTGGCCCGCAAGTCGATAAAAGCGTGAATGTTCAGGTTCGTTCAGGCGCTATTCAGGGCAGTGCTCGGCACCATACGCCAGCGCTTCCCACCTGACAGGTCACCCGATGGATCATCGCAATCGTTTTCGCCTGGAGTCCTTGGGCCTCTTTCTGATCGCCCTGTTGTTGTTCACGTTGGGGATCTGGGATCAGCAGCCCCAGGGCTTTGATGGGCGCTGGGCGCTGTTCATGCAGGAAATGTTTCGCCACGGCGCAAGTTTTTTCCCCACCACTTACGGTCAGCCTTACGCGGACTACCCAGGCACTGCGACCTTCTTTAGTTTTGTATTCGCCCGCTGGTTTGATGCGCCGAACCATCTGGCGAATGTGCTGCCCACCGCGCTTGCATCGGCCGGTGTGATCGCGCTGATGTACCGCCTGCTGGCGCCGTTCAGTCGCCCATGGGCATTTTTGACGGTGCTGCTGACGCTGCTCACCGCCCAGTTGCTCGAAAAATCGCGTTCGGTCTGCCTGGACCAGATGATTGCGCTGCTGTGTGTCGGCAGCTTCTATCTGCTGCACAGTGGTGAGCGCCTGGGGTCGCGGCTGCGGCAACTGGCGGTGTTCCCGTTGTTCGTCCTGGCCTTTGCCATTCGTGGCCCGCTGGGGTTGATCGAGGTGTGTGGAGTGGTGTGCGTGTATTGGGCGCTGGGCAGGCCGGGCGAACGCGTCCGGCAAGTGCTGATCCACGGCGTTATCGGCCTGGTGCTGCTCGCAGTGTGCTGGTGGCTGCTGATGAAGCTCGCGCGATTGAGTGGCGGTGATGCCTTTGCTGATGAAGTGTTCAAGATGCAGGTCGGCGGGCGCTTGGATGAGTCCGGTGAGCCGTTCTATTTCTATTTCCGGCTGAGTTTGTACCGTTACTTCCCTGTGGTGCCGCTGGCGTTGGCCACCCTGGTCGCGCTGCGCCATCGCTGGCCGGAGCGCTGGGTCGACGGGCAGCTGCAACTGCTGGTGCGCCTCGGGGCGTGTGGCTTGATGATTCTGCTCGGGTTGTCGGTGCCGCACTTCAAGCGCGCTTATTACATCTTGCCGATGGTGCCGATGTTTGCGGCTGTCGCGGCCTATGGGCTGCTCCAGGCGCAAGGTTGGCTGCTGGGCGTGCGCCGTTGTTACGAAGGGCTTGTCGCAGCGTTACCGGCGTTGTGCGTGGTTGTGTTGTTTGTGTGTCGCAACGCCTGGCACAAGCAGGGCCACTGGCCGGATATTTCCCTGCCGCTGATGATTGGTGTGTTGGCGGTGTTGCAACTCGCGGCGTTGATTGCCTGGCGCCGGCCGTTGCGTTTGGTATGGCTCAGCGTGATCGCACTGGCGGCGCAATGGTTGTTGCTGGTATCGGTGATAGAGCCGGCCAAGGACCTGCAATTCGACACCCGACGGTTTGTCAGCCAGGTGGAGGCGCTGCGGGAATCACAGCCGGGCCCTTTGGTATTTGTCGACCTGGCCCGGGACACCTGGGCGGTGCGCTACATGATGAATCTGAATCACGATGAGCAGCCACTGTTTGTCGGGCGTCACCAGCTTGAGAAACTGAGTGAGCTGCCCCGGCCATGCTGGGTGATTGTGTCGCGCAAGGAGACTGCGCTGTTGAAGGGCTCGCCGGTGGAGCAATTGGCGCCAAGCTTTGCGGGGCGGTTGAATGACAATCCGTTGATGGTGTTTTTGCTCAGGTGAAGAGGCCCTCGCACAGAGGGCCTATTGAACTACTGGCTATTTGCAGCGATACCCCTCAGGCATCGTCACCGTGTAATTGCGCTGCACGCGGTCCTGGAAGTTCAGGTTCTGCAGGCCCTGCTGCACCAGGAAGGCTTCGACCTTGGCCGCCTGGCAATCGTCGTTATAGGACGATACTCGAAGCACATACACGGCGCGCCTGCTCGCCTCGTCCCGCGCGGTAGCCCGGAAGGTGGTGAGGGTGGTGTAACCGGTGCGTTCCGATGTGCCTACCGGGCCATAGGAGGTGTTCGGGGTGCTGGTGCAGGTCAGTTGATCGGTCTTTTTCTTGTTCTTCTTGCACTGCGTGGTGGTGCTGTTTGCCACCTGGCCATACTCGGTAGCGGTGTAGCGGTAAGTGACCTGCTTGCTTTCGACGTCAAGGGTGATGGTCATTTTGATCGGTGCATGGTTCTTGGGAAGCGTGGTGTCGGTAAAGACATTGCGAAAGCCCTGGTCCTTCATGGCGCTGACCATGTCGCGCAGGTAGTAGCGGGCATTGAGTGCGTTTTCATCGCTGCCCCCGACAGACGTCACCAGTACGGTTGCCTGGCGGTCGAAGTGATAGTCCGGATCGGGTGTCGCGTTGATCGCTACGTCCATTTGCGTGGCGCATCCACTGAGTAGTGCAGTCAGCAGTAATAGCGAGCAGAGCAAGAGGCGTGTCATGAAAGAAACCTTACAGCTGTGAATTGGGTAAAGGGTGAACGATTGACGCCAGTGAAAAACAAGCCTCAATCGCTCTGGGGCTTAGCTTAGCCTGCGCAGGATAGGGTCAGGCAAAACACAAAGGGTGCGCGCACCTCGACTTCACCATCCTTGAGAACTGACGCAGGCGGAGCAGGCATTGGCGATGCGGCTGGAAGAGAGGCCTGCACGGCAGCAACAAAAAGCTCAGAGCCTGAGTGACTGATCACGCGCTGACGCAACAAATTGCCGTGGGCATCGATGATGAATTCAATATTGACCTGGCCTTCCAGCCCCTGCGCCTGAGCGTTTGCCGGGTAAAATTTGAACAGTTGTATATGGCTTATCAACTGTTGTTCCCATAGCTGCTGTTCTGCCAGTTGCTCTGGGGAAGGGGTTCTTGCGCAGGCGCCAAGCAGCAGGGCAAGTGCGATCCAGCAATACTTCATACATATTTCCTTGAGCATTTTTTGCGTCCGTACTATCTGGCTGGCGCCACAGAGTATTTCAAATCCAGGCGCTTGGAAGGCTCACTCCCTCGACGGCTTTGCCGATTGACTTGATCGGTGCCGGTATCCTGATTGCCTGATTCAAGGCGCTCCTGCTCGGCATCCGGGTTCAGGGTGATCCAGAGCCCATTAAATCGCAGGCAATAAAAAACCCCAAGGACACATTGTTCCTTGGGGTTTCTCGGTATTTTGGTGCCCAGAGACGGAATCGAACCGCCGACACGGGGATTTTCAATCCCCTGCTCTACCGACTGAGCTATCTGGGCAACGGGGCGCATTAAACGGGTTTTTCAGGGGGGCGTCAAGCAAGTTTTCAAAAAATATTTAATTATTACCGTCGCTTACGTGCCGACCCCGGTTTTTGATCAATTATTGAGCAGGTGGCACGTAGCCTTCGGCCTGGGCGTATTCCTCGCCGGAAAAGAACTTGTCCATTTCGCCGGCCAGGTATTTGCGGTCTTCGGCGTTCATCATGTTCAGGCGTTTTTCGTTGATCAGCAGAGTCTGGTGTTTCAGCCAGTCACCCCAGGCTTTGGCGGAGACGTGGTCGTAAATGTCCTGGCCCTTGGCACCTGGGTACGGAGGGCGCTCCAGGGCTGGCAGTTCTTCTTTGTACTTGCGGCAGATAACGGTGCGGGTCATGACGAAACTCCTGCGTTCAATGCTTGCGCCGCGTGCTTCAGCAGTTTTTTCACCGGGGCGGCAAGGCCCAGGCGCGGCGGGGTGGCGAGGTTATACCAGAGCCAGTCGGCCTCGGCCACGTGATGGGCGGATTCCTCGACCTGGACCAGCCAGGGTTCGATAGCCAGCTGGAAGTGGCTGAAGGTGTGGATCAACCCCGGCAGTTCCTGATGCTTGCCCAGTGCGAGTGCGTGCTGGTTGGCCAGGTGGTCGAGGTCGCTCAGGTCATCCAGCTCCGGCAAGCTCCACAAACCGCCCCACAGGCCCGTGGAGGGGCGACGGTAAAGCAGGATCGCGCCCTCGGCGTTCGCCAGCATGGGCATCAGCGTGCGCTTTTGCGGGATGGTCTTGCGCGGTTTGGGGATCGGGTAACGCGTCTCCAGGCCGAGCATGTGGGCTTCGCAGCCTTTTTCCAGCGGACACAGCAGGCAGCTGGGTTTGCTGCGGGTGCAAAGCGTGGCGCCCATGTCCATCATCGCCTGGGTGTAGGCGTTGACGCGGGTATGGGGGGTAAAGCGCTCTGCGGTGGCCCACAGCTGCTTGGCCACCTTGGGCTCGCCCGGGTAACCCTCTTGGGCGGTAAAGCGCGCCAGCACGCGCTTGACGTTGCCGTCGAGGATCGGCGCGCGCAGGCCCATGCTCAGGCTGGCAATCGCGCCAGCGGTGGACAGGCCGATGCCGGGCAGCTCGGTGAGTTTTTCCACATCGCGGGGAAACTCGCCGCCGTACTCGTTCACCACGATCCTGGCGGTCTTTTGCAGGTTGCGCGCGCGGGTGTAGTAGCCCAGGCCGGTCCACAGGTGCAGCACTTCGTCTTCCGGCGCGGCGGCCAGGGCTTCGACCGTCGGCAGGGACGCCATGAACCGGTCGAAGTAATTGAGCACCGTGCTGACCTGGGTCTGTTGCAGCATGATCTCCGACACCCACACCCGGTACGGGGTGATGCCATGTTGCCAGGGCAGGTCATGGCGGCCGTGACGGTCGTACCAATCCAGCACCGCCTCTGAAAACTGCTCGTTTCTCATCGGTTGAACAGGCCTTTCAATGCGTCTTTGAGCTTGGGATTAACCTTGTCGAGCTTCTCTTCCAGCTTCTCGTTCAGGCGATTGCCGGCAGCCTTGAGGGCGACCTGGCCCAGGCCGTCCTTGTCCAGGCGGCAGGCCTTGGCGCCCAGCTCCAGCGGGCCACGGCAGCGCAATGGCACCTCAATGCCCTGGAAGTTGGCGCCGACCTGGCAGGCCGGGTCCGGCACCTCGCGCTTGTCGCCTTCGACGATGATGCCGACGCGGTAATCCATGCCCAGTACGCGCAAGTCGACATCGCCATTGCCATTGACCGTCAACCCAGGGATGCGCACTTTCAGGTCGGGGTTGTTGGCCACGCCGTTACGGAACGTCAGGTTACCGCGCAGTTCCTGGAACGGAGTGTCTTTGCCTGGTGGCGTGCTGCTCAAGGTCTTGCGGTTGAGCAGGGCGATACCGGTGCAGACCTGTTGCTCGATGTTGGCGTTGAGCAGCACGCCATTATTGATCACGAAGCTGGCGGTACCGTTGAGGCTGTCGATCAGGGCCTTCTGGCTGTTGCCACGCCCGGTCAGGGTGCTGTCCAGGGTGACCTGGCCTTTCACTGGCGGGTTTTTCCCCTGGGCTTGCAGGATCTTTTCCACCGGTACTTGCTTGATTTGGGTTTGCAGTGCGAGCAGTGGAAGGTCCTGGCGCACATCGAGCGTGCCGTTGGCCTGGAAGGTGCCGTTGTAGAGCCCGCCACTCAGGCTGTCGAGCTTGAGCTGGCCGTCGATACCCGAGGCTTTCAACGCCGCGTTCTGGATCGGCAGCTGGCTCAGGGTCAATTGGCCGAACGCAAGGTCGGCGTCGATATCCAGGCTGCGCAGGCGGGTCAGCGGCAGCAGCTTGTCGGTACTCCAGGCGCCTTTGGTCGGGGCGTCCGGCAGTGGCGTGTTGCCGCCGGCTGCCATCGCACCAGCCTCGCTGTTCTGCACTTCGGCCTGGCGAGCGGCGGTTGCGCCTTTGGCTGCTTCTGATTTGGCCGGCAAGTAGTTGTCGGCATTGAAGATATCGGCCTTGAGCTGTACGCGCAGGGACTGCTTGGCGAAATCATCGACAGCGACACGGCCGCTGAAGGTGCTTTCGTCGAGTTTCAGGTTCAGGTTTTCCAGGGCGACGCTGGTAGGCGTGCCCTTGAGACGGCTCACCAGCTCGACCTTGCTCAGGCTACCTGGGGCCATGGCCGGCAGCGGGTGGCCAACGCTCTCAAGGAACTTGGCCAGATCGAACTGGGCCACAGACAACGCACCACTGACCTGCGGGGTCTTGTCCAGGTCGTTGACCTTCAGTTCGCCCAAGGCGCGCAACTGGTTGGCCGACAGTTTCAGGTTGGTCCATTCGGCGACGTTGGCCGCCAGATCCACCAACAATTGGCCCTGGGTGGAGAAGCTGACGGTCTTGCCTTGCAGCGGTTCGCCGGTGGCTTCGCCGCTCAGGCGCATGTCTTCGAACTGGTAGCGCTTGAGGGCACGCTGGATGCGCAAGTTGCCGTTCAGCTCGGTCTTGACGCGCATCAGTGGCTGGTTGCTGCCCAGGAACGCGGTGAGTTTGAGCGGAATGCTGGCGCCCTCGTGGATGGCCCCGGCGCTCAACTGGATGCTCTCGGCACTCAATTGCTTGCCGGTCTGTTCATCGGTGTATTCAACGCGAGCGTTGTTGATGGTCAGGCTGTCGATGTCCAGGCGGATCGGCTGCGGGGGTTTTTCCGGCTTGGTTTCAGCCACCGTTTCGACGGGGGCCGGCGCGGGGGCGTCCGTGGTTTCGTCGGGCAGGTTCTTGCCGATGTCTTCCCAGTTGCCATGGCCCTGCTTGTCGCGGTTCAGGCGCAGGTTCAGGCCCTCGACACGTACATCGCTCATCTGCACTTCACGGCGCAGCAGCGGCAGTACGCGTACCGACAGGCCGAGCATCTGCAAGTCGGCGAAAGGTTGAGTCGGTGCGGTCAGGGTCGCGACGCTGGCCTCGTGCAACTCCAGGCCCAGCCAGGGGAACAGGCTCCAGCCGATATCGCCATTGAGCGTCAGCTCGATGTGGGCCTTGTCGCGGGCTATCTGGCGAATTTCTTCTTTGTAGTCGTTGGGATCGAAGAGGTGGGTCAGGGCAAAGCCGAGCGCCACAATGATCAGCAACAGCCCGAGAAGTACCAGACCCAGGATTTTGCCGAACGCTTTCATGGGCGAGTCCTTGTATGTCGATTTCAAAATTTAGCCGAAGAGTATAACGCCCGACGGCCTGCGTCAGTTCACGGATCGTTACATTGTATCCACGGGGGCCGAAATGAGATTTTGACGTCAAAAAAGTACAGATAATCCTAAAAAGGTAGTGGCAGTTTGATTTTTCTGTCATCCACTGGTGCTAATCTCTGCACGTTCGTCCGCCTTCTGCGACTTAACGTCGCGCCTAAATGGAGCTTCACTCAAAAAAACGGCCACGCTTTGCGTGCAAGGCCGAGGAGGAGAGCGCCTGACGGACGCATACCAATAACTGGGGGAAACACCAATGAGCACTAGCACTGTGGCCGGCACCGCCGCCGCACAGCCTGCGTTCCTGTCCAAGGAGCGCATTATCGCCAAGCCCGGGTTCAACCGCTGGCTGGTTCCACCGGCCGCCCTGGCCATCCACCTGTGCATCGGCATGGCCTACGGCTTCTCGGTGTTTTGGCTGCCGTTGTCCAAAGCGCTGGGTATCACCGCACCGGTCGCCTGCGCGCCAGACATGAGCTTTATCGCCCAAGTCTTCTCGTCCCAATGCGACTGGCCCATCTCCATGCTGGGCTGGATCTACACCCTGTTCTTCATCTTCTTGGGCTGCTCGGCCGCGATCTGGGGCGGCTGGCTGGAACATGCCGGGCCACGCAAGGCCGGTGTCGTCTCGGCGTTGTGCTGGTGCGGTGGCCTGCTGATCTCGGCGCTGGGCATCTATACCCACCAGATCTGGCTGATGTGGATCGGCTCCGGGGTCATTGGCGGTATCGGCCTGGGTCTGGGCTATATCTCGCCCGTTTCGACCTTGATCAAGTGGTTCCCGGACAAGCGCGGCATGGCTACCGGCATGGCGATCATGGGCTTCGGCGGCGGCGCGATGGTGGGTGCGCCCCTGGCTGCGGCACTGATGGGGCATTTCTCTTCGCCGACCAGCGTGGGTGTATGGCAGAGCTTTGTGGTCATGGCGGCGATTTACTTCGTGTTCATGATCGGTGGCGCACTGCTGTATCGCGTGCCGCCGACCGGCTGGAAGCCTGAGGGCTGGACCGCGCCGGCGAAAAAAGCCAGCAACGCGATGATCACTCACCGCCACGTGCATGTGAATGTCGCGTGGAAAACCCCGCAATTCCGCCTGGTATGGCTGGTGTTGTGCCTGAACGTATCGGCCGGTATCGGCATCCTCGGCATGGCCTCGCCACTGTTGCAGGAAGTGTTCGGCGGCAAGTTGCTGGGTGTTGATGTGCCATTTGGCCAGCTGGATGCGGGTCAGCTTGCCTCCATTGCAGCCATTGCCGCTGGTTTTACCGGCCTGTTGAGCCTGTTCAACATTGGTGGCCGGTTCTTCTGGGCGTCGTTCTCCGACTATCTGGGACGTAAGAATACCTACTTCGTGTTCTTCGCCTTGGGCTTTGCCCTGTACGCGCTGATCCCGAACCTGGGGCATCTGGGCAACGTGGCGCTGTTCGTGGCGGCGTTCTGCATCATCCTGTCGATGTACGGCGGTGGTTTTGCGACGGTCCCGGCTTACCTGGCCGACTTGTTCGGTACCCAGATGGTCGGTGCTATTCACGGTCGCCTGCTGACCGCCTGGGCTGCTGCGGGCGTGTTGGGGCCGGTACTGGTGAACTACCTGCGTGAGTACCAGTTGAGCATCGGCGTTGAACGCGCCGCGGCGTATGACATCACGTTGTACATCCTTGCCGGCCTGCTGGTGCTGGGTTTCATCTGCAACCTGCTGGTGCGCCCGGTGGCCGACAAGTACTTCATGACCGATGCCGAACTGGCCGCCGAACAGGCGCTCGGGCATGACAAGGGGGCCGATGCGTCCACCGTGCTGGAGTGGAAGGCCTCCGCCGCCAGCAAGCCGTTGGCGATCGCTGCCTGGCTGGTGGTAGGTATTCCGTTGGCGTGGGGTGTGTGGGTGACCCTGCAGAAAACCGCAGTACTGTTCCACTGATACCAAGTGTGGGAGAGGGCTTGCTCCCGATGGCGGCGCATCAGTCAGTGCATTGTTGACTGATCTACCGCTATCGGGAGCAAGCCCCCTCCCACATTGGTTATGCATGTACGCACATGTCTATCTCCGACACGCCGTCAGTCTTATCCCCTTCGATGTTTCTGTTTGGCGCCCGCGCCCCTATAATGGCTGCCTTTTTCGCCCAATGATTTTGCGGAGCTGGTGATGGCCGAACGTAAGGCGTCTGTCGAGCGCGACACTCTGGAAACCCAGATCAAAGCCTCGATCAACCTGGATGGCACCGGAAAGGCCCGATTTGATATCGGTGTCCCTTTTCTTGAGCACATGCTGGACCAGATCGCCCGTCATGGGCTGATCGACCTGGATATCGTCGGCAAGGGCGACCTGCACATCGACGACCACCACATGGTGGAAGACGTGGGCATCACCCTCGGCCAGGCATTTGCCAAGGCTATCGGCGACAAGAAAGGCATCCGTCGCTACGGTCATGCCTATGTTCCGCTGGATGAAGCGCTGTCGCGTGTGGTGATCGACTTCTCCGGCCGCCCAGGCCTGCAGATGCACGTGCCCTACACCCGCGCCAACGTGGGCCGTGGCTTTGATGTGGACCTGTTCCAGGAATTCTTCCAGGGCTTCGTCAACCACGCACTGGTCAGCCTGCATATCGACAACCTGCGCGGCACCAACACCCACCACCAGATCGAAACCGTGTTCAAGGCTTTCGGCCGCGCACTGCGCATGGCTGTGGAAGTCGATGAGCGCATGGGCGGGCAAATGCCGTCGACCAAGGGCGTCCTGTAATGCAGACGGTCGCGGTTATCGACTACGGCATGGGCAACCTGCACTCGGTGGCCAAGGCCCTCGAACACGTAGGCGCCGGCAAGGTGCTGATCACCAGCGATGCCAACGTGATTCGCGAAGCCGACAGAGTGGTGTTCCCAGGCGTCGGTGCGATTCGTGATTGCATGGCCGAAATCCGCCGCCTGGGCTTTGACAGCCTGGTGCGCGAGGTCAGCCAGGATCGTCCATTCCTCGGTATCTGCGTCGGCATGCAAGCCTTGCTCGACAGCAGTGAGGAGAACGGCGGCGTCGATTGCATCGGTATGTTTCCCGGCCAGGTGAAGTTCTTCGGCAAAGACTTGCATGAAGACGGCGAGCATTTGAAGGTCCCGCACATGGGCTGGAACGAGGTGCGCCGCACTGTCGACCACCCGCTGTGGCACGAAATCCCGGACATGGCGCGTTTCTACTTCGTGCACAGTTACTACATCGCTGCCGGTAACCCGCGCCAGGTGGTGGGTGGTGGGCACTACGGTGTCGACTTCGCCGCAGCGCTGGCCGAAGGTTCGCGTTTTGCCGTGCAATTCCACCCGGAAAAGAGCCATACCCATGGCCTGCAATTGCTGCAGAACTTCGCCGCGTGGGATGGTCGCTGGTAAATGGCCAAGAAACCGAAGCCGCCGATCTTGAACCTCACGCCCGAGCAAGAGCGTGAGGCAACCGACAAGATCAAGCGTTTCATGGAAGACCGCTTCGAGCTCAAGCTGGGCTCGTTCGAGGTCGCCGAGATTCTTGAGCTGTTCACCACCGAAGTGGCACCGCACTATTACAACAGGGCGATTTTCGACACGCAGACGCTCCTTAAGGAAAGGTTCGAAAGCATCGAAAGCGACTTGTGGTCGCTTGAGAAACCCTGATTTCCCAAGCATTGCTGAATATCGAATAAGGTTTGCCAGATGCTGATTATCCCCGCTATCGATCTCAAGGACGGCGCTTGTGTACGCCTGCGCCAGGGCCGCATGGAAGATTCCACGGTGTTCTCCGACGACCCGGTGAGCATGGCCGCCAAATGGGTGGAAGGTGGCTGCCGTCGTTTGCATCTGGTGGACTTGAACGGTGCCTTCGAAGGCCAGCCGGTCAATGGTGAGGTGGTCACCGCGATTGCCAAGCGCTACCCGAACCTGCCGATCCAGATCGGCGGCGGCATTCGCTCCCTGGAAACCATCGAGCATTACGTCAAAGCTGGCGTGAGCTACGTGATCATCGGCACCAAGGCCGTGAAAGACCCGGCCTTCGTCGCCGAAGCCTGCCGTGCGTTCCCAGGCAAGGTCATCGTCGGACTGGATGCCAAAGACGGCTTCGTGGCTACCGACGGCTGGGCTGAGATCAGCACCGTGCAGGTGATCGACCTGGCCAAGCAGTTCGAAGCCGACGGCGTGTCCGCCATCGTTTATACCGATATCGCCAAAGACGGCATGATGCAGGGCTGCAATGTGCCGTTCACCGCAGCCTTGGCAGCGGCCACGAAGATTCCGGTGATCGCTTCCGGCGGCATTCACAACCTGGGCGATATCAAGTCGCTGCTGGACGCCAAGGCGCCTGGCATCATCGGCGCCATCACTGGCCGTGCGATTTACGAAGGTACCCTGGACGTTGCCGAAGCCCAGGCTTACTGCGACGCCTACAACGGCTGAGGACTGACCATGGCGCTGGCCAAACGCATCATCCCTTGCCTGGACGTCGACAACGGTCGGGTGGTCAAGGGCGTCAAGTTCGAGAATATCCGCGATGCCGGCGACCCGGTGGAAATCGCCCGTCGTTACGATGAGCAGGGTGCCGACGAGATTACCTTTCTCGACATCACCGCCAGCGTCGATGGCCGCGACACCACATTGCATACCGTCGAGCGCATGGCCAGCCAGGTGTTCATCCCGTTGACCGTGGGCGGTGGCGTGCGCACTGTGCAAGACATCCGCAACCTGCTCAATGCCGGCGCGGACAAGGTCTCGATCAACACCGCCGCCGTTTTCAACCCCGAGTTCGTCGGCGAAGCCGCGCAGCACTTCGGCTCGCAGTGCATCGTGGTCGCGATCGATGCCAAGAAGGTCTCCGGCCCGGGCGAAACCCCGCGCTGGGAGATCTTCACCCACGGCGGGCGCAAACCTACCGGGCTGGACGCGGTGGAGTGGGCGATGAAGATGGAAGGCTTGGGCGCCGGTGAAATCCTGCTGACCAGCATGGACCAGGACGGCATGAAAAACGGCTTCGACCTGGGCGTGACCCGCGCTATCAGCGATGCACTGGGTATCCCGGTGATCGCCTCCGGTGGCGTCGGTAACCTGCAGCATTTGGCCGACGGTGTTATCGAAGGCCATGCCAGCGCAGTGCTGGCGGCGAGTATTTTCCACTTTGGTGAATACACCGTACCTGAGGCCAAGGCCTACATGGCAGCGCGCGGTATCGTCGTCCGCTAAACGCTGCTGGACACCATGGCAGGCTCGCGGCACTCTCTGCGCTTGCCATGGATTCCGGTAGCCTTCATGTTCAAACACCTGCTGCTCGCCCTCGCCAGTACCTCCATGCTCATGGGCGGTACGGCCCAAGCCGAAGAGCCGTCTGACGCCTCCCTGGTGCTGCTGACGGAAAATTTCCCGCCCTACAACATGGCGAAAAACGGCAAGAACTTCGCCAAGGACGAGAACATCGAAGGCATCGCCGTGGACATTGTGCGCGAAACCTTCCAGCGCGCCGGCATTTCCTACAACCTTACGTTGCGTTTTCCTTGGGAGCGAATCTACAAACTCGCCCTGGAAAAGCCTGGCTACGGTGTATTTGTGATGGCGCGGCTGCCGGACCGTGAAGCCTTGTTCAAATGGGTCGGCCCCATCGGCCCGGACGATTGGGTGCTGCTGGCCAAGGCTGACAGCAATATCCAGCTCGACGATCTTGAGCACGCCCGCCGCTACAGGATCGGCGCTTACAAGGGCGACGCGATTGCCGAAACCTTGGGAAAACAGGGGCTCAATCCGATTGTCGCTCTGCGCGATCAGGACAATGCGCAAAAGCTCATGGACGGCCAGATCGACCTGTGGGCCACTGGCGATCCCGCCGGGCGTTATCTAGCGCGCCAGGTGGGTGTGAGCGGGCTCAAGACGGTGTTGCGGTTCAACAGTGCGCAGCTTTATTTGGCGTTGAACAGGGAAGTGCCTGATGAGGTGGTCGCCAAGCTCCAGGCGGCGCTGGATGAGTTACGCAAGAGCGGTCGTGCAGACGAAATCATGGCGCGTTACCTCTGAAGTTGGCAGTTGCGCAGAATAAACGCGGTCAAAATGTGGGAGGGGGCTTACCCCCGATAGCGGTAGATCAGCCAATACATTTTCAGCTGACACACCGCCATCGGGGGCAAGCCCCCTCCCACATTGGATCTTCGCTGCCTTCATTTAGCGGTAAATGCCGTTTTTGCCGTGGGCACTCATGGCTCGATTGCTGCGCACGCTGATCATCAACTTGATATCGATCCAGTCGATACCCTGGGCCTTGAGCTTGGGCAGCTCGCGCTCCAGCACCGCCAGGGTCTGTGGGTAAGGGTGCCCGATCATCACCGCCGAACCCTGCTTATGCGCCAGCTTGATTGCGGTTTGCAGTTGGGTGGTAATCGCCGCCTCGGTGCGTTCGTCATCGAGGAACACATCCCGCGAAACATGCGCCAAGCCGATCTTCTGCGCCTCGGCGGCGGCGACGGTCTGCGCGCTGGTGCGGCTGTCCACAAAGAACTTGTGGCGCCGTTGCAGCTCGGCCATCAACCACGCCATCGCCTGCGGCTGCGCGGTCATGCGGCTGCCCATATGGTTGTTGATGCCGGCGGTATAGGGCACAGCCTGGAACGCGGCGTCCAGGCGCTTGCCGAGTTCTTCCACCGGCAGCTCGGGGTGCCAGGCGAAGGGGCCGGTGGCCGGGTCCATGGGCATGTGCAGGATCACGATCTTGCCGGCCTTGTGCGCCTCGCGGGCGAATTCGGCGGCATGGGGCGTGTCGGGCATGATCGCGGCGGTCACCGGGCCGGGCAGCGCAAGTACACGGCGATCGCGCGGCAGGTTTTGCCCCAGGTCGTCGATGATGAGGGTCAGGTAGGCTTTGTGGGGTTCGCCGGCAGGGGCCGCGTGAGCGACACCTGCCAGGCTGCACAGCACAGCGATGATCAGGGCAAAACGCATGATCAACGGCTGCGCGTGATGCTCAGGCCCTTGAGCAGGCTCAGCGCCTGGGCCAGTTGGTAGTCATCGTCCTGCGGCATCGGTTTGGCCTTGGCGCCGCTACCGGTAGGCTGGTCGGCACCGCCGTTGCCATTGCCCAGGTGACCTTGCAGGTCGGCCTCCTTGTAGTACTCGCCGTCGATCTCGTTGGTGATCTTGGCCCTGCGCACTTCGATGTCCGGCACGATGCCTTGGGCCTGGATGGAGCGGCCGTTCGGTGTGTAATACAGCGCTGTGGTGATTTTCAATGCGCGTTCGTTGTTCAACGGCAACACCGTCTGCACCGAACCTTTGCCAAAACTGGTGGTGCCCATCAGCACGCCGCGCTTGAGGTCTTGCAGCGCGCCGGCGACGATTTCCGACGCCGATGCACTGCCACCGTTGATCAGCACCGCCAATGGCACGTTTTCGCTCAGGTCGTTGCCGGTGGCCGAGAAGCGCAGTTCGGAGTTGGCGATACGGCCTTTGGTATAAACGATCAGGCCCTTGGTGACAAAGTGGTCGACCACCTCAACTGCCGACTGCAACACGCCGCCGGGGTTGTTGCGCAGGTCGAGCACGATGCCGTTGAGTTTCTTGCCATTGTCTTTGCGCAGCTTGGCCAGGGCCTTGGCCACTTCGTCGCCGGTCTTGACCTGGAACTGGGTGATACGGATGTAGCCGTAGCCCGACTCCAGCAACTGGCTCTTCACGCTCTTGACCGTGATGGTCGCGCGGGCCAGGGTCACGTCAAACGGGTTGCCGCCGTCGCGTACCAGGGTCAGGGTGATTTTCTGGCCGAGCTTGCCGCGCATCTTGTCGACGGCCTCGGTCATGCTCTGGCCACGGGTCGGCTGGCCGTTGATCTTCACGATCAGGTCGCCGGCCTGGATACCGGCCTTGGATGCAGGGGTATCGTCGATGGGCGAGACCACTTTGATCTGGCCGTCTTCGGAGCCCACTTCGATGCCCAGGCCACCGAACTCGCCGCTGGTGCTTTCCTGCAGCTCGGCGAAATCTTCAGGGCCCAGGTAGGCGGAGTGCGGGTCGAGGTTGCTGAGCATGCCCTTGATGGCATTTTCCAGCAGGGCCTTGTCGTCTACGGGTTCGACATACGCTGCCTTGATCCGGTCCATGACCTCGGCAAAGGTGCGCAGCTCATCCAGCGGCAACGGCGCCTTGGTGGTCGCGGCCATTGCAGCGGGTGCAGCCTGGTCGGCAAAAGCCAGAGGCGCGCCGATCACCAGGGCGATCGTCAGGGCCAGCGAAGTGAGGCGGGACAAATGCAGCATGTCGAACGAACTCCTAATGTAGATGCGGCCCTATCCTTGGGAACGGCACCATTGTGCGGGATCGCTCGGGCGACCCTGCTGACGAATAGCGAAGTACAGCGCCGGGGTGTCCTGGCCGCCACTGTTACCGACAGTGGAGATGGATTCACCGGCTTTTACAACATCACCTGCCGACTTGAGTAATGTCTGATTGTGGCCGTAAAGGCTCAAATAGCCATTTCCATGGTCGAGAATCACCAGTAAACCGGCGCCCCGCAGCCAATCGGCAAACACCACGCGCCCACCGTGAACGGCATGGACCTGGCTGCCGGCTGAGGCGCTGATCATCACCCCATCCCACTTGGCGCGGGTGTCATCGCCACGGGTTTCCCCAAAGCGTGCCAATAGTCGACCATCAACCGGCCATGGAAGTTTGCCCCGCGCTGAAGCAAAAGGGCCGCCGAACGACTCGCCGCTGCTGGAAACCAGCGGGCCGGGGCTGGCGCGCGCGGGTTTGCGCGGTGCCGGCGCGTCGCTGGTGGCAGCCAGTTCGGCCTCACGCTGACGCTTTTTTTCCGCTTCCTGCTGGGCGATCAGCGCTTTTTGCCGCGCTTCTTCGGCCTCGCGTGCCTGGCGGGCCAGGGTTTCTTCGATGGTCTTGAGCACTTTGGCCAGGTCGGCCTGATCCTGCTCGCGGGCCTGGAGCTTGGCGTCGCGGGCTTTTACATCGCTGTTGAGCTTGGCCAGGGCCTGCTGGCGCTCCTTGCGTACCTTGTCCAACTGGTCGCGCTGAACGTCGAGGGCGCTTTTCTGGTCGAGCAGTTGCGACTGCTGGTCGGCAATTTCCTGCTCGACATTGGCCAATTGGCGCAGGGTTTCATTGAAACCCTTCAATTGCGCCAGGCGCGCCTGGCTCAGGTAATCGTAATAGGTGAGGGTGCGGGCGAATTTTTCCGGGTTCTGCTGGTTGAGCAGCAGCTTGAGGTATTCCTGGCGGCCGCTCTGGTAGGCGGCGCGGGCCTGGATCGCGATCAGGCGTTGCTGTTCAACGCGTGCGCTCTGGAGTTTTTTTTTCTCAGCGTCGAGTCGCTCCAGTTCCGACTCGCTCTTCTTTAGTTCTTTTTGCAACTCCTGGACCTGCTTCTCAAGCTTGCCCATTTCGGTTTCCGTGCCGCGCAGGTCTTTTTGCACCCCGGATTTTTCTTCCTGGAGCTTGCCGAGCAGCTTTTTCAGCTCGGTAATGTCCTGACGCGTAGCGTCCAACTGTTGTTGGGTTTGTGCGCGCTCATCGGCAAACGCCGGTTGGAGCAGGCAGACAAGAGCAAGGGTTATCAAGGCGCGAAGCATAGAGGCGGGCGACACCAGGGGAAAAGGACGGCCTAGTATGCCCGCCAAGCGCTGCAAAAAAAACGCCCAATTGGGGCTTGCGGGCAAGATAGGTGCCGAGTGGCGGTGGTATGGCAAAAAGATATCTACCAAACGCCACAAAACCAATGTGGGAGCGGGCTTGCCCGCGATTGCGGTGGGGCAGCGACATAGATGTCGACTGATTAGCCGCTATCGCGGGCAAGCCCGCTCCCACACTGTTTTGTGGCGTACTTTGGATCAGACCAGGATGGAGGTCCCGGTCATCTCCTTCGGTTGCTCCAGCCCCATCAGCATCAGCATGGTCGGCGCCACATCCGCCAGTACGCCTCCATTACGCACTTTGAAGTCGCGCTTGCCAACGTAGATGAACGGCACCGGCTCGGTGGTGTGGGCGGTATGCGCCTGACCGGTGGACTCGTCGGACATCTGCTCGCAGTTGCCATGGTCTGCGGTGATCAGCGCTTCGCCGCCGACTTTTTCCAGGGCGTCGACAATGCGGCCAACGCACAGGTCCAGGCATTCAACGGCCTTTACCGCCGCTTCCAGGTTGCCACTATGGCCGACCATGTCGCCGTTGGCGTAGTTGACGACGATCACGTCGTAACGCTGGTTGTCGATGGCATCGACGATCTTATCGGTCACTTCCGGCGCACTCATTTCCGGCTGCAGGTCGTAGGTGGCGACTTTTGGCGATGGGATCAGGATGCGCTCTTCGCCCGGGAACGGTTCTTCGCGGCCGCCGGAGAAGAAGAACGTCACGTGGGCGTACTTCTCGGTCTCGGCGATGCGCAGCTGGGTCTTGCCGTTTTTCGCCAAGTAATCACCCAGCACGTTTTCCAGGCTGCCCGGGGCGAACGCCGACGGGGCCGGGATGTTGGCGGCGTATTGGGTGAGCATGACGAACTCGACTTTCGGCTGGCGTGCGCGCTCGAAGTCCTTGAAACCTTCATCGACGAACACATGGCTCAACTCGCGGGCACGGTCGGCGCGGAAGTTCATGAATACTACGGCGTCGCCGTCTTCGACCTTCACCGGCTCGCCGATGGTGGTGGCTTTGACGAACTCATCGCTCTCGCCACGGGCGTAGGCCGCTTCCAGGCCTTCCTGGGCAGTGGCGGCATTGAATTCGGCCTGGCCGTCGACGATCAGGTTGTAGGCCTGGGACACGCGGTCCCAGCGGTTGTCGCGGTCCATGGCAAAGTAACGGCCCACCAGGCTGGCGATGCGGCCCTTGCCGAGGGCGGCGAAGGTGGTGTCGAGCAGTTCGATGGACGATTGCGCGCTTTTCGGCGGGGTGTCGCGGCCGTCGAGGAAGGCGTGCAGGTAGATCTTGTCGGCGCCGCGCTTGAAGGCCAGTTCGGCCATTGCCACCAGATGGTCCTGATGGCTGTGTACGCCGCCGTCCGACAGCAGGCCCATGAAATGCACGGCCTTGCCGGCGGCCACGGCTTTATCGACCGCGGCGCAGATGGTCGGGTTCTCGAAGAACTCGCCATCGCGGATCGCTTTGGTGACGCGGGTGAAGTCCTGGTATACCACTCGTCCGGCGCCGAGGTTCATGTGGCCGACTTCCGAGTTGCCCATCTGGCCATCCGGCAGGCCCACGTCCATGCCGGAACCGGAGATCAATCCGTTGGGGACGGTAGCGCTCAGGCGGTCCAGCACGGGCTTGTTGGCCGAGTACACGGCGTTGTCGTGGTGGCTTTCACTGTGTCCGAAGCCATCGAGAATTATCAGGACCAAAGGTTTAGGCGTGGTAGTCATAGATCCTCTCGCGGCGGTAATAAAGGAAGACAATGGAAAAGGGAGTGGCAGTTTAAAGCGAAGTTCCGAGCGCGTCACCGCTTTACGGGGGTTGGCCCTCCTTGGCGGCTGTGTATACTTACCGCCATTTTAACGCCCTGGAACCTCCTTGATGGTTGATCACCTGATTGCATTTGCCACTGCCCACTACCTGCTCGTGGGTGCCTTCGTCATCCTGCTGGCGTTGCTGATCGCACATGAACTGAGCCGCGGTGGTCGCAGCCTGAGCACGTCGGAGCTGACCGCGCTGGTCAACAAGGATGAGGCCGTTGTCGTCGATATTCGCCCGGCCAAGGATTATGCCGCCGGCCATATCGTTGGCGCCCTGAACATTCCCCAGGACAAGCTGATCGCACGCTTGGCCGAGCTGGAAAAATACAAGGCCAAGACCATCATCCTGGTCGACGCCCAAGGCCAGCACTCCGGCACCCACGCCCGCGAGATGCTCAAGACCGGCTTCACCGCCGCCAAGCTGTCGGGTGGTATCAGCAGCTGGCGTGGCGATAACCTGCCGTTGGTGAAGTGATATGAGCCAGGTTGTCGTGTATTCCAGCGATTGGTGCCCTTACTGCATGCGGGCCAAGGCCCTGCTTGAGAAAAAGGGTGTTGCCTTCGAAGAGATCAAGGTCGATGGCAAGCCCCAGGTGCGTGCCGAAATGGCCCAGAAGGCCGGCCGCACGTCGGTCCCGCAGATCTGGATCGGCGCCAAGCACATCGGTGGTTGCGATGACCTGTTCGCTCTGGAGCGCGCCGGTAAACTTGATGCGCTGCTGTCCGTCTGACTGCTAACCCCTTAAGAACCCCAAGATAAAGAAGGATCTGCGATGACTGATCAACAGAACACCGAAGCAGCGCAAGACCAAGGCCCACAATTTTCGCTGCAGCGCATCTACGTGCGTGACCTGTCGTTCGAAGCACCGAAAAGCCCGGCGATCTTCCGTCAGGAATGGACCCCAAGCGTTGCGCTGGACCTGAACACCCGTCAGAAAGCCCTGGAAGGCGACTTCCACGAAGTGGTGCTGACCCTGTCGGTGACCGTCAAGAACGGCGAAGAAGTGGCCTTCATCGCTGAAGTGCAACAGGCCGGCATCTTCCTGATCCAGGGCCTGGACGAAGCGTCCATGAGCCACACCCTGGGCGCGTTCTGCCCGAACATCCTGTTCCCGTATGCCCGTGAGACCCTGGACAGCCTGGTCACCCGTGGCTCGTTCCCGGCGTTGATGCTGGCTCCGGTGAACTTCGATGCCCTGTACGCCCAAGAGCTGCAGCGCATGCAACAGGAAGGCGCGCCGACGGTTCAATAAGTCGACGCCGTAAAAAATGTGGGAGGGGGCTTGCTCCCGATAGCGGTGGACCAGTCACATAAATGTTGACTGACACGCCGCCATCGGGGGCAAGCCCCCTCCCACATTTGTTATGCGGTGTTACTTAAAGCCAAGCTGGCGCCAGCCTTCGTAGACGGCCACTGCGACGGTGTTGGACAGGTTCAGGCTGCGGCAGCCCTCGCGCATCGGCAAACGCAGGCGGTGGCCATCGGGCAATGCGTCGAGCACCTCGGCCGGCAGGCCACGGCTTTCCGGGCCGAACAGGAAGGCATCGCCCTCGGCAAAGCTGGCATCGTGAAACGGGCGCGAACCCTTGGTGGTGAACGCGAACAGGCGCGGATGGCCCAGGCTTTCCAGGCAACTGGCCAGGTCGGCGTGACGCTTGAGGGTGGCGTACTCGTGGTAGTCCAGCCCGGCGCGGCGCAGGCGCTTGTCGTCCATGTCGAAGCCCAACGGCTCGATCAAATGCAGGTGGCAGCCACTGTTGGCGCACAGCCTGATAACGTTGCCGGTATTCGGCGGAATTTCTGGTTGAAAAAGGATGACGTGAAACATGCACGGCTCCGAAGGCAAAGATGCGCTGCATTCTACCCCTGAAGAAGACCCGAGGCCGAAGCTATTGCCGAGGGTTTTGGGCTCGTTGGCGATTGTCGGCTTGATGGTGGGTTTGATGATCGGTCGCCTGACCACGCCAGACCCAGCCCAGTTACTGGAGGTGGTGCCGGCTGTCGACGGTGTAGCGGTGTGGTTCAACCGTGAACCCAAGCTGCACGGCGAGCATATCGACGGCACCGTGGCGCTGCTGTTTGACGCCCAGGGCAAGGCGGCCAGCGGGCAGCTCAAGGTCAATGACAAGGACGTGAACTGGCGTGTGCGCAAGACCGATGGTGGTTTGCTGCTGAACCTGGTGGCGGCGCGACCGTTGCGTGGGGAGTGGAAAGGCGAGCAGGTCGATGACCGCTGGCGGCTGGAGGTCCATCTCCAAGAGCAATAAAAGAGGGAGTTCCCGGCCTGCCTGTACCAGGGCTCCCAAAACGGGTGAAGCCAAGGGCTTCGGTGTTAAAGAGGGGATTCTCGGCCTGCCTGTACCAAGGTCCCCGAAACTGGGTTGTACGAGGGTTATTGCAGGGCGCGTGCCAGAGTTTGCAATTTCACCCATAAAATTTTTCCAAAAAGCGCAAAGCCCCGTAATCCGGGGCTTTGGTGGTTTCAGCTTGCGAGAGTTGTTCCGCGATAACGGTCTTCCACGTATCCGGCCCGTGCCCGATGCCGGTTCATGGTGCATTGAAGCGGTGCACAGTCGTGGAATTGCAGAGATCCAAATGTGGGAGGGGGCTTGCTCCCGATAGCGGTGGGTCAGACACAGATGTGGTGACTGAACTACTGCTATCGGGAGCAAGCCCCCTCCCACATAAGACTTTCAGTGGATCTGGGAGGTGTGATCAGGCCTCATCACCCTCATCATCATCCCCACCATCTACCTTCATCCCCAATTCCTTGATCTTGCGCGTCAGGGTATTGCGCCCCCAACCCAGCAGCACGGCCGCATCGCGACGGCGGCCGGCTGTATGCTTCAACGCGGTCTCAATCATGATCCGCTCGAATGCCGGCACGGCGCTGTCCAGCAGGTTCGACTGGCCGCGCGCCAACGCCTGGTCGGCCCATTGGCGCAGCGCTTGTTCCCAGTTGGTTACCGGTGCCGAATCTTGCGGCAGGCTCAGCAGCTCAGGCGGCAGGTCGCTGATATGCACTTCACGCCCGGAGGCCATTACGGTGATCCAGCGGCAGGTGTTCTCCAGCTGGCGCACGTTGCCGGGCCACGGCAGGTTCTTGAGGTATTCCTCGGTCTCGCTTTTGAGCAGCTTGGGCTCCACCGCCAGCTCCAGGGCGGCGCGGCTGAGGAAGTGGCGGGCGAGAGTCGGAATGTCTTCGCGGCGGTCCGACATGCGCGGGATATGGATGCGGATCACATTGAGGCGGTGGAACAAGTCCTCACGGAACTTGCCCGCGTGTACCAGGGTTTCGAGGTTCTGGTGGGTGGCCGCAATGATGCGCACATCAACCTTGACCGGTGTGTGCCCGCCGACACGATAGAACTCACCGTCCGCCAACACCCGTAGCAAGCGGGTCTGGGTATCGGCCGGCATGTCGCCGATCTCATCGAGAAACAGCGTGCCGCCGTCGGCCTGTTCAAAGCGCCCGCGACGCAGGTTGGCCGCGCCGGTGAACGCGCCTTTCTCATGGCCGAACAGCTCGGACTCCATCAGGTCCTTGGGGATCGCCGCCATGTTCAGTGCGATAAACGGCGAGGCCGCACGCGGGCTGTGACGGTGCAGGGCATGGGCCACCAGCTCTTTACCGGTGCCCGACTCGCCATTGATCAGCACAGTGATGTTGGAGTGGCTCAAGCGCCCGATGGCGCGAAACACTTCCTGCATCGCTGGCGCTTCACCGATGATTTCCGGGGTGCGGGTCAGAGTTGGCGGGGCTTCCTGGTTCTGTTGTTCCTGGGCGTGCTGGTTGGCGCGCTTGACCAGCGCCACCGCCTCATCCACGTCGAATGGCTTGGGCAGGTATTCAAAGGCGCCGCCCTGGTAGGACGCGACAGCGCTGTCCAGGTCCGAGTGCGCAGTCATGATGATCACCGGCAAGCGCGGGTGCTGCTCGCGGATGCGCGCCAGCAAGTCCAGGCCGCTTGCGCCGGGCATACGAATGTCGGAGATGATCACGTCCGGCTGCTGGCGTGCCAGGCGGCTCATCACCCCGTCGGCGCTGTCGAAGCTTTGGGTGGTCATGCCTTCCTGTTGCAAGGCTTTTTCCAGGACCCAACGGATAGAACGGTCGTCATCGACGATCCAGACAGTTTCACTACGGCTCATGTCGTGGGGGCTCCTTGTTCCAATGGCAGGAAGATCGAGAACGTGGTGTGGCCGGGATGGCTCTCACATTCGATCAGGCCCTGGTGCTGGCTGATGATGTTCTGGGTAATGGCCAGGCCCAGCCCGGTACCGTCCGGGCGGCCACTGACCATGGGGAAGAAGATGGTTTCCTGCAGTTCGGCGGGAATGCCGGGGCCGTTGTCGATGATCTCGACCTTGGTCACCAGGCGATGGCGTACATGGCCGATGGTGAACTGGCGCAGGGCGCGGGTGCGCAGGCTGATGCGGCCCAGGCGCAGCTCGTTCTGGCTGCTGATGGCCTGCATGGCGTTGCGCACGATATTGAGCACCGCCTGGATCATTTGCTCGCGGTCGATCAATACGTCGGGAATGCTCGGGTCATAGTCGCGTACCAGGGTGATGCAGCCCTGGCTTTCGGCCTCGACCAGTTGGCAGACGCGCTCCAGCACCTCATGCACGTTGGTCATCGCCAATGACGGCAACTTGTTGGAGCCGAGCATCCGGTCTACCAGGTTACGCAGGCGGTCGGCTTCTTCGATGATGACGTTGGTGTAGTCCTTGAGATGCTCCTCGGGCAGCTCGCGGGCCAGCAGCTGCGCGGCGCCGCGAATCCCGCCGAGCGGGTTCTTGATCTCGTGAGCCAGGCCGCGCACCAGCATCTTGCTGGTTTCCTGCTTGGACAGCTGCGCCTCTTCCTTGGTGATGCGCAGCAGGCGGTCGCGGGGGTGTACTTCGAGCAATAGCAGCGTGGCGCCATTGCTCAGAATGGGGGTTACCGCGTAATCGACCGTTAGTGTCTGGCCGGTGAGGGCGGTGAGCATCGCTTCGCGCTTGGTGAACGGATGTGCCTGCTCCACGGCCTGGCGCAACGAGCTCAAGGCTTCGGCCGACTCCGTGAACAGCTCGCTGATGAACTGCCCATGGCTGCGCTGGCCGCTGATGGCCAGGAGCATCTCCGCCGCCGGGTTCATGTACTCAAGGCGCAGGTCGGCATTGAGCAGGATGGTCGCGGTGGTCAGGTTGTCGAGTAACAAACGGTGCAGTGCATCACTGATGGTCATCGGGACCTCTTTTGGAGCAAGGCGCAGGCTTGAGGCACACGCTGATAAAAGGAAAATGCAAAAACCAAACCAAGGCTCCGAAAAGAAGCGTTAAAGCCCTGAAATAGGCGTTTGTGGCGCGAAACTGTGGCGTTCTGCCAGCTTGAACGGGAAGATTCGAACCAAAATGGGCTGTGGCTGGAGTGAGGGTGCAACCTATCGCACCAATATAGTGCGATTTTGTGAAGGTTGTTCAGGAAGCTGCCAGAGATGGCCCTGAGTGCATGCAGCCCAAATGTGGGAGGGGGCTTGCTCCCACATTTTTACCGGGTTTGCAGTCATTAGCCTTTGTAGATGCAGAGTTCGGCGGTGGCGCGGATCATTGCCAGTTGGCGCAGCGGATCATTCAGCGGCTCATGCACGGCGGTGGCCAGCCATTGGGGGCACTGCGGGTCGGCACGCTGTGGGGTGAAGTCGGCCAGTTGTTGCAGCAGGCGTTTTTGCAGCTCATCCAGCTGCGGGCGAATCTGCTTGATCAGGTCCGGGCGAGGCTCGTCGGGGGCCTTGCCCTGGAACTGCCAGTCGGACAGGTGGGTGTATTGCACCAGTTTGTTCGCCTCGATCTGCGCCGAGAAAAACTGCTCGGCGGCGGCGGGCTCAAGCTTGTAGCTCGGGGCCTGAGCGACGACGCTGGCGATCACTTCCTGCTCGCGTTTTTTGTCTTCGACGGGCTTGTGGCTGTCCCATTTGCTCAAGGCCACCTGGTCGGCAATCTCCAGGCGTTCGGCGATGCTGTTGAGCAGGGGTTCGAGCGTAGGCGGCGCAGCGCTCGCACTGGCACTGATGAACAGCAGGGCAAATACAAGTCGATGCCTCAAAGGTGATCTCCTGTGGGAGCGGGCTTGCCCGCGATGGCGGTATGTCAGTGATACAGCAGGTGGCCGGTAGTGCGCTATCGCAGGCAAGCCAGCTCCCACACTTTGATTGGGTTTGCAGAGCTGGCGTAGCGTAACGCCCAGGCAAAAAAAGACCTCCCGGGGGAGGTCTTTTTCGTCACGCCGCTCTTAAGAAGCCGCGCTACCGGATCAGCAGCTGTAGTACAGCTCGTATTCCAGTGGGTGTACGAAGGTGCGCACCTTGATTTCTTCTTCGCTTTTCAGGGCGATGTAAGCGTCGATGAAGTCGTCGCTGAACACGCCGCCTTTGGTCAGGAACGCACGGCCCTTATCCAGCTCTTCCAGGGCTTCTTTCAGGCTGCCGCACACTTGTGGGATCTCTTTGGCCTCTTCAGGCGGCAGGTCGTACAAGTTCTTGTCGGCGGCGTCGCCAGGGTGGATCTTGTTCTGGATACCGTCCAGGCCGGCCATGACCAGCGCAGCGAAGGCCAGGTATGGGTTGGCAGCCGGGTCCGGGAAGCGAGCTTCGATACGGCGAGCGCGCGGGCTGGACACGTAAGGAATACGGATCGAGGCAGAGCGGTTACGCGCCGAGTAGGCCAGCATTACCGGCGCTTCGAAACCTGGGACCAGACGCTTGTAGGAGTTGGTCGACGGGTTGGTGAAGCCGTTAAGGGCCTTACCGTGCTTGATGATGCCGCCGATGAAGTACAGGGCGGTGTCGGACAGGCCGGCATAACCTTCACCTGCGAAGGTGTTCTTGCCTTCTTTGGCGATGGACAGGTGAACGTGCATACCCGAACCGTTATCGCCGTACAGAGGCTTGGGCATGAAGGTAGCGGTACGGCCGTAAGCGACGGCAGTGTTGTGTACGCAGTACTTCAGGGTCTGAACTTCGTCAGCCTTGGCCACCAGGGTGTTGAACTTCACACCGATTTCGTTCTGGCCGGCAGTCGCCACTTCGTGGTGATGCACTTCGATGACCAGGCCCATGTCTTCCATGGCGTTGCACATGGAGGTACGGATTTCGTGGTCGTGGTCGAACGGTGGAACCGGGAAGTAGCCGCCTTTGATGCCTGGACGGTGGCCATGGTTGCCGCCTTCCACGTCCTGGTCGGACATCCACGAACCTTGTTCGGAGTAGATCTTGAACATGGAGCCAGAGATGTCGGACTTGAACTTAACCTGGTCGAAGATGAAGAACTCTGGCTCCGGGCCCACGAATACAGTGTCACCAATACCGGTGGACTTCAGGTATTCCTCGGCACGCTTGGCGATCGCACGTGGGTCGCGGTCGTAGCCTTGCATGGTCGACGGCTCGATCACGTCGCAGACCAGGATCAGGGTCGGCTCTTCGGTGAACGGGTCCAGCACGGCAGTGCTGTCGTCCGGCATCAGGATCATGTCGGAAGCTTCAATGCCTTTCCAGCCGGCGATGGAGGAACCGTCGAACATTTTGCCTTCTTCGAAGAAAGCATCATCCAGCGCGTCGCGAGCCGGCATGGTCACGTGGTGCTGAGTGCCTTTTGTGTCCGTGAAGCGCAGATCAATCCATTTAACGTCATGATCTTTGATGAGTTGAACCGACTTCGACATGGTGTCCTCCGGGTGGCTTCGGGCTTGGGTAGTGGAGTTAGCCCTTAGAATGTGGGTGATGCCGGCGCGGATACTCCGCCAAGGCAACCTGCCTCACAAGAGAGCAAATTACATGCCAGTGCGCCAACATGGTCTTTTTGCCTCAAAATGGCCCCTATAGCGGTGCAATAGGCCAAAGCGCGAGAAATAGCGCACTGCAATGTAGCGTTTATTTGTGTAAATGACCCGTTTTGGTGCGTTGCACGTTCGATGCATATTAACTGGTTAAACCTTGAGCGATTTCCGCTATAATCCGCGCCCCCCTTTTTCAGCAGGCCCGGCGCGCGCTGTTTCCATGAAATTAATCGTTAAAGTCTTCCCCGAGATCACCATCAAAAGCCGACCGGTACGGACGCGTTTCATCCGTCAGTTGGCCAAGAACATCCGTGCCGTGCTCCGTGACCTGGACCCGGCTGTGGTGGTGAACGGCGTGTGGGACAACCTCGAGCTGGAAACCCGCATTACCGACGCCAAAGCCTTGAAGGACATGACCGAGCGCCTGAGCTGCATGCCGGGCATCGCGCATTTCCTGCAGGTGGATGAGTACCCGCTGGGCGACTTCGATGACATCACCGAAAAGTGCAAGCAGCACTACGGCAGTGCGCTTGAAGGGAAGATTTTTTCGGTGCGCTGCAAGCGTGCCGGCAAGCACACCTTCAGCTCCATGGATGTCGAGAAATACGTCGGCAGCAAGCTGCGTCGCGAGTGCGGCGCCGCTGGAATTTCCCTTAAAGCGCCGCAAATTGAAGTGCGCATGGAAATTCGCGACCAACGGTTGTTTGTGATCCACAGCCAGCACAACAGCATCGGCGGCTACCCGCTGGGCGCCCTGGAACAGACCCTGGTATTGATGTCCGGCGGTTTCGATTCCACGGTGGCGGCCTACCAGATCATGCGCCGCGGCCTGATGAGCCACTTCTGCTTCTTTAACCTGGGCGGGCGTGCCCATGAATTGGGCGTGATGGAAGTTGCGCACTTTATCTGGAAGAAGTACGGCAGCTCCCAGCGCGTGCTATTTGTAAGCGTGCCGTTCGAGGAAGTGCTGGGCGAAATTCTCGGCAAAGTCGATAACAGTCATATGGGCGTGGTATTGAAGCGTATGATGTTGCGCGCCGCTTCCCGAATCGCCGATCAATTGCAGATTGACGCGCTGGTGACCGGCGAGGCGATTTCCCAGGTGTCCAGCCAGACGCTGCCGAACCTGTCGATCATCGACTGCGTCACCGAGAAGCTGGTGTTGCGCCCGCTGATCGCCAGCCACAAGCAGGACATCATCGACCTGGCAGAGCAAATTGGCACCGCCGACTTTGCCAAGCACATGCCCGAGTACTGCGGGGTCATTTCGGTGAACCCAAAGACCCACGCCAAGCGTCACCGCGTGGAGCATGAAGAGAAAGAATTCGACATGGCGATTCTGGAGCGTGCGCTCGAGAACGCCAAGCTGGTCCCAATCGATCGGGTGATCGACGAGTTGGGTCAGGATGTAAAAATCGAAGAAGTCAGCGAAGCCCTGGCCGGCCAGATCGTCATCGACATCCGTCACCCGGATGCCGCTGAGGATGAGCCGCTGGAAATCGCCGGCATCGACGTGCAAACGCTGCCGTTCTACGCACTGAACGCGCGTTTCAAGGAACTGGATAACAGCCGTCAGTACCTGTTGTATTGCGACAAAGGCGTGATGAGTCGCCTGCATGCCCACCATTTGCTCAGTGAGGGGCATGCCAATGTGCGCGTTTATCGACCGAGCTAAGAGCCCGGGGCTGTTTGCCTGTGGCCTGCGTCACCGGCCCCCCGACTCTGCCGTCAAGCTGTAACGGCAAGGCCTGACTCTACTGTTAATCGCTGCCACGACCTGTCAGCACACCGAATCCTCTGATCGAGATACACAAGTGATCGAAAATCTACGTAACATCGCCATCATTGCTCACGTTGACCATGGTAAAACCACCCTGGTAGACAAACTCCTGCGTCAATCCGGCACCCTGGAGCGCAACGAGCTCAACGACGAGCGCGTGATGGACTCCAACGACCAGGAAAAAGAGCGCGGTATTACCATCCTGGCAAAAAACACCGCCATCAACTGGAACGGCTACCACATCAACATCGTGGATACCCCGGGCCACGCCGACTTCGGCGGCGAAGTAGAACGCGTAATGTCGATGGTTGACTCCGTTCTGCTGCTGGTTGACGCTCAAGACGGCCCTATGCCGCAAACTCGTTTCGTGACCAAGAAGGCTTTCGAAGCCGGCCTGCGTCCGATCGTGTGCATCAACAAGGTTGACCGTCCAGGCGCGCGTCCGGACTGGGTTCTGGACCAGATCTTCGACCTGTTCGACAACCTGGGTGCTACCGAAGAACAGCTGGACTTCCAGGTCATCTACGCCTCGGCCCTGAACGGTATTGCTGGTCTTGACCACACCGACATGGCTGAAGACATGACCCCGCTGTACCAGTCGATCGTCGACAACGTACCCGCGCCGAAAGTTGACCGTGACGGCCCGTTCCAGATGCAAATCTCGGCACTGGACTACAACAGCTTCCTGGGTGTTATCGGCGTTGGCCGTATCGCTCGTGGTAGCGTCAAGCCGAACACCCCGGTTGTGGCTATCGGCGCCGACGGCAAGAAGCGTAACGGTCGTATCCTGAAGCTGATGGGTCACCACGGTCTGCACCGTATCGACGTTGAAGAAGCTTTCGCTGGCGACATCGTATGCGTAAGCGGCATGGACTCGCTGTTCATCTCCGACACCCTGTGCCAGCCGGACAACGTTGAGGCGATGAAGCCTCTGACCGTTGACGAGCCAACCGTTTCCATGACCTTCCAGGTAAACGACTCGCCGTTCTGCGGTAAAGAAGGCAAGTTCGTGACCTCCCGTAACATCAAGGAGCGTCTGGACAAGGAGCTGCTGTACAACGTTGCTCTGCGCGTTGAAGAAGGCGACTCGGCTGACAAGTTCAAGGTCTCCGGCCGTGGTGAGCTGCACCTCTCGGTACTGATCGAAACCATGCGTCGCGAAGGCTTCGAAATGGGTGTTGGTCGTCCGGAAGTGATCATCCGTACTGTTGACGGCGTGAAGCAGGAACCGTTCGAAAACGTCACCATCGACACCCCTGAAGAATCCCAGGGCAAGGTCATGGAAGAGATGGGTCTGCGTAAGGGCGACCTGACCAACATGGTGCCGGATGGCAAAGGCCGTGTACGTCTGGAATACAACATCCCTGCTCGCGGTCTGATCGGTTTCCGTAACCAGTTCCTGACCCTGACCAACGGTGCTGGCATCCTGACCTCGATCTTCGATCGCTACGACACCATGAAGTCCGGCGACATGTCCGGCCGTCAGAACGGTGTTCTGGTATCGGTAGAAACCGGCAAGGCGCTGACCTACTCCCTGGAAACCCTCCAGGCGCGTGGCAAGCTGTTCGTTGAACACGGTCAAGAGATCTACAACGGCCAGATCGTTGGTCTGAACAGCCGTGACAACGACATGGGCGTCAACCCAACCAAAGGCAAGAAGCTCGACAACATGCGTGCTTCGGGCAAAGACGAAACCATCGCTCTGGTTCCACCTGTTCGCTTCACCCTGGAACAGGCCCTGGAATTCATCCAGGACGACGAGCTGTGCGAAGTCACGCCTAAGTCGATCCGCCTGCGTAAGAAGATCCTGGACGAAGGCGAGCGTACCCGCGCTGCCAAGAAAGCCAAGAACTGAGTTAACTCAGGCTGAATGAAAAACGCCCCCGGTCGAAAGGCCGGGGGCGTTTTTTTGTGCCTGCTGTTTGTGTGTTGTCTTTACTGGCCCCATCGCAGGCAAGCCAGCTCCCACAGTTGAATGTGTTCCCAAATCAAAGTGTGGGAGGGGGCTTGCCCCCGATGAGGCCCTTCAGAACACTACAAAACCCGAGTCAGAATTTATCGAGAGTCTTGAAGTTGGTCTCGCGCACCACTTCCTTGGGCTTGTAGGCACAGTACCCCGGCCGCGGCCCGATTTTCGGGTGGTTGCGGCAGGTATCCGGGCGCTTGTCATAAATAGTGCAGAAGCGCGTCTTACGATCTAGATACAGGCAGTCGTTGTTGCTCATGCGCTGTAGGGTAAAAATCTCGGATTTGTTGTTGTAGCGCTCGACGATGCCTTCTTTCTGCAAACGCTTGGCGATGTTCTTCGGCGGGTCGCCACGCTCGAACTCGTCGACGATGCCAATGCGGATCAGGTCCTTGATCTTCACCTCAACCGGCAGGGTGCAACAGCTGGACACGCAGCCGCCGCACATGTGGGCGGAATATTTCTGCCAGGTCTCTAGACGGTCGAGTTCCGCGGCGGCGATCAGTTGAGGCTTCATCAGGGTTCCAGGGTGGGGCGGTATACGGGCGCGGGATCATACCGGGATTGGTGGTTTTTTGAACAATATTTTGCAGGTTTCAGCTCAAAGGCTTCGCCGCGGGCTGATCGGGCACGACCCCTGCATCAAATTCAGCCAATGGTGAATGAGTTAAAAAACTGCCGAACCAGCACGTCTACCGTCTGTCAGACCGACTAGGCTCTAGCAACTCCTTCAATCTCGCCCGAGGTCGCACCGATGTCTCAGGAACCGCTTGCACGAGAAGCAGAGGTAGCCGCATTCCGCGATGCTGTCTTGACCAAACTCACCTACGCGGTGGGCAAAGACCCGGATCACGCCTTTGACCATGACTGGTTCGAAGCCATTGCCCTGGCCGCCCGCGACCAGATGGTCGATCACTGGATGGACCACACGCGGCGTATTTATCGCAAAGGCCAGAAGCGCGTTTATTACCTCTCGCTGGAATTTCTCATTGGCCGTCTGTTGTACGACAGCCTGAGCAATCTGGGCGTGTTGGAGATCGCCCGTGAAGCGCTGTCGGAGTTGGGAGTCGATCTGGAGCGCATCCGCCTGCTGGAGCCCGACGCGGCTCTCGGCAATGGTGGCCTGGGCCGTCTGGCGGCGTGCTTTATGGAAAGCATGTCGACCCTGGGGATTGCCGGCCATGGCTATGGCATTCGCTATGAGCACGGCTTGTTCCGCCAGGCCATCGTTGATGGCTGGCAGCAGGAGCAGACCGAACGCTGGCTGGATTTTGGTAACCCTTGGGAGTTCGAACGCGCTGAAGTGATTTACCCGATCGGCTTTGGCGGCAGCGTCGAAACCCTGGCGGACGCCTCCGGCAAGATGATCCAGGTGTGGTCGCCCAACGAAACTGTCAGGGCTGTTGCCTATGACACCCCGGTAGTCGGCTGGCGTGGCGCGAGCGTCAACACCCTGCGCCTTTGGCGTGCACGGGCAGTGGAAGACTTGCACCTGGAGCGCTTCAATGCCGGTGACCACTTGGGCGCCGTCGCCGAAGTAGCCCGTGCCGAAAGCATCTCTCGCGTGCTTTACCCGGCCGACAGCACCGAAGCGGGGCAGGAACTGCGCCTGCGCCAGGAGTACTTCTTCGTTTCGGCGTCCTTGCAGGATTTGCTGCGCCGCCACAAGAACATGCACGGTTCGGTACTGAGCCTGGGCGAACACGCCGCGATCCAGCTCAACGACACCCATCCGTCCATCGCCGTGGCCGAGCTGATGCGCCAACTGGTCGACCTGCATGATGTGCCGTGGGAAGCCGCGTGGGATGTCACCGTCGAAACCCTGTCGTACACCAACCACACCCTGCTGCCCGAGGCGCTGGAAACCTGGCCCGTAGGTCTGATGGAGCGCATGTTGCCCCGGCACATGCAGATCATCTACCTGATCAACGCCCAGCACATCGACTCGTTGCGCGCCAAGGGCATCCACGACTTCGACGTACTGCGCGCCGTCTCGCTGATCGAAGAAGACAACGGCCGCCGCGTGCGCATGGGCAACCTGGCATTCCTCGGCTCCCATAGCGTCAACGGTGTATCGGGCCTGCATACTCAGCTGATGCGCAGCACGGTGTTCTCCGAGCTGCACAAGCTGTATCCCGAACGCATCAACAACAAAACCAACGGCATCACCTTCCGCCGCTGGTTGTACCAGGCCAACCCCAAGCTGACCGATATGCTGGTGGAAGCCCTGGGGCCGGATATTCTCGACCAGCCCGAGCAGCGTTTGATCGAATTGGAGCCGTTCGCCGAGAAGCAGGCTTTCCGCAAGTCTTTCGCTGAACAGCGCCTGCACAGCAAGCGAGCACTGGCCCAGATCATTCATGAGCGCCTGGGTATCGCGATCAACCCGGCGGCAATGTTCGATGTGCAGGTCAAGCGCATCCACGAATACAAGCGCCAACTGCTCAACCTGCTGCACACCGTGGCGCTGTACCAGGCGATCCGCGCCGAGCCGGGCACCGACTGGGTGCCGCGGGTGAAAATCTTCGCCGGCAAGGCTGCAGCCAGCTACCACCAGGCCAAGCTGATCATCAAGTTGACCAACGACATCGCCCGCACCGTCAACAACGACCCGACCGTGCGCGGTTTGCTCAAAGTGGTGTTCCTGCCCAACTACAACGTCAGCCTGGCGGAGAGCATCATTCCGGCGGCGGACTTGTCGGAGCAGATTTCCACTGCCGGCTTCGAGGCCTCGGGTACCAGCAACATGAAGTTCGGCCTCAACGGCGCGCTGACCATCGGCACCATGGACGGCGCCAACGTGGAGATGCACGAGCGGGTCGGCGCCGAGCACATGTTTATCTTCGGCCTCAGTGCCCAGCAGGTGGAAGCCCGCAAGCACGCCGGTGAGTTCAGCGCCGGGCCGGACATCGCCGCGTCCCATCGCTTGAACGACGTGTTGCAAGCGATCCGTGGCGGGGTGTTCTCGCCGGATGATCCGGGGCGCTATGTGGGCTTGATCGATGGGCTGATCGACTACGACCGTTTCCTGGTGTGTGCCGACTTTGACTCTTACTGGGACGCCCAGGCGCGGGTCGAAGCCCACTGGCACGATTCCAAGGAATGGTGGCGTTCGGCGGTGCTCAATACCGCGCGCATGGGCTGGTTCAGCTCGGACCGGACCATCCGCGAGTACGCCACCGAGATCTGGAAAGCCCTCGACTAACCATCGCGGTTAAAAAATGTGGGAGGGGCAAGCCCCTTCCTACATGGGTTCTGGGATGTTGGAGAGGGTCGTGGTGCCAGGTCGTGAACTCTATTGGCGTTAAATCCTCTGATTAGAGGAAATAACCCTCGACTCGCGTTAAACTGCGCGGGTTTTCAGCCCCCCATTCTCCGGAGCCTTCCATGTCCCGCGTTACCCTGAGTCGCTATTTGATCGAGCAGACCCGCAGCAACAACACGCCTGCCGATCTGCGCTTCCTTATCGAAGTGGTGGCGCGTGCTTGCAAGGAAATCAGCCACGCCGTTTCCAAAGGCGCACTGGGCGGTGTCCTGGGCAGCATGGGCACTGAAAACGTCCAAGGCGAAGTGCAGAAGAAGCTCGACGTACTCTCCAACGAAATCCTGCTTGAAGCCAACGAGTGGGGCGGTCACCTGGCCGGCATGGCGTCCGAAGAAATGGACAATGCCTACCAGATCCCTGGAAAGTACCCGAAAGGCGCTTACCTGCTGGTATTCGACCCACTGGACGGTTCGTCCAACATCGACATCAACGCACCGGTCGGCACCATCTTCTCGGTACTGCGTTGCCCGAATGAATACCTGAGCCAGAACGAAGCCCTGAACGAAAAGGCCTTCCTGCAGCCGGGCACCGAGCAGGTCGCTGCCGGTTATGCCATCTACGGTCCACAGACCATGCTGGTGCTGACCCTGGGCGATGGCGTCAAAGGCTTCACCCTGGACCGCGAAATGGGCAGCTTCGTGCTGACCCACGAAGACATTTCGATTCCTGCTTCTACCCAGGAATTTGCCATCAACATGTCTAACCAGCGTCACTGGGAAGAACCGGTGAAACGCTACGTCAACGAGTTGATGGAAGGCGAAGAAGGCCCGTTGAAAAAGAACTTCAACATGCGCTGGGTCGCTGCGATGGTTGCCGATGTGCACCGCATCCTGACCCGTGGTGGCTTGTTCATGTACCCACGCGACGGCCGCGAGCCGTCCAAGCCGGGCAAACTGCGCCTGATGTACGAAGCCAACCCGATGTCGTTCCTGGTTGAGCAGGCAGGTGGTGCGTCCACCGATGGCCACCAGCGCATCCTCGATATCCAGCCTGAAGGTTTGCACCAGCGTGTGGCGGTGTTCCTGGGGTCCAAGGAAGAAGTTGAGCGTGTGACCAGCTACCACAAGAAGTAATACACGGCGATAAGTTATCCACTGTGTTGTGAGGCCGTTCACCCTTGAAGAAGCCCCGAAACGTTTCAGCGTTTTCGGGGCTTTTTTGTTTTCGCTCGTCGGGAACCAGACACCCCTTTTCCCTTCTAAGCTTCTGGCAGATACCCCAGCTGCTTTGTCTCTCCAGGAGCTTTTCCATGTCTTTACGCCGTCTCGCCCTGCTGACTTTTTGCGTGCTGTTAGCCGCTTGCAGCAAGGTCACTCAAGAAAACTACCAGAAACTGTCGGCTGGCATGGCCAAGGCCGAGGTGGAGTCGTTGCTGGGTAAGCCGACCGATTGTTCCGGTGCGCTGGGCATGTCCAGCTGCACCTGGGGCGATAAAAACAGCTTTATCAGCGTGCAGTACGCCGGTGACAAAGTTCTGATGTTTTCCGGGCAAGGCCTGAAGTAAACCGGGGCGCGAGCCTGCGGGAGAAGAAGAATGATGCGTTTTGTTTTGTTCCTTTGCGCCAGCCTGTTTTTGGCGGGCTGCGCCAGCCATTCTGGCGATGATCTGCAACCCAAGACGGCAACCAACGTCAACCTCAAGCGTTACCAGGGCACCTGGTATGAGTTGGCCCGATTGCCGATGTACTTCCAGCGCAACTGCGCGCAGTCCGAGGCGCGTTACACCTTGCTGCCGGATGGCGACATGTCGGTGTTCAACCGCTGCCTGACGCCTGAATGGAAGTGGCAAGAAGCCAAAGGCACAGCCACGCCGCAGGTGCCTGGTAAAACCGACAAGCTCTGGGTGGAATTCAATAACTGGTTTACGTCACTGTTGCCGGGCGTTGCCAAGGGCGATTACTGGGTGCTGTATGTCAGCGATGACTACAAGACCGCCATCGTCGGCAGCCCGAGCCGGCGCTATATGTGGATCCTGTCGCGCACGCCGACGGTGAGTGCCGAGACGCGTGAAGACCTGTTGAGCAGGGCGCGACAGCAGGGGTATGACACTACGCGGTTGATCTGGCGTACGTCGGACAAGCAGATGGCGAAGACGTCCCAATAATTCGCAGCACCCCCAATCAAATGTGGGAGCTGGCTTGCCTGCGATAGCATCAACCCGGTGTAACTGATGCACCGAGGTGTCTGTATCGCAGGCAAGCCAGCTCCCACATTTGTTATGGGTTGGCCGTTAGTCCAGCAAGTCTTTCAAGACCTGGGTGAATGCCCGGTTGCTGTCTTCTTCGCCGGCATGATGCCCCTCCCGCACCACCCACTTGCCATTGACCAGCACATCGCGCACTTGGCGATCGCCACCTGCAAACAGCCAGCGATTGAGAATCCCATCCTCACTGGCGGTCGCCAGGTACGGATCGTTGCCGTCCAGCACGATCCAATCCGCCCGCTTACCGACTTCCAGGCGTCCAATCGGCTGGCCAAGCGCCTGTGCGCCACCGTCCAGCGCAGCATCGAACAGCGTGCGGCCAACCATTGGCTGATCACTGCGATACAGGCGATTACGCCGTTGATCGCGAAGACGCTGGCCGTATTCCAGCCAACGTAATTCCTCCACCACGCTCAGTGAAACATGGCTGTCGGAGCCGATACCCATGCGTCCGCCCTGGGCAAGGAAATCCACCGCCGGGAAAATCCCATCGCCCAGGTTGGCTTCGGTGGTCAGGCACAAACCGGCAATGGCTCGGCTGTTGGCCATGCGCGTCACTTCGTCAGCATCGGCATGGGTGGCGTGCACCAGGCACCAGCGCTCGTCCACTTCAACGTTGTCATACAGCCATTGCAGCGGGCGTTTGCCGCTCCAGGCCAAGCAATCGTCGACTTCTTTTTGCTGCTCGGCGATATGGATATGCACCGGGCAGGTCTTGTCACTGGCCGCCAGCACTTGCTGGATCTGTTCGGGGGTGACCGCACGCAGGGAGTGAAAACACAGGCCCAGTTGCTGCGCAGGTTGTGCCGCCAGGATCGGCTGCAAACGCGCTTGCAGGTCCAGGTAGTGCTCGGTGCTGTTGATAAACCGGCGCTGCCCTTCATTCGGCGCCTGGCCACCGAAACCTGCGTGGGTATAGAGCACCGGCAGCAAGGTCAGGCCGATCCCGCTGCTGGCGGCTGCCAGGCTGATCTGGCGTGACAGTTCCGTACGGTCGGCATAAGGCTGGCCATTGGTATCGTGATGCACATAATGAAACTCGGCCACCGAGGTGTACCCAGCCTTGAGCATTTCGATATACAGCTGGCGGGCGATGACCTGTAACTGCTCGGGGTTGATCTTGCCGACCATGCGGTACATCAAATCGCGCCAGGTCCAGAAGCTGTCATTGGGGTTGCCGGCCACTTCGGCCAACCCCGCCATGGCACGTTGGAACGCATGGGAGTGCAGGTTCGGCATACCCGCCAATACTGGGCCGCCGAGCCGTTCGGCGCCGTCTGCGCTGGCATTGGCCGCAACCTTTGTCAGCAGGCCATCAGCGCTGACTTCAAGACGTACATCGTTGGCCCATCCATTAGGCAGCAGCGCGCGTTCGGCAAAGAAAGCGGACATGATCAAGGCACCCCGGTCGTGTGTTTATTTGTATATACATATACAGACGTTTGCCTGCTCGGTAAACTCCGGCAATCTATGCATCTTTTTCCCCTGCAAGGATTCCTCGTGCCGACTCCGCCTGCCAAGTCTTCGCTGGCTGCCCACATGGACGAAAGTCCGGCGCCCTTGTATGCCCGCGTCAAACAGATGATCAGCCAGCAGATCCTCAACGGCAACTGGCCGCCCCATTACCGCGTGCCGTCGGAAAGCGAACTGGTCAGCCAGCTGGGTTTCAGCCGCATGACCATTAACCGCGCCCTGCGCGAGCTCACCGCCGAAGGGCTGCTGGTGCGCATGCAAGGCGTGGGTACGTTCGTGGCCGAGCCGAAGAGCCAGTCGGCGCTGTTTGAAGTGCACAACATTGCCGATGAAATCGCTTCCCGCGGGCATCGGCACACGTGCCAGGTCATCACCCTGGGCGAAGAGGCCGCGGGTTCCGAACGCGCCGTCGCCCTGGAAATGCGTGAAGGTGGGCGAGTGTTCCACTCGTTGATCGTGCATTACGAGAACGATATTCCCGTGCAAATCGAAGATCGTTTCGTCAACGCCCTGGTTGCGCCGCAATATTTGCAGCAGGACTTCACCCAGCAAACCCCCTATGCCTATCTGAACCAGGTCGCGCCGTTGACCGAGGGTGAGCATGTGGTCGAAGCGATCCTTGCCGACGCAGCCGAGTGCAAGCTGTTGCAGATCGAGCCGAGTGAGCCGTGCCTGTTGATTCGCCGTCGCACCTGGTCGGGTCGCCAGCCGGTTACCGCTGCGCGATTGATCCACCCCGGTTCCCGTCACAGCCTGGAAGGACGTTTCAGCAAATGAGTACAGTGAAGGTCTGGCGCGCCGCCGACTACGTGCGCATGCCGTGGAAAAACGGTGGTGGCAGCACCGAAGAAATCAGCCGCGACGCCGGCACGGGCCTGGATGGATTTGGCTGGCGTTTGTCGATTGCCGATATCGCCGAGTCGGGTGGTTTTTCCACCTTCGCCGGTTACCAGCGCGTGATCACGGTGATCAAGGGCGCGGGCATGGTGTTGACCGTGGACGGCGAGGAACAGCGCGGCTTGTTACCGTTGCAGCCGTTCGCGTTCCAGGGTGAAAGCCAGGTTTCCTGTCGCTTGATCACCGGGCCGATCCGCGACTTCAACCTGATCTACTCGCCCGAGCGTTACCAGGCGCGCTTGCAGTGGGTGGATGGTGTGCAGCAGTTTTTCAGCACGGCCCAGACGGTGTTGGTGTTCAGCGTGGCGGATGAAGTGAAGGTGCTGGGCGAGAAGCTCGGCCATCACGATTGCCTGCAAGTGGACGGTAACACTGGCTTGCTGGAAATATCGGTCACAGGCCGCTGCTGCCTGATCGAACTGACCGCACTCGGTTAAAAACTGTGGGAGCTGGCTTGCCTGCGATAGCGGTGTATCAGCCTAGGATGTGCTGACTGACACACTGCTATCGCAGGCAAGCCAGCTCCCACATTTGTTTTTGCATTGTTCGCAAAATCTGTTTCCAGCCCGCGCACCAATTTGTTACCGAATGCCCCAGCGTGACGCAAAGCTGCGCCGACGTGCCCCATCCTCCTGTCCGCAAAACATCTCTGTAAGAAATTTCATCAAGCTTCCAGGCCTTTATTTTCAAGGCTTTTGCTCATCTTCGAAAAAAATCTGCAGGGCTCACCCAGAAAGTTGGCCGCTCGATTGCATATGCTTGTACATACAAGTAAAGATGTGTGCGTAAGAGCTTTCTTCGCACCATCCATGTTCGCGCATCGATCGCCGAGGAGTCCTAGCAGTGACCAAGTCTACAAAATACCGTGACGTCGAAATCCGCGCCGCCCGCGGTAACAAGCTCACCGCCAAAAGCTGGCTGACCGAAGCGCCGCTGCGCATGTTGATGAACAACCTCGACCCACAAGTGGCCGAGAACCCCAAGGAACTCGTGGTTTACGGCGGTATTGGCCGTGCGGCGCGTAACTGGGAATGTTACGACCAGATCGTCGAGAGCCTCACCAACCTGAATGACGACGAAACCCTGCTGGTGCAGTCCGGCAAGCCGGTCGGCGTGTTCAAGACCCACAGCAACGCCCCGCGCGTACTGATCGCCAACTCCAACCTGGTACCGCACTGGGCCAGTTGGGAGCACTTCAACGAACTGGATGCCAAGGGCCTGGCCATGTACGGCCAGATGACCGCCGGCAGCTGGATCTACATCGGTAGCCAAGGCATCGTCCAGGGCACCTATGAAACCTTCGTCGAAGCTGGCCGTCAGCACTACGATTCAAATCTTCAGGGCCGTTGGGTCCTCACTGCTGGTCTCGGCGGCATGGGCGGCGCGCAACCGTTGGCCGCGACCCTGGCCGGCGCCTGCTCGCTGAATATCGAGTGCCAACAGGTCAGCATCGACTTCCGTCTGGCCAGCCGCTATGTCGACGAACAAGCCACCGACCTCGATGACGCCCTGGCGCGCATCGCCAAGTACACCAAGGAAGGCAAGGCCATTTCCATCGCCCTGCTGGGCAACGCCGCCGAAATTCTGCCAGAGCTGGTCAAGCGTGGCGTGCGCCCGGATATGGTCACCGACCAGACCAGCGCCCACGACCCGCTCAACGGCTACCTGCCGGCCGGCTGGACCTGGGACGAATACCGCGCCCGCGCCAAAACCGAGCCGGCTGCCGTGATCAAGGCGGCCAAGCAGTCGATGGCTGTGCACGTCAAAGCCATGCTGGAATTCCAGAAGCAGGGCATCCCGACCTTTGACTACGGCAACAACATCCGCCAGATGGCCCAGGAAGAGGGCGTGGAAAATGCCTTCGACTTCCCGGGTTTCGTACCGGCCTACATCCGCCCGCTGTTCTGCCGTGGCATCGGCCCGTTCCGCTGGGCGGCGCTGTCTGGCGACCCGCAAGACATCTACAAGACCGACGCCAAAGTCAAAGAGCTGATCCCGGACGACGCCCACCTGCACAACTGGCTGGACATGGCCCGCGAGCGCATCAGCTTCCAGGGCCTGCCGGCACGTATCTGCTGGGTCGGCCTGGGCCAGCGCGCCAAACTCGGCCTGGCCTTCAACGAAATGGTACGCAGCGGCGAGCTGTCCGCCCCTGTGGTGATCGGTCGTGACCACCTGGACTCGGGCTCTGTCGCCAGCCCTAACCGCGAAACCGAAGCCATGCAGGATGGTTCCGACGCCGTGTCCGACTGGCCATTGCTCAATGCCTTGCTTAATACCGCGAGCGGCGCGACCTGGGTCTCGCTGCACCACGGTGGCGGTGTGGGCATGGGCTTCTCTCAGCATTCAGGCATGGTGATCGTCTGCGACGGTACCGATGAAGCGGCCGAGCGGATTGCGCGGGTGCTGCATAACGACCCGGCGACCGGGGTGATGCGTCATGCCGATGCCGGTTATCAGATTGCTATCGATTGCGCCAAAGAGCAGGGCCTCAACCTGCCGATGATCAAGTGACCCATGTGGGAGGGGGCAAGCCCCCTCCCACATTGGATCGGCGGCAACCCCAAGACAATCCATCAGAGGTTGAACAACATGGCTGCAAACGACACCACCCCGTTGATCGAAAGGCGTTCGATCGACTACATCCCGGAAGCGGAAAGACACGGTCGTCTATTGAGCCAGTTCACCCTATGGATGGGTGCCAACCTGCAGATCACCGCGATTGTCACCGGGGCCCTGGCCGTGGTGCTGGGTGGTGATGTGTTCTGGTCGTTGATCGGCCTGCTGGTCGGTCAACTAATCGGTGGCGGGGTCATGGCGCTGCATGCGGCGCAAGGCCCCAAGCTTGGTTTGCCGCAGATGATCTCCAGCCGTGTGCAGTTCGGCGTGTATGGCGCGGCCATCCCGATCGTGCTGGTGTGCTTGATGTACCTGGGTTTCACCGCGACCGGCACCGTGCTGTCGGGGCAGGCGCTGGGCCAGTTGTTCGGGGTCAGCGACAGCGTCGGTATCCTGATTTTCGCCAGTGTCATTGTGCTGGTCACCGTGCTGGGTTATCGGGTGATCCATTTCATCGGCCGTGTCGCCAGCGTCATTGGCGTGATTGCCTTTGTGTACCTGTTCAGTCGCCTGATGAGCCAGACCGACGTTGGCGCGCTCCTGCAAATTCGCCACTTCAGCTGGAGCAGTTTTCTGTTGGCCGTGTCGCTTGCGGCCTCCTGGCAGATCGCTTTCGGCCCCTATGTGGCGGACTATTCGCGTTACCTGCCGAGCAACACGTCGTCGGTGAAAACCTTTCTCGCCGCTGGCGCGGGTTCGGTCATCGGCGCGCAGGTGGCAATGGTGCTCGGCGTGTTCGCCGCGGCCATGTCCAATGGCCAATTTGCCGGGCATGAAGTGGCCTACATCGTTGGCTTGAGCGGCACGGGGGCCACTGCTGCATTGCTGTACTTCAGCATCGCGTTCGGCAAGGTCACCATTTCCACGCTCAACTCCTACGGCAGCTTTATGTGCATTGCCACCATCATCAGCGGCTTTCGTGGTCGCCTGGAGGTCACGCGTATGCAGCGCCTGGTGTTCGTGCTCGCCATCGTCGGTACGGCAACCCTGATCGCCTTGCTCGGCCAGCACTCGTTCCTCGGTGCGTTCAAGTCGTTCATCCTGTTCCTGCTGGCGTTTTTCACGCCCTGGAGCGCGATCAACCTGGTGGATTACTACTGCATCACCCGCGAGCGCTATGACGTGCCGGCACTGGCCGACCCGAACGGTCGCTATGGCCGCTGGAACCTTTTGGGTATCAGTGTCTATGTCTTCGGCGTGCTGGTGCAGTTGCCGTTCATCTCGACCAAGTTCTACACCGGCCCTTTGGTAGCCGCGCTGGGTAACGTGGACATTTCCTGGATCATCGGCCTGGTACTGCCGGCGGCCCTGTATTACGTGTGTGCGAAAAAATGGCACGGCACGGTACCCGATCACCTGATCCTGCCGACAGAGCAGGGCGCTTTACCCACAACAAACGGGCTGGCTGCACAAGCCTGATGGGACGTGGACAGGGCAGGACGCCTACTGACTGCCGTAATCCATTTCATGATTGGGAGCGTCACAACAATGACTATGAATAAGACCTTGCTGGCTACCTTGTTCTCAGCGGGCTTGCTGGCAAGCGCCGGCGCCCAGGCGGCCGGCTGGTGCGAGTCCGGCAAGCCGGTGAAATTCGCCGGCCTGAACTGGGAAAGCGGCATGTTGCTCACCGACATCCTGCAAGCCGTGCTGGAAAAAGGCTACGACTGCAAAACCGACAGCCTGCCAGGCAACTCCATCACCATGGAAAACGCCTTGGGTAGCAACGACATCCAGGTCTTCGCCGAAGAGTGGGTAGGCCGCAGCGAAGTCTGGAACAAGGCCGAGAAGGCCGGCAAAGTCGTCGGTGTAGGTGCCCCGGTGGTCGGCGCGGTGGAAGGCTGGTACGTGCCGCGTTATGTGATCGAGGGCGACGCCAAGCGCAAGCTGGAAGCCAAGGCCCCGGACCTGAGAAACATCGCCGACCTGGCCAAATACGCCTCGGTGTTCAAGGACCAGGAAGAGCCCTCCAAGGGCCGTTTCTACAACTGCCCGGCCGGCTGGACCTGTGAGCTGGACAACAGCGAAATGCTCAAGAGCTACGGCCTGGAAAGCACCTACACCAACTTCCGCCCAGGCACCGGCCCGGCGCTGGATGCGGCGGTGCTGTCGAGCTACAAGCGCGGCGAGCCGATCCTGTTCTACTACTGGTCACCGACACCGCTGATGGGCCAGGTCGACCTGGTCAAGCTGGAAGAAAAGCCCGGTGTGGATAAAAGCGTGACCATCAAGGTCGGCCTGTCCAAGACCTTTCACGAACAAGCGCCAGAACTGGTGGCCGTGCTGGAAAAGGTCAACCTGCCCATCGACCTACTCAACCAGAACCTCGGCCGCATGGCCAAGGAGCGCATCGAGTCGCCAAAACTGGCGAAAATTTTCCTCAAGGAACATCCTGAAGTCTGGCACGCCTGGGTGAGCGACGACGCAGCCAAGAAAATCGAAGCGGCCTTGTAGGTCAAGTGTGCACGGCTACCCTCAGGGGTGGCCGGGCGGCTGGCCACAACCCACTGGATCGAGAGCACGATATGTTTCCTGAGAGTTTTACGTTTTCCATCGCCGACCGGGTCAACGGTTGGGTGGACTCGCTGGTTACCAACTACGGCGATGTGTTCCGGCACATTTCCGACACCCTGCTATGGGCCATCGTCAACCTGGAAGGCCTGCTGCGCATGGCGCCCTGGTGGCTGATGCTGGCCATTGTCGGGGGCATCGCCTGGCACGCCACGCGCAAGCTGGTGACCACGGCGGTGATCGTCGGTTTGCTGTTCCTGGTGGGTGCCGTTGGCCTGTGGGACAAGCTGATGCAAACCCTGGCACTGATGATGGTCGCCACGGTGATCTCGGTGCTGATCGGCATTCCCCTGGGCATCCTGTCGGCGCGCAGCAATCGCCTGCGTTCGGTGCTGATGCCGCTGCTGGACATCATGCAGACCATGCCCAGCTTCGTGTACCTGATCCCGGTGCTGATGTTGTTCGGCCTGGGCAAGGTGCCGGCGATTTTCGCCACGGTGATCTACGCCGCGCCGCCGCTGATTCGCCTGACGGACCTGGGCATTCGCCAGGTCGATGGCGAAGTCATGGAAGCCGTCAACGCCTTTGGCGCCAACCGCTGGCAGCAACTGTTCGGCGTGCAATTGCCGCTGGCGCTGCCGAGCATCATGGCCGGGATCAACCAGACCACCATGATGGCGCTGTCGATGGTGGTGATCGCCTCGATGATCGGCGCCCGTGGCTTGGGTGAAGACGTGCTCGTCGGCATCCAGACCCTCAACGTCGGCCGTGGCCTGGAAGCCGGGCTGGCGATCGTGATTCTCGCAGTGGTCATCGACCGCATTACCCAGGCTTATGGCCGCCCACGGCATGAGGCGAGCAAATGACGACTGTCAGCAAAATCGAAGTCAAAAACGTCTTCAAGATCTTCGGCGCCCGTTCCAAGGACGCCCTGGCGATGGTCGGCCAGGGCAAGACCAAGGATCAGGTACTGGCCGAGACCGGCTGCGTGGTCGGCGTGAACGATCTGTCCTTGAGCATCGGCACGGGTGAGATCTTCGTGATCATGGGCCTGTCGGGCTCCGGCAAATCCACTTTGGTGCGCCACTTCAATCGCCTGATCGATCCCACCAGCGGCGCGATCCTGGTGGACGGCGAAGACATCCTGCAACTGGACATGGAAGCCCTGCGCCAATTCCGTCGCCACAAGATCAGCATGGTGTTCCAGAGCTTCGGCCTGTTGCCCCACAAGAGCGTGCTCGACAACGTCGCCTACGGCCTCAAAGTGCGCGGCGAAACCAAGCAGGTATGCGCTGAGCGCGCCCTGCACTGGATCGAAACCGTGGGGCTCAAGGGCTACGAAAACAAATACCCACACCAGCTTTCCGGCGGTATGCGCCAGCGTGTGGGCCTGGCCCGCGCCTTGGCCGCAGACACCGACATCATCCTGATGGACGAAGCCTTCAGCGCCCTCGACCCGCTGATCCGCGCCGAAATGCAGGACCAGTTGCTCGAACTGCAAAAGACCCTGCACAAGACCATCGTGTTTATCACCCATGACCTCGACGAAGCCGTACGCATTGGTAATCGCATTGCGATCCTCAAGGACGGCAAGTTGATTCAGGTCGGCACGCCCCGGGAGATTTTGCATTCGCCGGCGGACGAGTATGTGGATCGGTTTGTTCAGCGCCGGGCGGCGGTGGTCTGACGGACGCCATCGCAGGCAAGCCAGCCCCCACATTTGATTGGGTTCACACAGTTCAAATGTGGGAGCCGGGCTTGCCCGCGATGAGGCCGCCAAAGGTTTAGAGAATATGAAGAGGTCAACGATGTCCCAGGCAACCAAAATCATCATCGCCGACGCCCCGATGCGCTGGCAGGACGTCGCCGCCGTTGCTCGCCACGGCGCAGTGCTCGAACTCTCGGGTCACGCCTGGGCGCGCATCGACAATGCCCAGGCCATCGTGCAGCGCATCGTCGCCAGCGGCGAGCGCGCCTATGGTGTGAACACCGGCCTGGGCGCGTTGTGCAATGTGTCGCTTGAGGGCGAGCAACTGAGCCAACTGTCGCGCAATACGCTGCTCAGCCATGCCTGCGGCGTCGGCCCGGTGCTCAGCGACGAGCAGACTCGCGCGATCATGTGCGCGGCAATCATCAACTACAGCCACGGTAAATCCGGCCTGCACCCGCAGGTGGTGCACGCGTTGCTGGCGCTGCTCAATCACGACATCACGCCGCAAGTGCCATCCCAGGGTTCGGTGGGGTATTTGACCCACATGGCCCATGTCGGCGTGGCCTTGCTCGGCATCGGCAATGTGAGCTACCGCGGCCGGATCGTCACGGCGCAATACGCGTTGCAGGCTGAAGGCTTGCAGCCCGTGGTACTCGGTGCCAAGGATGGCCTGTGCCTGGTCAACGGCACGCCGTGCATGACCGGCCTGAGTTGCCTGGCCCTGGCCGACGCGCACCACCTGTTGCAATGGGCCGACGTGATCGGCGCCATGAGTTTCGAAGCCCAGCGCGGCCAGATCGATGCCTTCGACGAAGAAATCATCGCCCTCAAGCCGCACCCGGGTATGCAGCAAGTGGGCAGCAACCTGCGTGCGTTGCTCGACGGCAGTGAGGTGATCGCCAGCAGCAAAGGTATCCGCACCCAGGACGCCTTGAGCATTCGCTCGATCCCGCAGATCCACGGCGCGGCCCGCGATCAGGTGGAGCACGCCACGCGCCAGATCGAGACCGAACTCAACAGCGCCACCGACAACCCTTTGGTGCTCGGCACGCCGGTCAGCTACCGCGTGGTGTCCCAGGCCAACCCCCACGGCCAGTCCGTGGCGCTGGCGGCCGACATGCTCGCCATCGCCATGGCCGAAATCGGCTCGGTGGCCGAGCGCCGCCTGGATCGCCTGATCAATCCGCACGTCAGCGGCTTGCCGGCCTTTCTGGTCAGCAACCCCGGGGTCAACTCCGGGATGATGATCGTGCAGTACGTCGCCGCGTCCTTGTGCGGGCAAAACCGCCAGTTGGCGCAACCGGCGGTGCTCGACAACTTCGTCACCTCGGGCCTGCAGGAAGACCACCTGAGCATGGGCACCAACGCCGCGCTCAAGCTGCACCAGGTATTGGCCAACGTCACCCAGATTCTTGCCATCGAATACTTGCTGGCGGCCCAGGCGTTCGAGTTCCTCAAGGACCAGCGCTTCGGCGCCGGTACCGACCACGCCTGGCGCTTGCTGCGCGAAGTGGTCCCCGCTTACGAGCAGGACCGCTGGCTGGCGCCGGATATTGCCGCCGCTGCCCAGTTGCTTAAAGACACTGCGTTACCGAATTTGCACTGAACACTTAAGAATAATTCACAAGGAGAACGAATGTGACTGCGCTAAACCTGATTCCAGGCCAACTGAGCCTCGCCCAACTGCGTGCCATCTACCAGCAGCCGGTAACCCTCAGCCTGGATGACAGCGCCTCGGCCCAGATCGAAGCCAGCGTTGCCTGCGTGGAGCAGATCCTCGCCGAGAACCGCACCGCTTATGGCATCAACACCGGTTTTGGCCTGCTGGCCTCGACCCGTATCGCCAGTGAAGACCTGGAAAACCTCCAGCGTTCACTGGTGCTGTCTCATGCTGCCGGCGTCGGTGAGCCGATCAGCGATGCGCTGGTGCGGCTGGTCATGGTGCTCAAAGTCAACAGCCTGAGCCGTGGTTTCTCCGGGATCCGTCGCCAGGTGATCGACGCGCTGATCGCGCTGATCAACGCCCAGGTGTACCCGCACATTCCGCTCAAGGGTTCGGTCGGTGCGTCCGGTGACCTGGCGCCGTTGGCGCATATGTCCCTGGTGCTGCTCGGCGAAGGCAAGGCGCGCTACAAAGGCGAATGGCTGGACGCGACCGCAGCGCTGAAAGTGGCTGGCCTCACACCGCTGACCCTGGCCGCCAAAGAGGGCCTGGCCCTGCTCAACGGTACCCAGGTGTCCACCGCTTATGCGTTGCGCGGCCTGTTCGAAGGCGAAGACCTGTTCGCCGGTGCCCTTGCCTGCGGCGGCCTCACCGTAGAAGCCGTACTGGGTTCGCGCTCGCCGTTCGATGCGCGTATTCATGCCGCGCGTGGCCAGCGTGGGCAGATCGATGCGGCTGCGGCCTATCGTGACCTGCTGGGGGAAAGCAGCCAGGTCTCGCAGTCGCACCAGAACTGCGACAAGGTGCAAGACCCTTACTCCCTGCGTTGCCAGCCACAGGTCATGGGCGCCTGCCTGACCCAGTTCCGCCAGGCTGCCGAAGTGCTGGTGGTGGAAGCCAACGCGGTGTCGGATAACCCACTGGTATTTGCCGCCGAAGGCGATGTGATTTCCGGTGGCAACTTCCACGCCGAACCGGTGGCCATGGCCGCTGACAACATGGCCCTGGCGATTGCCGAAATAGGCTCCCTGAGCGAGCGGCGCATCTCGCTGATGATGGACAAGCACATGTCGCAACTGCCGCCGTTCCTGGTAGGCAATGGTGGGGTGAACTCCGGTTTTATGATCGCCCAGGTCACTGCCGCTGCGCTCGCCAGTGAGAACAAGGCACTGGCCCATCCCCATAGCGTCGACAGCCTGCCGACTTCGGCCAACCAGGAAGACCACGTGTCCATGGCCCCGGCTGCGGGCAAGCGCCTGTGGGAAATGGCCGAGAACACCCGTGGCATCCTCGCGGTGGAATGGCTGGCAGCGTGCCAGGGCCTGGATTTGCGCGACGGCCTGAAGACCTCGCCGAAACTTGAAAAAGCCCGCGGCATCCTGCGCGATAAGGTGGCGTTCTATGACAAGGATCGCTTCTTCGCCCCGGACATCAACGCTGCCAGCGAACTGCTCGCTACCCGCTGCCTGAATGAGCTGGTACCGGCCAAGTTGCTGCCGAGCCTTTAAGCTCACCGGTACCCAATGTGGGAGCTGGCTTGCCTGCGATAGCGGTGTGTCTGCGCCAGATGGGCTGGCTGGAAGTCCGCCATCGCAGGCAAGCCAGCTCCCACATTGATTTTCGCCAGATTCAGATTTTCTCGGGATAAGAATAATAGGGAAGAGAAATGCACCAGCCAGAAAAAGGTTTGAAACGCGGGCTCAACGCCCGACATATTCGCTTCATGGCACTCGGTTCCGCGATCGGCACCGGGCTGTTCTATGGTTCGGCCTCCGCTATCCAGATGGCCGGCCCCGCCGTGCTGCTGGCTTACCTCATCGGCGGCGCCGCCGTGTTCATGGTGATGCGCGCCCTCGGTGAAATGGCCGTGCACAACCCGGTGTCCGGCTCGTTCGGCCACTACGCCAGCACTTACCTGGGGCCCATGGCGGGGTTTATCCTCGGCTGGACCTACGCCTTTGAAATGATCATCGTCTGCCTGGCCGACGTTACCGCGTTCGGCATCTACATGGGCTTCTGGTTTCCCGAGGTAGCCCGTTGGGTCTGGGTGCTGGGCATCGTGTTTTTGATCGGCGGCCTGAACCTGTGCAACGTCAAGGTCTTTGGCGAAATGGAGTTCTGGCTGTCGTTGCTCAAGGTCGGCGCCATCGTGGCGATGATCCTCGGCGGTTTCGGCATCATGCTGTTCGGCATTCACTCGGCGGGTGAAACCCAGGCTAGCGGCCTGAGCAACCTGTGGGCGCACGGCGGCTTCATGCCCAACGGCATTGGCGGCTTGATCGCCTCGTTTGCGGTGGTGATGTTTGCCTTCGGCGGTATCGAAATCATCGGCATCACTGCCGGTGAAGCCAAGGACCCGCAGCGCGTGATCCCCAAGGCGATCAACGCGGTGCCGCTGCGTATCCTGTTGTTCTACGTGCTGACCCTGTTCGTGCTGATGGCGATCTATCCGTGGCCGCAAATTGGCAGCCAGGGCAGCCCGTTCGTGCAGATCTTCAGTAACCTGGGGATAGGCTCGGCGGCGACCATTCTCAATATCGTGGTGATCTCGGCGGCGGTCTCGGCTATCAACAGCGACATTTTCGGCGCCGGTCGCATGATGTACGGCCTGGCCCAGCAAGGGCAGGCGCCCAAGGGCTTTGCGCAGTTGTCCAAACAAGGCGTGCCGTGGATGACCGTGGTGGTGATGGGCGCCGCGTTGCTCGGCGGCGTGGTGCTCAACTACCTGATCCCGGAAAACGTCTTCCTGCTGATCGCTTCGATCGCCACCTTCGCCACCGTCTGGGTCTGGCTGATGATCCTGTTTACCCAGGTCGCCATGCGTCGCTCGATGACCAAGGAACAGGTCGCCGAACTGAAATTCCCGGTGCCGTTCTGGCCCTATGCGCCGGCAGCGGCCATTGTGTTCATGCTGTTTGTGTTTGGCGTGCTCGGTTACTTCCCGGACACCCAGGCGGCCTTGATGGTCGGCGCTGTGTGGATCGTGCTGCTGATCGTCGCGTACCTGCTGTGGGTCAAGCCCGCCGCCGGGCAAGCGGCCAAGGTCCATTACGAACAGGCTTTGTCTCATCGATAACTTAGGGAGGCGTTGATGAAAACCCTTTGGCAACACTGCCACGTCGCAACCATGGCCCAAGGCAAATACTCGATTATCGAGGATGCCGCCATGGTGACAGCGGGCTCGCTGATCGAGTGGATCGGCCCGCGCAGCCAGGCACCTACGGCCGATTACGCCCAGGTGCATGACCTGCAAGGCGCGTGGGTCACCCCCGGGCTGATCGACTGCCACACCCATACCGTGTTTGGTGGCAATCGCAGCGGCGAATTCGAGCAGCGCCTCGAAGGCGTCAGCTACGCCGACATCGCGGCCAAGGGCGGCGGTATTGCCAGTACCGTGCGTGCCACGCGTGCAGCCACGGAAGATCAATTGTTCCTGAGCGCTGAAAAACGTCTGCGCAGCCTTTTGCGTGACGGCGTGACTACCGTGGAGATCAAGTCCGGCTACGGCCTGGATCTGCCCAACGAGCGCAAGATGCTGCGCGTGGCCCGGCGCCTGGGTGAAACGCTGCCGGTCAGCGTGCGCGCCACATGCCTGGCCGCTCACGCGCTGCCGCCGGAGTACAAGGACCGCGCCGATGATTACATTGAGCACATCTGCAATGAGATGCTGCCGGCGCTGGCCGCAGAAGGCCTGGTGGATGCGGTGGATGCCTTCTGTGAATACCTGGCGTTTTCCCCCGAACAGGTCGAGCGCGTGTTCAAGGTTGCCCAGCAACTCGGCTTGCCGGTAAAGCTGCACGCCGAGCAACTCTCATCGCTGCACGGTTCCAGCCTGGCGGCGCGCTATCACGCGTTGTCGGCCGACCATCTTGAGTTCATGACCGAAGAAGACGCCATCGCCATGGCTGCTGCCGGCACGGTCGCCGTGTTGCTGCCGGGCGCTTTCTACTTCCTGCGCGAAACCCAGTTGCCGCCGATGGAGGCCCTGCGCAAGCACGGCGTGAAGATCGCCATCGCCAGCGACCTCAACCCCGGCACTTCCCCGGCGTTGTCGGTGCGCCTGATGCTGAACATGGCCTGCACCCTGTTCCGCATGACGCCCGAAGAAGCCTTGGCCGGTGCCACGCAACACGCCGCCACCGCGTTGGGCATGGGCGACACCCATGGCTCACTGGAAGCGGGCAAGGTCGCTGACTTTGTCGCCTGGCAGATCGATCGCCCCGCCGACCTGGCCTACTGGCTGGGTGGCGAACTGGATAAACGCGTCGTGCGCCACGGCGTCGACGTCACTGTTTGAGAGGATGCAGTTGTGGATAAGGTTCTGACATTCAAACAAGGCCGCGTACCGCTGCTGATCAGCATGCCCCACGCCGGCCTGCGCCTCACCCCTGCGGTGGAGGCTGGGTTGATCCCCGAGGCGCAAAGCCTGCCGGATACCGACTGGCATATCCCCCTGTTGTATGACTTTGCTGAAGAACTGGGCGCCAGCACCCTGGCTGCGGAGTACTCGCGGTTTGTCATCGACCTCAACCGGCCCTCCGACAACACGCCGCTGTATGCCGGAGCTACCACTGGCCTGTACCCCGAGACGCTGTTCGATGGCGTGCCGTTGTTCCGTGAAGGGCAAACGCCCTCCGAGGAGGAGCGCGTCAGCTACCTGCAAAAAATCTGGGGGCCGTACCACCGCCAACTGCAAGAAGAACTGGCACGCCTCAAGGCCGAGTTCGGCTATGCGTTGCTGTTCGATGCGCACTCGATCCGCTCGGTAATCGCGCACCTGTTCGACGGCAAATTGCCGGACTTCAACCTGGGTACTTTCAACGGCGCTGCGTGCGACCCGCAGCTGGCCAGCCAACTGGAAGCGATTTGCGCCCAGCACCCGCAGTACACCCATGTGTTGAATGGGCGCTTCAAAGGCGGCCATATCACCCGTCACTATGGCAACCCGGCGCAGGATATCCACGCGGTGCAGCTGGAGTTGTGCCAGAGCACCTATATGGAGGAGTTCGAACCGTTCCGTTATCGCCAGGATTTGGCCGAGCCGACTCGGGTGGTGTTGAGGCAGTTGCTGGAAGGGCTGTTGGCCTGGGGACAAAAGCGCTACGGCTGAAGTCGCTATCGCAGGCAAGCCAGCTCCCACACTTGAATGGGTTCACAGATCAACATGTGGGAGCTGGCTTGCCTGCGATGACGGCCCAACAGTCGCCCCTGTGCAACTGCCGGTCGCCACAGGTCGAGTTCATCAGGGTTTTGCTGGGTAAGGTTGTGAGTAGGGCGCATCAGACGCCATCCCCACAATAAAAAACTGCCGAGTGAGACCACTTCCATGAAACGACTGTTGTTGACCCTCATGCTCAGTGGATATGTGAGCAGCCATGCCATGGCCGCCGAACCGGCTTCCTGCAAAACCATCCGCATGGGCGTGGTCAGTTGGACCGATGTGGTTGCCACCTCTGGCATGGCGGACGTGCTGCTCAGTGGCCTGGGCTACGACAGCAAACAGACCAGCGCCGTGCAGCAGATCATCTTTGCCGGTATCCGTGACAAGCGCCTGGATATCTTCCTCGGTTACTGGAAACCGGCGATGGACAACAACATCGCCCCGTTCCTGGCGGCCGGGCAGGTCAAGGTGCTCGACACGCCGAGCCTGGCCGATGCCCAGGCCACCCTGGCGGTGCCGCAATACGTGGCCGATGCCGGCTTGAAGACCTTTGCCGACATTGCCCGCTTCAAGGACAAACTCGGCGGCAAGATCTACGGCATCGAGCCGGGCAGCGGTGCCAATACCGATATCCAGAAGATGATCGACACCAACCGCTTTGGCCTGGGCGGCTTCAAGCTGGTCGCGTCCGGTGAAGCGGGGATGCTCGCTGCGGTGCAACGTGCGGTGAATCGCAAAGAGTTCGTGGTGTTCGTCGGCTGGACTCCGCACCCGATGAACCTGAACATGCAAATGGCCTACCTCACCGGCAGTGAAGATGTGTTCGGCCCCAACGAAGGTCGCGCCACGGTGTCTACGGTGACAGCGCCGGATTTTGCCGAGCGCTGCCCGAACGCCAACCGGCTGCTCACCAACCTGACCTTCACCGCCGCCCAGGAAAGCCAGTGGATGGTGCCGATCATGGCGCGCCAGTCGCCCCAGGAAGTGGCGAAAAAATGGCTGCGCGAGCATCCCGAGGATCTACAGCGCTGGTTGGCCGGGGTGGCAGCCTTTGATGGTAGCGATGGTGTTGCTGCCGTCCAGGCCAGCCTTAAACCCTAGAGACACCATCGGACCAGTGTGAATAAGGTGTGCACATGTACCCTATTTCTTCGCAGATGCGCGCCTTTGTCGCGAAGACCGAAGCTTTTACCAGCGATGACTCATCGCTGGCTGGCCTGCGCCAAACCTACAACCGCATGTGCCAGGCATTTACCCCGCCCGTACCCGCGGGGCTGCACATCGCAGATTTTTCTGTAGGAAGTGTCAGCGTGCGCAGCTATCGGCCCGAGGCGCCTGATCCAGCAGAAGGCTGGCCCTGCCTCCTCTATATGCACGGTGGCGGTTGGGTCGTTGGCGGGCTGGACTCCCACGATTTCATCTGCTTTGAACTGGCCGCCACGCTGCAAGTGTTGGTGATCGCCATCGACTACCGCTTGGCCCCTGAGCATCCTTACCCCGCGGCCTACAACGATTGCCGGGCGGTATGGCAGGCGATCCAGGCAGGCGAGGGGCTGCCTGCCATCAACCTCGAACGGCTGGTGGTGATGGGCGACAGCGCCGGTGGCAACCTGGCGGCGGCGTTGTGCCTGGGGCTGCGCGATGACCGGCAAGCAATGCCCCGCGCCCAGGTGCTGGTTTACCCAGGCTTGGGTGGCCCCGCCGACTTGCCCTCGCGGGCTGATTGCTGGGATGCACCGTTGCTCAGCCGTGCCGACACTGAGGACTACTTGGCGTTGTACCTGGGTGACACGCGCATACCCTCGCCCTACGCCATGCCACTGCTGGCCGAGGCGTTCGACGGGCTACCCAAGGCGCTGATCGCCGTAGCCCAGTTCGACCCGCTGCGCGATGACGGCCGGCTGTACGCCGAGCGCCTGCAAGCTGCAGGCGTGGAAACCGTGCTGTATCCCGGCAAAGGGCTGGTCCACGGTTGTTTGCGTGCACGCGGCCAGGTGCCGGAGGTGGATCGGCTGTATGACTATCTGCTCGGTTACCTGAGGCGCGAACTGCTGACACAGGTCTAAGCGCTCAATGACATGCTCATTGCACAATTCGGGTTTATGATGCGAGACGGCAAAATAATAGACGTCCCCCCAGGGATGAACCCGACACCCTACGGAGCGCGCAATGCAGACTTGGTACCCGCAGATCAAACCCTACGCCCGGCATGATCTGGCAGTCGATGACACCCACACGCTGTATGTCGATGAAAGTGGCTCTCCCGAGGGCTTGCCCGTCGTGTTCATCCACGGGGGGCCAGGTGCCGGTTGCGACGCCCAGAGCCGCTGCTACTTCGATCCGAACCTCTACCACATCGTCACCTTCGACCAGCGTGGCTGCGGGCGCTCCACCCCCCGCGCCAACCTTGAGAACAACACCACCTGGGATCTGGTCGCCGACCTTGAGCGCATCCGCGAGCACCTGGGCATCGACAAATGGGTGCTGTTCGGCGGCTCCTGGGGTTCAACCCTGGCCCTGGCCTACGCACAAACCCATCCAGAGCGTGTGCTTGGCCTGATCGTGCGCGGCATCTTCCTGGCCCGCCCGCAGGATATTCACTGGTTCTACCAAGAGGGCGCGAGCCGCCTGTTCCCGGATTACTGGCAGGACTACCTGGCGCCGATCCCGGTGGAAGAGCGCCACGACATGATCGCCGCCTACCATAAGCGCCTGACCGGCAACGACCAGATCGCCCAGATGCATGCGGCCAAGGCTTGGTCCGGTTGGGAAGGGCGCATGTTGGGGCTGTGCCCGAGCCCCCAGCATGTGGAGCGTTTTTCCGAGCCGCAACGCGCACTGTCCATTGCGCGCATCGAGTGCCATTACTTCACCAACAACTCCTTCCTGGAGCCCAACCAGCTGATTCGCGATATGCACAAGATCGCCCATCTGCCGGGCATCATCATCCATGGTCGCTACGACATGATCTGCCCGCTGGATAACGCCTGGGAGCTGCATCAGGCCTGGCCCAACAGTGAATTGCAGGTGATTCGCGAGGCGGGTCACGCCGCGTCCGAGCCGGGCATCACCGACGCGCTGGTGCGCGCCACCGGCGAGATGGCACGGCGCCTGCTTGATCTGCCGCCTGAAGAAGCATGAAGGGCCTGTTGCAGCGGGTGCGTGGCGCCCGCGTCGAAGTAGCCGGTGAGGTCGTGGGGGCGATTGACCAAGGTTTGCTGGTGCTGGTCGCCGTAGAACCTACAGATACGCCCGAGAGCGCCGACAAACTGTTGCACAAGCTGCTTAACTACCGGGTGTTCAGTGACGCCGAGGGCAAGATGAACCTCTCGCTCAAGGATATCGGCGGCGGGTTGCTGCTGGTGTCGCAGTTCACCCTGGCGGCGGACACAAAGAGCGGGCTGCGGCCAAGTTTCTCCACCGCTGCCCCTCCGGCCTTGGGAGCGGCGCTTTTTGAGCACTTGTTGTTACAAGCGCAACAATTGCATGGCAAGGTGGCGTCAGGGCGTTTTGGCGCTGATATGCAGGTGCATTTGGTCAATGATGGCCCTGTGACCTTTCTCTTACAGACATGAATGTATGAAAAACGACTTTAATGCCTAAAAACGCAGGTTTTCGCTACAAATACTTCGCTGTCCCTGATGCGTTGTCTCGCGGGCTACTAGATAATCGCGCGCTACGGGGATCAGCGTTGTTTGGTCCATTTTTGACTTAGGTAGAGCCTTGTCCGATAGCCTTTGGGGAATCATTTTGCCTTGGGGGAGTCGGAACATTGCTCGCCAACCTGGCATATAGATAGCTGGCCGTTGGTTTTTTGATCTGTTTTCGGCGAGGGTTGCTCGTGATTGTTAGTCCCTGTAATGCACCAAAATTGTCTGCCAAACGGTTACGAAACGCACTGGTAACGGGCTCTGCCCTGTTTTGCCTGTTCGGCGCGGGTCAACTGTGGGCATTCAGTCTGGATGATGTGTCGGCCAAGGCAAAAGAGCTGGCCGGGCAGAAATACGAAGCTCCGCGCAGCAATCTGCCGAACGAATTCCGCGAAATGAAATTCGCTGACTACCAGAAGATTCGTTTCCGCAACGAAAAAGCCGAGTGGGCCGATCAGAACACCCCGTTCAAGCTGTCCTTCTATCACCAGGGTATGCATTTCGATACGCCGGTGAAAATCAATGAAGTCACCGCTGACAGCGTGCATGAAATCAAGTACGACCCGACTCGCTTCGATTTCGGTGACGTGAAATTTGATCCCAAAGCCACCGAGCAACTGGGTTATGCCGGTTTCCGTGTGCTTTTCCCGATCAACAAGGCCGACAAGCAAGACGAAATCATGACCATGCTCGGCGCGAGCTATTTCCGCGTCGTCGGCAAGGACCAGGTGTATGGCCTGTCTGCCCGTGGCATGGCTATCGATACCGCGCTGCCGTCCGGTGAAGAGTTCCCGCGGTTCACCGAGTTCTGGATCGAGCGTCCAAAGCCGGGCGACAAGCACCTGGTGATCTTCGCCCTGCTGGACTCGCCGCGCGCTACCGGTGCCTATCGTCTGATCCTGCGGCCCGGCACTGACACCGTGGTCGATGTGAAGTCCCAGATGTTTCTGCGCGACAAGGTCAGCAAGCTGGGGGTTGCCCCGTTGACCTCGATGTTCCTGTTCGGCGCCAACCAGCCTTCCAAGGTGCTTAACTACCGTCGCGAGCTCCACGATTCCAGCGGCCTGTCGATCCACGCCGGCAATGGCGAATGGATCTGGCGCCCGTTGAACAACCCTAAACACCTGTCGGTCAGCAACTTCAGCGTCGAGAACCCGCGTGGGTTCGGCCTGCTGCAACGTGGCCGCAACTTCAGCCACTACGAAGACCTGGACGACAACTACGACAAGCGCCCAAGCGCCTGGATCGAACCTGAAGGCGATTGGGGCAAAGGCTCCGTTGACCTGGTAGAGATCCCGACTGCCGATGAAACCAACGACAACATCGTGGCGTTCTGGAGCCCGGCCGAACTGCCGGAAGTCGGCAAGCCGCTGGACATCGCCTACCGTCTGCACTGGACCCTGGACGACGCTGCATTCCATTCGCCGGACAGCGCCTGGGTCAAGCAGACCCTGCGTTCTACCGGTGACGTGAAGCAATCCAACCTGATCCGTCAGCCCGATGGCAGCGTGGCCTACCTGGTGGACTTCGAGGGCCCGGCCCTGAAGAAACTGCTGCCGGACGCCCCGGTGCGCAGCCAGGTGAGCGTGGGCGACAACGCCGAACTGGTTGAAAACAGTGTGCGCTACAACGAACACACCAAAGGCTGGCGCCTGACCCTGCGCATGAAGATCAAGGACGCAGGCAAACCGACCGAAATGCGTGCGGCACTGGTGCAGGATGTGGTGCAACCAGCGCCTGAGCCGGTTTCCAATCACGTGTTGAAGGCTGACAAAGTCCTGGCCAAGCAGCACGAGAAACAGGCCAGGAAAGACGCAAAAGACAAGCAAGACCCGCAGCCAGAAGCTGCCCCAGCCACACCGGAGCCGGCCAAGACCGAACAAGTCCTGACCGAAACCTGGAGCTATCAGTTGCCTGCCGATGAGTAATTCAAATGTCCGGCCAGAGACTCTGAGCGAGTATCTGGCGCACCTCCCGTTGACCGCTGAGCAGCGCGCCGAGCTGGCGGGCTGCAACTCGTTCAGCGAATTGCACGAACGCTTGTCGTCGTCGACTTTCGACGCACCGACTGAGGCCGCCCAGGCTTCGGTCGGCCGTCGCTTGACCCTCAACAGCGCCGAAGAGCTGCAAGACGCCGAGATGCTGGCGCTCGACGCCAGCGGTCGCGTGTGCCTTAAAGCCACGCCGCCGATCCGCCGGACCAAAGTGGTGCCCGAGCCTTGGCGCACCAACATCCTGGTGCGCGGCTGGCGCCGGATGACGGGTCGCACCAACCCGCCCAAGCCACCCAAGGATGAGCGCGTACTGCCCGCTGCCCGCTGGCGTACCGTGGGTTCGATCCGTCGCTATATCCTGTTGGTGTTGATGCTGGGCCAGACCATTGTCGCCGGCTGGTACATGAAAGGCATCATGCCGTACCAGGGCTGGTCGCTGGTCGACTTCGATGAGATCCGCAACCAGACCCTGCTGCAAACCGCCACTCAGGTAATGCCTTACGCGCTGCAAACCAGCATCCTGATCATGTTCGGGATTCTGTTCTGCTGGGTCTCGGCCGGTTTCTGGACCGCACTCATGGGCTTCCTGGAACTGCTGACCGGTCACGATAAATACCGCATCTCCGGTAAAAGTGCCGGTAACGAGCCAATTCCGAAGGATGCGCGCACTGCACTGGTGATGCCGATCTGCAACGAAGACGTGCCGCGGGTATTTGCAGGTTTGCGTGCCACGTTCGAATCGGTAGCCGCCACCGGTGACCTGGATCGCTTCGATTTCTTTGTGCTCAGCGACAGTAATGACGCCGACATCTGCATCGCCGAACAGCAAGCCTGGCTCGACGTGTGCCGCGAAGCTGGCGGCTTTGGCAAGATCTTCTATCGCCGCCGCCGCCGTCGTGTAAAGCGCAAGAGCGGCAACCTCGACGACTTCTGCCGTCGCTGGGGTGGTGACTACAAATACATGGTCGTTCTCGACGCTGACTCCGTGATGAGCGGCGAATGCCTGACCAGCCTGGTACGCCTGATGGAAGCCACGCCGGATGCGGGGATTATCCAGACCGCGCCGCGGGCGTCGGGCATGGACACCCTGTATGCGCGTATGCAGCAGTTCGCTACCCGCGTATACGGCCCATTGTTTACCGCCGGCCTGCACTTCTGGCAGTTGGGTGAATCCCACTACTGGGGTCACAACGCCATTATCCGCATGAAGCCGTTTATCGAGCACTGCGCCCTGGCGCCGTTGCCAGGTAAGGGCGCATTCGCCGGTGCAATCCTCTCCCACGACTTCGTTGAAGCCGCGCTGATGCGCCGTGCCGGCTGGGGCGTGTGGATTGCCTACGACTTGCCGGGCAGTTACGAAGAACTGCCGCCGAACCTGCTGGACGAACTCAAGCGTGACCGTCGCTGGTGCCACGGTAACCTGATGAACTTCCGCCTGTTCCTGGTTAAAGGCATGCACCCGGTGCACCGTGCGGTGTTCCTGACCGGCGTGATGTCCTACCTGTCGGCGCCGTTGTGGTTCTTCTTCCTGGTGTTGTCCACGGCGTTGCTGGCGGTGAACACCCTGATGGAGCCGCAGTACTTCATGGCGCCGCGCCAGTTGTACCCGCTGTGGCCACAATGGCACCCGGACAAGGCGGTGGCGCTGTTCTCCACCACCATCGTGCTGTTGTTCCTGCCCAAGCTGCTCAGCATCATTCTGATCTGGGCCAAGGGTGCCAAGGAGTTCGGCGGCAAGTTCAAGGTGACCTTGTCGATGCTGCTGGAGATGTTGTTCTCCATGCTGCTGGCGCCGGTGCGGATGATTTTCCACACCCGTTTCGTCCTCGCCGCCTTCCTCGGTTGGGCCGCCACCTGGAACTCGCCGCAGCGTGACGACGACTCCACGCCCTGGAGCGAAGCGGTCAAGCGTCACGGCCCGCAAACCATTCTCGGCTTCCTGTGGGCGCTGTTGGTGGTGTGGTTGAACCCAAGTTTCCTGTGGTGGCTGGTGCCGATTGTCGGCTCGCTGATGCTGTCGATTCCGGTGTCGGTGATTTCCAGCCGGGTCAAGCTGGGCCTCAAGTCCCGTGACGAGAGCCTGTTCCTGATCCCCGAGGAATACAATCCGCCGCAAGCGCTGCTGTCGACCGAGAAGTACACCCACGAAAACCGTTGGCACGCCCTCAATGACGGCTTCGTGCGTTCGGTGGTCGACCCGCAGCAGAACGCCCTGGCCTGTGCCTTGGCGACCTCGCGTCACCGTGAGGCCGAGCCGATCGAGTACCTGCGCATGGAGCGCGTTCGCCATGCGTTGAAAGTCGGCCCTGCCGGCCTCAACAACAGCGAACGCCTGGCCCTGCTCAGCGACCCGGTAGCCCTGGCTCGCCTGCATGAGCAGGTCTGGAACGAAGGTCATGCCGAGTGGCTCGGTGCCTGGCGTGCTTCGATCAAGGCTGATCCGCACGCGCCATTGCTGCCTCTGCAACCGCAGTCGCCGCAGGCCCAACCGGCCTGATTCAGACGCCCCCGAGGGTTCGCCTCGGGGGCGCTGCAGACGCTGGTCCTACAGCGTTTACAGTCGCTTCCTTTTATCCCTAACTCCTTGTTATTTCGAAACAAAAGACCTTTGATCGAGGCGTATTGTGGTGCCTGTCGCTGGGTTAGCATCGCCCCCCAAAATTTGACTCGCCACGGGGGCATTCATGATCAAAAGGTATTGTTCGTTATTGCTGGTTAGCGTTTTCCTATGGGCTTACGCGGGTCTGCTGAGTGCGGGCGCCCTGGACGATGCTGTTCGTCGCGGCGTATTGAAAGTGGGGACCACGCCCAATTACGTGCCCTTCGAGATGCTCGATAAGCAGGGGCGCATCGTCGGTTTTGAAATTGACTTGCTGCGCGCCATGAGCCGTGCGCTAGGCGTGGAGCTTGAGCTGATTGCAGTGCCGTATACGGATTTGGTCCCGGGGTTGATGGCGAAGAAATTCGACCTGATTGGCAGTGGCATGACCGTCACCCAAGAGCGCAACCTGAAGCTCAACTTCAGCGACTCTTTCATTGTGGTGGGTCAGACCGTGCTGCTGCACCCCCGCCTGGCCGGCATCGTTTCCAGCATCGAAGAGCTGGACGACGCCAGCTACCGGGTGGTGACTATCCAGGGCACGACCGGAGAGGCAGCAGCCCAGCGTTTTCTGGGGGCTGCTCAACTGGGCACGGTGACGACCCCGGAAGACGGTGTGCGGCAGGTCGTGGAAGGCAAGTTCGATGCGTTTATCCATGATGCGCCCTACAACCTGATCGCGATGAGCCGGCCGCAGAACAGCGCCTTGTTGACACTGGAACAACCCTTCACCTTTGAGCCCCTGGCGTTTGGTTTGAAAAAGGGTGATTACGACAGCCTCAACTGGATCAATCACTTTCTCAATCAGATCGCTCAGGATGGCTCCTACGATCGCCTGCATGACAAGTGGTTCAGGGACACGGCCTGGATGGCAGAGATTGAGTGATCGTCATAACTACTTACACATCAATCAATTGTCGAGGGGCTACGTAAACGCGTCTACCCCTGCGCTTGACTGCACCGCCGTAGGACTTTTACGACATACGCCGACAACATTTACCGGTGAAACCTTTGTGACGGACAACGAGTGGGTTAGGATCGCATCCCGAAATGGCGCAGCCCTTTTGTGCGCCGACCTTATAAGAATCGTTCAGGGGTCTTGATGATGAAAAAGTATCTTTCGATGCTGATGCTCGGCGTCACCGCGATGGTCGCTGCCACTGCGGCCCAGGCTGGTGCCATCGACGATGCGGTCAAGCGCGGCACGTTGAAAGTCGGCATGGACCCGACCTACATGCCGTTCGAAATGACTGACAAGCGCGGTGAAATCATCGGCTTCGAAGTCGACATCCTCAAGGCCATGGCCAAGTCCATGGGGGTCAAGCTGGAGCTGGTGTCCACCGGTTATGACGGCATCATCCCGGCCTTCCTGACCGGCAAGTTCGACATGATCGGCAGCGGCATGACCCTGACCCAGGAGCGCAACCTGCGCCTGAACTTCAGCGAACCCTTCATCGTGGTCGGCCAGACCCTGCTGATCCGCAAGGACCTGGAAGGCACCATCAAGTCCTACAAAGACCTGAACGATGAGAAATACCGTCTGACCTCCAAGCTCGGCACCACCGGTGAGATGGTCGCCAAAAAGCTGATTTCCAAGGCCAAGTACCACGGCTACGACAACGAGCAGGAAGGCGTGCTGGATGTGGTCAACGGCAAGGCTGATGCCTTTGTGTATGACGCGCCGTACAACGTAGTAGCCGAGAAGAAAGTCGGCAACGGCAAGCTGGTGTTCCTGGAAGAACCCTTCACCTTTGAACCCCTGGCGTTCGGTTTGAAGAAAGGCGATTACGACAGCATCAACTTCATCAACAACTTCCTGCACCAGATCCGTAACGACGGCACCTACGATCGCATCCATGACAAGTGGTTCAAGAGCTCCGAGTGGCTCAAGGACATGGAATAAGGCCTGACACCGAGTTGCCTGCATCGCAGGCACGCCAGCTCCCACATTTGACTGTATTTACACATCAAATGTGGGAGGGGGCTTGCCCCCGATGGCGGCCTATCAGGCAACACATATCCGGAAAGTGAAATGAAACAGAAAAAAGCCCAATGGCCCTGGCACCTGCTGACGGTGGTCGTGCTGGTCGGCCTGGCTGGCGCCTTGTACTACGCCACCTCGTTGATGTCCTACGAATGGCGCTGGAACCGCGTACCGCAATACTTCGCCTATCAAGCCGAAACCTCCCAGCGCGCCGCGGATATTTCCACCGTGGTCGAGTTGGTGCGCAAAGGCGATGTGGCCGAAGTCACCCTGCGCAACGACGCGGGGGCCGAGCAAAAGCTCACAGTTGCCGACAACAGCCTGCAAGTGGCGCGCGGTGATGATGTGGCTGAAGGCGATGTGGTCGGCGTGACCCGCCAGTGGGCGCTGGGGCCGTTGATGTGGGGCTTGTGGACCACGTTGTGGCTGTCGGTGGTGTCCGGCATCCTGGGCTTGGCGATAGGTTTGGCGACCGGTTTGTGCCGGCTCTCCAAAAACCCGACCCTGCGGGATTTGTCGACGATCTACGTCGAACTGGTGCGCGGTACGCCGCTGCTGGTGCAGATTTTCATTTTCTATTTCTTCATCGGCACGGTGCTCAACCTGTCCCGGGAGTTTGCCGGGATCGCCGCGCTATCGTTGTTCACCGGCGCCTACGTGGCCGAAATCGTCCGCGCCGGCGTGCAGTCCATCACCCGTGGCCAGGATGAAGCGGCGCGTTCCTTGGGCTTGAGTGCCAGCCAGTCGATGCGCCATGTGGTGTTGCCGCAAGCCTTCAAGCGCGTGCTGCCACCCCTGGCCGGGCAATTTATCAGCCTGGTCAAGGACACGTCCCTGGTGTCGGTGATTGCGATTACCGAATTGCTCAAGAGTGGCCGCGAAGTGATCACCACCTCGTTTTCGCCATTCGAGATCCTGTTCTGTGTGGCAGGCCTGTACCTGCTGATCAACCTGCCGCTGTCGAAAATGGCCAGCCGGCTTGAGCGGAGGCTCGCCCAAAGTGATTGAAGTGCGCGATCTGGTAAAAGTCTTCGACACCCGTGGGCATGTGGTACGCGCGGTGGATCACGTCACTACCCAGGTGGCCAAGGGCGAAGTGCTGGTGGTCATTGGCCCGTCCGGTTCCGGCAAGTCCACCTTCCTGCGCTGCCTCAATGGGTTGGAGGCGTTCGACTCGGGCTCGGTGAGCATTGATGGCCTGCAATTGGCCGATCCTAAAACCGATGTGAACGCCTATCGCCGTGAAGTCGGCATGGTGTTTCAGCATTTCAACCTGTTCCCCCACATGACCGTGCTGGAAAACCTGTGCCTGGCGCAAAAGGTCGTGCGTAAGCGCGGCAAGCAAGAGCGCGAGGCCAAGGCGCTGGCTCTGTTGGAAAAGGTGGGCATCGCGCAGAAGGCCCATGAGTTTCCATCGCGCCTGTCTGGCGGCCAACAGCAGCGGGTTGCGATTGCCCGGGCGCTGGCCATGGAGCCCAAGGTGATGCTGTTTGACGAGCCCACCTCGGCGCTCGACCCGGAAATGGTTGGCGAAGTCCTCGACGTCATGAAGACCCTGGCCCTGGAAGGCATGACCATGGTCTGCGTGACCCACGAGATGGGCTTTGCTCGCGAAGTGGCGGACCGGGTGCTGTTCTTCGACCATGGCAAACTGTTGGAGGACGCAGCACCCGCCGAATTCTTCGCAGCGCCGAAAGACCCGCGCGCCCAAGCCTTCCTGCGCCAGGTGTTGTAACTGCTCAGACCTTGAACCGGCCTACCGAGCGCGCCAGGTCTGTGCCCAGGCGCGCTAGCTCAATGCTGGCCGCCGCCGTCTGCTCACTGGCGGTCGAAGTTTGTTCCGACGCATCCTTGACCTTCAGTACGCTGCGGTTGATCTCTTCGGCTACCGCGCTTTGCTCCTCGGCTGCTGCGGCAATCTGCGGGTTCATCTCCTGAATCACCGATACCGTACGGGTGATGTTGGCAAGGGCTGCGCCTGCGCGGCGCGTCAGCTCCACGCTGTTGTCGGTCAGGCTGAGGCTGTTGTCCAGGATATCGGCGGTGTGTTGCGTGCCACGCTGCAAACCCTCGATCAATACCTCGATTTCCTCGGCTGATTGCTGGGTGCGCTGGGCCAGGGTGCGTACTTCGTCGGCCACTACGGCGAAACCACGACCTGCCTCACCCGCGCGTGCCGCTTCGATAGCGGCGTTAAGGGCCAGCAGGTTGGTTTGCTCGGACACCGATTTGATCACCTCCAGCACGCTGCCGATCTTCTGGCTTTCCTGTTGCAAGCCTTGCATCGCCAGGCTCGAGCGGTTCATCTGCTCGGCCAGATGTTCGATATGGGTAATCGCTTCGCCCACCACCTGGTCGCCCACCCCCGCTTGTTGATCAGCCTCAGTGGCGGCAATCGAGGCTTGCTCTGCATGACGAGCGACCTCTTGGGAGGTAGCGAGCATTTCGTTCATAGCGGTGGCGACTTGCTCGGTTTCCAGTTTCTGGCCATTGACCCCGGCGCGGGTTTGCTCGGTGACGGCGGACAGTTGCTCGGCGGCGCTTGCGATCTGGCGGGCGCTGTCGTTGATACCGCCGATCAGGGCGCGCAGGTTGAGCGTCATCTGGCCGATGCTGCGTTGCAATTGGCCCAGTTCGTCGCGCCGCGAGGTAGTGATATCGTGACTCAGGTCGCCCTCGGCGATGCGGTTGGCTGTCAGCAGCGCCTGGCGCAACGGCCGCACGATCTGGCCGGCGATCAGCCAGGCGGCGAGGGCCCCGAGCAGCAGCGCTGCGCCTGTCACGTAGAGCAACATCAGGCGAGCCAAGTCTGCTTCTTTGTCGCGTTGCAGGGTCTGTTCCTCGCTCAGGCGGTCGCTTTGCGAGAGTAACTGGTCCAGCCACTGCTCCAGTTGATTCTGGGTGTTTTCAACAGTGACCTGCGCGTCCTTGACGCGGTTGAGTTGGGCGCGATAGTCGAGCAGGGCGCTGTTCAGAGCGGTGCTGTCGACCGCTAAAGCCGTCACGGCAGACTGAGCACCGTCGAGGGCCTTGAGCGCGTCGTCCACGCCTTGGGTGTAAATCTGCAGTGTGTCTGCGGCCCATGCCGGTGTCTTGGCGCGGTCTTCGGCTTTTTCCAAGGCCAGGCGCAGGTTTTCCACGCTATCCAAGGCTTTCTCATCGTTCTGGTCGGGCAAGTCACTGGAAAATTGTCCAAGGGTGTCGCTTGCCGCCACAGAACTGCTGGTGAGCCCCTTCTGCGCTTGCTCACGTTGTTGCATCAAGGTGGGTAGCCCGCCCAGTGCGGTCTTGAAGCGCGCGCTGAGGCGACTGGAGTCTTGGACTTGCTGCAGATGTGCCTGGATTTTCAGGCGATCCGCCAACTCGACCAGGTAACCGTCGATTTTTTCCATGTGCCGGCCGATCTTGTCGAAGTTCGTCGGTTCATTGAGGGTGCGGTACACAATCCGTTCGGCGCGTAGTTCTTCACCGGTCACGGCCAATCGAGAAAGGGTGGTCAAGGTTTGTGCACGAAAGAGCGAGTCGTTCAGTGCCTGCCATCCCGTCAGGGCGACAGCAATGCACAGTGCCAGCACTAGGCCGAAGCCAAGGATAAGCTTGAGGGTGACGCTGGTATTGCCCAATACGCGGGTCAGTGGTCGAAACATGATGCACCTCCATCAGCAAAGAGAAAGCGTCTCGCAGTCCGACTGACGCAGGTCAGGAGGAGTGGGAACGCTAAATCTTTTCGGCACGGGGCGCGTAAGTGTTGACCTGAAAGACGTGTAGGAAATTTCACAAGTTGCAGGGAGCACCCAGCAGGGCCACTCCCTGGTGTGAGCGTGTCAGACCCTGAAGCGGCCGACCAATGCTTGCAGATGAATGCCCAGGCGCGCCAGTTCTGCACTCGACGCAGCGGTTTCTTCGCTGGCCGAGGACGTCTGTTCGGATACGTCACGCACATTCAACACGCTGCGGTTGATCTCTTCGGCTACGGCGCTCTGTTGCTCGGCGGCGGTGGCGATTTGTGAGTTCATCGCCTGGATGGTTGAAACCGTGCGGGTGATATTCGCCAATGCGCTGCCGGCGCGACGAGTCAGTTCAACGCTGCTGTCGGTCAGCCCACGGCTGTTGTCCATGATGGAGGCCACCTGCTGGGTACCGTTTTGCAGGCCGACGATCAGCTCTTCAATCTCTTCGGTGGACTTCTGTGTGCGCTGGGCCAGGCTGCGCACTTCATCGGCCACCACCGCGAAGCCACGCCCGGCCTCCCCGGCACGCGCCGCTTCAATGGCCGCATTCAGCGCCAGCAGGTTGGTTTGCTGGGCGACGGATTTGATCACGTCAAGCACGCTGCCGATCTTGTCGCTTTCGCGCTTCAGGTCGCCCATGGCGAGGGTGGAGTTGCCGACTTCGGTCGCCAGACGTTCGATCTGGGCGATGGCTTCGCCGACCACCTTGTCACCTTCACGGGCCTGTTGGTCGGCGGCCACAGCAGCTTCCGAGGCTTGCTCGGCATTGCGTGCAACTTCCTGCACGGTGGCGGCCATTTCGTTCATGGCGGTGGCGACCTGATCGGTCTCGACCTTTTGGCTGTTGACTCCCGCGCTGGTCTGTTCAGTCACGGCCGACAACTGCTCGGCCGCGCTGGCGATCTGGGTGACGCCGTCGCTGATACCACCGATCAACGCGCGCAGGCCCACGGTCATGCTCTGCATGGCGCGTTGCAACTGGCCCAGCTCGTCCTGGCGGCCAGAGTCCAGGTTGTGGCTCAGGTCGCCGGAGGCCACGCGCTCGGCGACCTTGAGGGTCTGGTTCAGCGGGATGACGATCTGGCGGGTGATGGCCCAGGCTGCGAACAGGCCGAAGACCATTGCCAGTACGGTGGCGAGCAGCAACAGATACTTGGCCTGGGCCACATCGTGGTCGCGCACTGCGGTTTGCGACGTGGTGAGTTTCTCGCTATGGCCCAGCAGAATATCGCCCTGGGCGCTCATGATTTTAAGTGCGGCGGCACTGGCCACCTGGGAGTCGCGATATTGGCTGACGGCGGCGCGATAGGCTTGCAGTGAGACACCAGCCTCTTGCAGGTTGGCCTGGTAGGGCGCTGGCAGTTGGCTTTGCAGTTCGGTGATTTTCTTCAGGGCATTGTCGATGGCATCAAGGGCCGGTTGCTCGGCCTCGACTTTGCCGCTGTAGGTGTAGCCGCGTACCTGGAAGCGCGCTTGCTGGATCAGCTTGCTCAGGTCAACCACGCTGTTGAACTGGGTGACGCTGTCGCCTTGCAGGAGGCTTTTTTCAATCTCGTTGGTTTTGGCCACGGCATTGTCGGCGGTGTCGCCGAGCTTGCTACGCGCGCCCTCACGCTTGAGGCCCGCCTGGACCATGGCCGCGAAGGCTTTTTTGTATTGGCTCAACGCTTCCTGTTGTTGTTCGACGAGGGCCTTGTCATTGGGCTGTTCGATTAACTGCGCGGCGGTTTCAAGGCCATTGTCCAACTGAGTAATCAGGCCGGTGACCGCGTCGGTGCCTTGTTCGCCGCGGCGCATATCAAAGTCCAGGCGCGCCAGGCGCAGGTCTTTGGTCAGGCCATTGAGGCTGGAGATAAAACCCAGCTTATCGCCGCGATTGATCACGTCGCCCAGGCCGGTCCAGCCGGTAAAGGTGATCAACAGCGTCAGGATCAACACCAGGCCAAAGCCGACGCTCAGCTTTCGGTTGACGCTTACATTCCCCAGTTTCTCGGCTAACCAACGATACATGCTGCGAACTCCCCTGGAACAAGGCTTGGACTTATTCAGAGGCTATCGGCATGGGCATAGGATTCTGTAGCGCCACAGATCCAATGTGAGAGGGGGCTTGCCCCGATGGCCATAGGTATCTACACAACTTTGTAGTCGCCAATGGTAACCACGATGCGAAGCGAGCCGCTCTTGATCTTGATCTGCTTTTGATCTCAGGCGCCCCGTCAAACCACGCTGGCCGGAATTCGACAGGGATTTGGGGGGTAAACCGGCAGGGATGCCGGTTTAGCCGCCCCGCGCCATGGATGGCGCGTGGCGGCGGCCCCCCAAATCACTGGCGGATTACGGGCACACCGAGCCTGGGCGAGGTGCCGAGTGGTGGGGCAAGAGCGTTTTGCTTACTTTTGCGCTTTTCAAAAGTGAGCCGCCGTCAGGGCGGAACCCCAAGTGGCCGTTACCGCAGGAATGGATATGTACTCGGTATAACTGTGTCGGCTGTCAGGCCGCCTTCGCGAGCAAGCCAGCACTCACAGTTTGATCGTAGGATGTCAGGTAGATAAGCGTCGGCTGTCCGTCACCACGGGAGCAAGCTACCTCGCCACAGGTTCGGCGCAATGCCCAAAGTTGTGTAGATACCTATGCCTCGATGGCAGAGTGTCAGCCACCACATTCAGTGATTCATACACCGCTATCGGGGGCAAGCCCCCTCCCACATTTAGGTTGCGGTGTTTTTGGATTTGATATCAGAACAGTCGGGCGAGCAGGGCCGTCACGGCGGTTTCAACCCGTAGGATGCGCGCACCAAGCTGCACCGGTTGCAAACCGGCCTTGGTCAGCAGCTCGACTTCATAGGGAATCCAGCCGCCTTCCGGGCCAATTGCCAGTGTTACCGGCTCATCCAGCCCCCGAGGGCACGCAGGGTAATCACCGGGATGACCGATCAGGCCCAGGGTGCCGGCAGTCATGGCCGGCAGGCGATCTTCGACAAACGGCTTGAAGCGCTTTTCGATAATGATCTCGGGCAGCACCGTGTCCCGCGCCTGTTCCAGGCCGAGGATCAGTTGCTCGCGAACCGCCTCGGGCTCCAGGAATGGGGTCTGCCAGAAGCTTTTTTCCACGCGGTAGCTGTTGACCAGCACGACCTTGGGCACGCCCATGGCCGCCACGGTTTGCAGCACCCGGCGCAGCATCTTCGGGCGGGGCAGGGCCAGCAGCAGTGTCAGGGGCAGCTTTGGCGGCGGCGGTTGGTCGAAGCTGACTTGCAGCTCGGCTTCGCCTGCGTCCAGGCGCAGCAGTTGGGCATTGCCCATCAGCCCGCCAATGCGGCCCACGCGCAGGTTGTCGCCTACAGCGGCGCGGTGGACTTCCTGCATATGCACCAGGCGCCGATCACGCAGCACCACGCGGTCGGCCGCGATGAAGTCGGCGTCTTCCAGCAGCAGCAGGTTCACGGCTGGGTCGCTGGCGGCTGGTCGTCGTCGGCAGGCTGGTCGTCCGGGTGTTCGCCGCGCTTGCTGATCAAGCCGCTGAACAGGATGCCCACTTCAAACAGCATCCACATCGGCACGGCCAGCAAGGTCTGGGAGAAGATGTCCGGCGGCGTGAGGATCATGCCGACCACGAAGCAGCCGATGATCACGTACGGGCGGATCTTCTTCAGGTACTTGACGTCGACCACTCCGATCCACACCAGCAACACCACCGCCACCGGGATTTCGAAGGCCACGCCAAAGGCGAAGAACAGCGTCATCACGAAGTCGAGGTAGCTGGTGATATCGGTCATCATCTCCACGCCGGCCGGGGTGGCGGCGGCGAAGAACTTGAAGATCAGCGGGAACACCAGGAAGTAGGCGAAGGCCATGCCGGTATAGAACAGCAGGATGCTCGACACCAGCAACGGCACTGCGATGCGCTTCTCGTGCTTGTACAGGCCCGGCGCAATAAAGCCCCAGATCTGATGCAGGATCACCGGGATCGCCAGGAACAGCGAAACCATCATGGTCAGCTTCAATGGCGTCAGGAACGGCGACGACACGTCGGTGGCAATCATCGTCGCGCCGACAGGCAGGTACTGGCGCAACGGTGTGGAAACGAAGGTGTAGATCTGCTGGGTGAAGGCAAACAGCCCGGCAAAGATGATGAAGATGGCCGCTACGCAACGCAGCAGGCGGGTACGCAACTCGGTGAGGTGCGAGACCAGCGGCATGTGCTGGTCGTTTTCCGGTTTATCAGCGCTCATGGGGCTCGCGGCGGCAATGTAGGGTCATGGGGCGCGGGCGACGTAACGGGTGTCGGCGCGGGCTCTGTGGGGGCGGGCACGGGTTCTGCAGCGGGGACCGGCGCGATGCTCTGCTCGGCCACCGGAGTGACCGGCTTGGCCGGCTCCTGCACCGGGGAAAGAATCTTGCGCGCCTCCTGCTCCAACGACAGGATATGTTCGTTGTGCAATTGCCGGCGGATCTCGTCGGCACCGATTTCCCGTTCAACTTCCTGTTTGATCGCGTTGAAACTGCGTTTCAGGCGCCCGATCCACAGGCCGGCGGTGCGTGCGGCACCGGGCAGGCGTTCGGGCCCCAGTACCAGCAGGGCCACCAGGCCGACGAGCAGCAGTTCAGAGAAGCTGATACCAAACATTAGTCAGTGCTCACGAGTCTTTGCGGGTCGGCTCTTGGACTTTTTCAGCCTGCACGTCGAAGGTACGACGCTCGGTGATCGGCTGGGCGGCCTGCGGGTGCACAGGCTGGGCCGGTGGCACCGGGTTTGCGCTTGGCTCGGCGGGTTTCTCGTCGTCGTTCATGGCTTTACGAAAGCCCTTGATCGACTCGCCGACGTCGGTGCCGAGGTTTTTCAGTTTCTTGGTGCCGAACACCAGAACAACCACCACCAGAATGACGATCCAGTGTTTCCAGTCAAAAATGCCCATGCTGCAAATCCTCAAGTCTTGGTTAATCAGGCGGACGGGCGCGAAGCCTTTTCGACATGCCCGGACAAGCCGAAGCGACGGTCCAGTTCATCCAGCACGGCCTGTGGATGCTGCCCCAGTTGGGCAAGCATGACCAAGCTATGGAACCACAAGTCGGCGGTCTCATAGATTACATCACTGTAATCACCGCTGATTTGCGCGTCCTTGGCCGCAATGATGGTCTCGACGGATTCTTCGCCGAGTTTTTCCAGAATCTTGTTCAGACCCTTGTGGTACAGGCTGGCGACGTAGGAACTGTCGGCATCCGCGCCTTTGCGGTCTTCCAGCACCTGGGCCACACGGTTCAGGGTATCGCTCATGTTCAGTGTCCTGCCGAATAAATAGCGTGCGGGTCTTTAAGCACTGGGTCCACCGTCTTCCATTCGCCGTCTTCGAACACGCGATAGAAACAGCTGTGGCGCCCGGTATGGCAGGCGATGTCGCCGATCTGGTCGACCATCAGGATCACCACGTCAGCGTCGCAGTCCAGGCGCATTTCATGCAGCACCTGCACGTGCCCGGATTCTTCGCCCTTGCGCCACAGTCTGCCACGCGAACGTGACCAGTAGATGGCGCGCTGCTCAGTGGCGGTAAGGCTCAGCGCTTCGCGGTTCATCCAGGCCATCATCAATACGCGCCCGGTCTTGTAGTCCTGGGCAATGGCCGGCACCAGGCCGTCACTGTCCCACTTGATCTCGTCCAGCCAGTTTTTCATGTTCGGCTCCGGCAATTTGCGACAGTGTATAACCGGATTGGCTATCGACGCACGATCAGATAAACACCCACCGCCACCATGATTCCGGCTGGCCAGTGACCCAGTTGATTCAGCGGCCCGCCGATCACCAGCATCACACCGCCCACCAGGTGCGCGGCGCCGAGCAGGCGCAGGAACCAGTCGTCCTTGCGCTTGCGCCAAGGCGGCTCGGGGTCTTTGGCGTGGGGCTGGGACATGCGCTCCAGTAGGTCGCGGGTCATGTTGGCCAGGTGCGGCAGTTGTTCGAACTGGCTGTGCAGGTTGCCCAACATGGTCTTCGGGCTCATCCGCTCACGCATCCAGCGCTCCAGGAACGGTTGCGCGGTGTTCCATAGATCAAGGTCCGGATACAACTGGCGGCCCAGGCCTTCGATGTTGAGCAAGGTTTTTTGCAGCAGCACCAACTGCGGTTGTACTTCCATATTGAAGCGCCGCGCCGTCTGGAACAGGCGCATCAGCACCTGACCGAAGGAAATATCTTTTAACGGTTTTTCAAAGATCGGTTCGCATACGGTACGGATCGCCGCTTCGAATTCGTTGAGCTTGGTTTCCGCCGGCACCCAACCCGAATCGATGTGCAACTGCGCCACGCGGCGGTAGTCGCGCTTGAAGAACGCAAACAGGTTGCGCGCCAGGTAGTCCTGGTCTTCCGGGGTCAGGCTGCCAACGATGCCACAGTCGATCGCGATGTACTGCGGGCTCCACGGATTGACGGTGCTGACGAAGATGTTGCCGGGGTGCATGTCGGCATGGAAGAAACTGTCGCGAAATACTTGGGTAAAGAAGATCTCCACCCCGCGTTCGGCGAGCATCTTCATGTCGGTGCGCTGGTCGGCGAGGGTGGCCAGGTCGGTGACCTGCACGCCGTAGATGCGCTCCATCACCAGCACTTTCGGCCGGCACCAGTCCCAATACACTTGTGGCACGTACAGCAGTTGCGAGCCTTCGAAGTTGCGTCGCAATTGGCTGGCGTTGGCTGCTTCGCGCAGCAGGTCGAGCTCGTCGTAGATGGTTTTTTCGTAGTCGGCGACCACATCCACCGGGTGCAGCAGGCGCGCGTCGGCAGAAAAACGTTCGGCCGCCCGAGCCAGGATAAACAGCCACGCCAGGTCCTGGCCGATGATTGGCTTGAGGCCCGGGCGAATGACTTTTACCACCACCTCTTCGCCGGTCTTGAGCTGTGCGGCGTGGACCTGCGCGACCGAGGCCGAGGCCAGGGGCTCGACATCGAAGCGGCTGAACACCTCGCTGATCTTCTGGCCCAGTTGTTCTTCGATCAGCGCCATCGACTGCTGCGAATCGAAAGGCGGCACACGGTCCTGCAACAGCATCAGTTCGTCGGCGATGTCTTCAGGCAGCAGGTCGCGGCGGGTGGAGAGGATCTGCCCGAACTTGATAAAGATCGGCCCCAGGTCCTGCAACGCCAGGCGCAGGCACGCGCCTCGGCTGAGCTCCAGCTGTTTGCGCGGGAACCAGCGCCACGGCAGCACATAACGCACCGCCAGCAGGAACCAGGGCAGGGGCAGGGCAAACAGCAGGTCATCGAGGCGGTAACGGATTACGACGCGCTGGATACGAAACAAACGGCGGACGGCGAGCAGCTTCATGCGTTATCGCTTGGATCAAGGGAGCGGCTCAGGCGTTCGAAGCGGGCCTCGAGGCGTTCCAGGTCGATTTTGGCCTTGTCGAGCTCACGAAAGCGCGCTTGCGCTTCCCGTTGCCCAACCAGGGTGCGCGATTCTTCGCTCAGGTATTCGGCGAGGTTCTGGTTCAGGCTGGCGAACCCTTGCTGGTACCAGCGCGAGCGGCTGCGCAGGTGCCCGCTGAGCAACTGGGTGGCGACCGGGCCGATCCAGCGCGAGAGTTCGTATTCCCAATCCAGCTCCAGGTCCTGCAGCACGGCGGCCAGGTCCATCAGCACCGCACTGTCGCCTTCCAGCTCCACCTCGGGGCTGTGCAGGATGGCGGTCTTGTTGCGGCTCAGGGCCAGGTGCAACAGGCTGGAGGCCGGTGCACGCAAGGTGCAGTCGGCGTCGGCGGCCCATTGAGTGGCGAGCAGCAAGCCTTCATCGCTGGGCAGGATAAACAGCTGCACAGCGGGGCTGCGGCAGTCGACGGCAATGACTTTGCCGTTCAAGTGCGCGAGCCGTGCCAGGGCGGTGCTGTCCAGGCGCAGAACACGGTTGAGGCCATGTTCGACGCTTGCGAGAAGGCCTGCGAGCAGCATCAGGGTTTGATACCTCGGTGCAAGGCAACGATGCCGGAGGTCATGTTGTGATAGGTCACGCGGTCGAAACCGGCCTCCACCATCATTGACTTCAGGGTCTCCTGGTCGGGGTGCATGCGGATGGATTCGGCCAGGTAGCGGTAGCTCTCGGCGTCATTGGTGATCAACTTGCCCATCAGCGGCATGAAGGCGAACGAGTAAGTGTCGTAGACCTTGGACATCAGCGCGTTGGTCGGTTTGGAGAATTCCAGCACCAGCAGGCGGCCACCCGGCTTGAGGACACGCAGCATCGAGCGGATCGCGTCCTCCTTGTGAGTGACGTTGCGCAGACCGAAGGCGATGGTCACGCAGTCGAAATGGTTGTCGGGGAACGGCAGCTTCTCGGCGTCGGCCTGGACGAACTCGATATTGCCGGCCACACCTTTGTCGAGCAGGCGATCGCGGCCGACCTTGAGCATCGAACCGTTGATATCGGCCAAAACCACCTGACCGGTGGGGCCGACCAGTTTGGAGAACTTGGCGGCCAGGTCGCCCGTGCCGCCGGCGATATCCAGTACCCGGTTGCCGGTGCGTACGCCCGACAACTCGATAGTGAAGCGCTTCCACAGACGGTGCATGCCGCCGGAAAGCACGTCGTTCATCAGGTCGTACTTGGCCGCCACGGAGTGAAACACCTCAGCGACTTTTTCCGCCTTTTGGCTTTCCGGGACGTTCTTGAAGCCGAAGTGAGTGGTGGGTTCGGCATCGCTGCCTTTGCGCTGATCAGTCATATCGCTGTCACCAAAAGAGAATGCGGGACATGATAATCCCCAAGGCCTACTTTGTCTTGGCAAGGCTGCAGGTAAGATAGAGGCTCACCGAGGCCATTTGCCGCATGGCGGGTGTTCCGAGTCGTTATAAAGAGGAGTCATTGCAATGGCCCGTATTACCGTTGAGCGTGAACATACCCTGGGAAAAGAACAGGCGCGGGCCAAGGCTGAGCAATTGGCGCGCAAACTCGAGGATAAATATGGTGTGGAGTCTTCATGGGCCGGCGATACCCTGAAGCTGAAACGTTCCGGGGTTAAGGGCACGGTCGCGGTGGCCGATGACTCGCTGCGCATCGAGGTAGAACTCGGCCTGTTGATGTCGGCCATGAGTGGCACGATCAAGTCCGAAATCGAAAAAGCCTTGGATAAGGCGTTGGCCTGACTTAGGGTGCCGATTCTAATTTTAACCCCTACTTTGTGCCCAAGCCCTCAACTCCTGCGGGCCGTCCTCCACCCTTTTTGCGTGAGGTGCACCATGGCCAAAGTTATTTTTAAGAAAAAAATCGACGTTCAAACCACCCCCCTGAGTGAGGTTAAAAGCTATGCCCGCAAGATCTGGCTGGCGGGCCTTGGTGCCTATGCAAAGGTCGGCAACGAGGGCGGCGAATACTTCAAAGAGCTGGTCAAGAGCGGCCAACGCGTTGAAAGCAAAGGTAAAAAAGTTGTAGTTGAACAACTTGATGCCGCCAACAGTCAGATTGATCAAGTAAAGAGTAACGTCTCCGGCGTCAGGGGCTTGGTTGAAGTTCAGCTGGATAAAGTTGAAAAAGCTTTTGACACGCGTGTTGCAAGTGCCTTGAATCGAATCGGCATTGCGTCTAAACATGACGTGGAGACACTCTCTGCTAAGCTCGAAGAGCTGACGGCATTGCTCGAACGTGTCGCGCGTAAACACTAAGGAGACATCGGGATGGCTGTTAAAAAGACTACTCAGAAAGAAGGCAGCTCGTGGGTCGGGGAAGTTGAAAAATATTCCCGCAAAATCTGGCTTGCTGGTTTAGGCGTGTACTCGAAGGTTAGCAGTGACGGCGGTAAATACTTCGAGACTCTGGTCAAGGACGGCGAGAAGGCCGAGAAGTTGACCAAGAGCACAGTCGGTAAAAAGGTGGACGCGGCCAAGGCAACTGCCGGTTCCGCCAAGTCGAGCATTTCTGACACTTGGGGCAAGTTGGAAGAAACCTTCGACAAGCGCCTCAATAGTGCAATTTCGCGACTGGGCGTACCCAGCAAGGCTGAATTGAAGACGCTGCACAGCAAGGTCGATACCTTGACCAAGCAAATTGAAAAACTGACCGGCGCCAAAGCGGCTCCTGCCAAGACCGCCGCGGCCAAGCCTGCAGCAAAACCGGCTGCCAAACCTGCGGCTAAAACAGCCGCTGCAAAACCCGCCGCGAAAACTGCCGCCAAGCCTCTGGTTAAAGCCGCCGCCAAGCCGGCTGCAAAACCCGCTGCCAAGGCACCAGCCAAAGCCGCTGCGAAACCTGCGGCCAAGCCAGCGGCTAAAACCGCTGCCGCCAAACCGGCCACCAAGCCTGCCGCTAAGCCAGTGGCCGCTAAAGCCGCCGCGAAACCTGCGGCTAAACCGGCTGCCAAACCTGCGGCTAAAACCGCTGCTGCCAAGCCCGCTGCTGCGAAACCAGCAGCCAAGCCTGCGGCCAAACCTGCAGCGGCCAAAAAGCCTGCGGTAGCGAAAAAACCGGCAGCAGCAAAGCCTGCCGCAGCGGCCAAGCCGGCAGCGGCGCCAGCACCGGCCGCTTCTACCGCCAACTCGGTGTCCGCACCGACGCATACGGCTGCTACCCCGACTGCAACGCCGGTCACCCCGACGCCATCCAGTCAGTCCTGATTTTTCCGGGACACAAAAAAACGCCCGGTCTGCGAAGACCGGGCGTTTTTTATGCAAGCCTAAAAAACGCTGCATTTCCAATGTGGGAGCGGGCTTGCCCGCGATGGCGGAGTGTCAGTCATACAGGCATTGGCTGATCCAACGCTATCGCGGGCAAGCCCGCTCCCACATGTTTAATCAGTGTCATCCAGATATTTCAAGGCGAACTTCTCAGTCGCCTTCCGCGCCGTCGGTAACAGATGGGGGGCCACCAGCATCATGATCTGGTACACCACCACTCGCACCTCACCCTCACGGTCTAGAATCCGTTGGTAATCCAGGGAAAACAGCAGGGTCAGGGTGATCTGTTCCACCAGCTGTCCCAGTGCCTGGGTGTCACTGACCAGTTGCCCCGCGGCTTTCAACCGCGCTAACAATGAGGCCAGGGTGCGCTTGAGCGCCGTGAGCAGGTTGCGAATGCCCTTGGCCAGCTTCGGCAGGCGCCCGGCCAGGTTCGACAGGTCCTGGAACAGGAAGCGGTAGTGGGCCATGCGCTCGACAATCAGGTGCAGGAACAGCCAGTAATCCTCGGCCTCCAGTTGCGCATTGGCGGGAGGATCGAGCAATGGTGCCAACTCGCATTGAAAGCGCTCGAACAGCCCCAGCACCAACGGCTCCTTGCCGTGGAAGTGGTAGTAGAGGTTGCCGGGGCTGATCCCCATTTCATTGGCCACCTCCATGGTCGAGACGTTCGGTTCGCCCTTGTGGTTGAACAACTGCAAGGCACATTCAAGGATACGGTCGCGGGTCTTCATCCAGTCTTCTTAATGTGATCGTTGAGCTCAACGCACCCGCACATAAGTGCCTGGCGCTGCTTCCATCGGTGGGTAGTTCTGGTTGCCCAGGGCGGTAAGCGTTTCGCGTTGTACCCCGGAGCGTTGTTGTATCCATTCCAGCCACTGCGGCCACCAGCTGCCTTCGACATGCCGGGCGTCGTAGTACCAGGCACGCGGGTCACTGCTCAGCTTGAGGTTCTCGACGTAGTTGGCCTTGGGGTTGCCCGGCGGATTGAGGATGCTCTGGATATGCCCGCTGTTGGACAGCACAAAGCGCCGCTCGCCGCCCAGCAGTTGGGTGGAGCGATACACCGCGTCCCACGGTGTGATGTGGTCGTTGATCCCGGCCACGCTGAAGCTGTCCACCGTGACCTTGCGCAAGTCGATGGGCGTGCCGCACACCTCCAGGCCGCCAGGATGGCTCAGGGGGTTGTGCTTGAAGAAGTCCAGCAGGTCGCCGTGCAAGGCGGCGGGCAGGCGCGTGTTGTCGTTGTTCCAGTACAGGATGTCGAAGGCCGGCGGCTCCTTGCCCAGCAGGTAATTGTTGATCCAGTAGTTCCAGATCAGGTCGTTGGGGCGCATCCAGGCAAACACCTTGGCCATGTCACGGCCGTCCAGCACGCCCTGCTGGTAGGAGCGGCGCTTGGCGGCTTCCAGGGTTTGTTCGTCAGCGAACAAGGTTGCGGGGCTGTCGATCTGGCTGTCGAGCAGGCTCACCAGGTAACTGGCGCTGGAGATGCGCCGCAGCTGACGCTTGGCTTGCAGGTGGCCTTGCAGGGCGGCGATGGTCAGGCCACCGGCGCAGGCGCCCATCAGGTTGACCTCGCGGGCGCCGGTGATGGCCCGGCAGACATTCACTGCCTGCTCCATCGCCGCCACGTAGGTGGACAGGCCCCATTCGCGATGGCGCACGTCCGGGTTGCGCCAACTGATCATGAAGGTTTGCAGGCCATTTTTAAGGGCATATTGCACAAAGCTGTTGGCCGGGCTGAGGTCGAAGATGTAGTACTTGTTGATTTGCGGCGGCACCACCAGCAGCGGCTTGGCGTACTGTTTTTCGCTCATGGGCTTGTACTGGATCAGCTCCAGCAGTTCGTTGCGAAACACTACCGAACCGGGCGTGGTCGCCACCGTCTTGCCGACTTCGAAGGCGTGTTTGCTGACCTGGCGGGGCAAACCGTTGTTGTGCAGCAGGTCTTCGAACAGGTTACTCACGCCGCGCACCACGCTGTTGCCGCCGGAGTTGAGCAACTCCTTGATCGCCAGCGGGTTGAGCAGGGTGTTGGAAGGGGAGACGGCGTCGTTGAGCAGGGCGAAGGCGAACTGCGCGCGCGCGCGATCATCGTCACTGAGGGTGCTGTCATCGATCCACTGCCGCGTCTGTTTCTGCCAGCTCAGATAGGCTTGCAAGCTGCGCCGGTACAGCGGGTTGAGCGTCCAGGTGGGGTCGCTGAAGCGATTGTCCCTTGGGTTGGGCTCGTGCACGGTCTCACCCAGCAGCACACGGCCCAGTTGGCCGCCCAGGGCCAGGGCGTGGCGGGCGGTGTGCACCGGGTTGCGCAGCCCGTGCGCGGCGACGGTGCGCAGGGTTGACAGCAGGTCGCGGCCGCGCAGGCCGGTGATCGCATTTTGTGCGTTGATGAACGCTGCGGGGGTGGGCGCCGGGTTCGTCACGGGTCTTTCTCGCATGAGCCAACACTCCTTCGTCAAGACATCAAGCAGGCACGCCAATCCAGAACCATAGTCGGTTCCTGGCAACTTGCGCGGTGGTGTGGTCCTTCACACCGCCGGTCGCGGATGTATCACTGCACGCAAGCGCTCCTCTTCGAGAAACTTCATGATGATCGGCGCCACCGCTTCAGCCCGGGTGATCAGGAACAGGTGGCCGTCATCGATGATGTGCAACTGCGCATTGGGGATGCGCCAGGCGAGCATGCGCATGTTGACCAGCGGGATCAGCGGGTCATCGTCCCCGGCCAGCACCAGGGTGGGCTGGCGAATCTTGTGCAGCCAATGAATGCTGGTCCAGCCCAGCCCGGCGAACAATTGCCAGTAGTAACCCAGCTTGCCAGCCGAGCGTACTTTGCTGGCATGTTCGGCGGCCAGGTTCGAATCGCGGCGGAACGAGCCGCCATAAATCATCGGCGCGATGCGCACCACATGGGAGGGTTGGATATAACGCCGGGGGCTGGCCATCAGCCACAGCACTTTGGGTTTGCCCGGCACCATAAAGGCCCCGGCAGCTGTGGCCGCCAGGATCAGCTTCTTGCAGCGTTCCGGGTAGTCATAGGCGAACTGCTGCGCCAGTGCCCCGCCCCAGGACACACCCACGGCGTTCACCTGGCCGTAGTCGAGGTAATCGAGCATACGCGCGGTGAGCCTGGCCAGGCCGGGGAAGCGATAGGGCCGCTTCGGCGTCGATGAGCCACCGACACCGGGCACATCGAACGCAATCACTTCCAGGTCCGGGTCCAGGGCCTGGACGAACGGGAACACCAGCTCAAGGTTGGCGCCGATGCCGTTGAAGATCAGCAGCGGGGTCAAGTGCGGCTTGCCCGGGCGTACCGCCGTGCGGATGGTCTGGCCATCCAGGTCGATGGTACGGAAGATGAACGGTTGCGCCATGCTCAAGCCCTGTGAAGTGGTGCTATTGGTCTGTAGGAACCCGGTCAGTGTGGGAGCTGGCTTGCCTGCGATGGCATTCTTTCAGGCAGCGATTAGTGAGCAGGCCCATCGCTATCGCAGGCAAGCCAGCTCCCACATCTGATCTCATTTCAATCACAAGAATGCCTAGCGTTCATGTACATAGGTACCTGGCGCCGCTTCGGCGGCGGCATAGGTTTTACTGCCTAATGTCGCCGGTGCTTTCTTCAACTTCCCCGCCCGCTCCGCCTGCCACACCTGCCAGTGCAGCCACCACGAATCGGTGTGCTTGGTGGCGTTCTCCTGCCACTGCAACGCACTGCCCGACAAGCCCTCGCTGGTCTGGTAGCGCGCCTTGGGGTTGCCCGGCGGGTTGAGGATGCTCTGGATGTGCCCACTGCTGGAGAGCACGAACTCGACCTTGCCGCCGAACAACTGCGCCGACTTGTAGCACGACTGCCACGGCGTGATGTGGTCGTTGGTGCCGGCCAGGGAGTAGATGTCGGCAGTGACCTGCTTGAGGTCAATGGGCGTGCCGCACACTTCCAGGGCGTTGGCGCGTACCAGTGGGTTGTTCTTGAACAGTTCGATCAGGTCGCCATGGAAAGCGGCCGGCAAGCGGGTGGTGTCGTTGTTCCAGAACAGGATGTCGAACACCGGCGGTTCGTTGCCCAGCAGGTAGTTATTGACCCAGTAGTTCCAGATCAGGTCGTTGGGACGCATCCATGCAAACACCTTGGCCATGTCGCGGCCTTCCAGCACGCCGGCCTGATAGGAATGGCGCTTGGCTGCTTCCAGGGTTTGCTCGTCGACAAACAGCGCCACTTGGGTGTCCAGGGTGGTGTCCAGCACGCTCACCAACAGGGTCAGGGCGTTGACCTTCTTCTCGCCCAGCGCCGCGTAGTGGCCCAGCAGTGCGGTGCAGGTGATGCCACCGGAGCAGGCACCGAGCATATTCACGTCCTTGCTGCCGGTAATTGCCGTGACCACATCGACCGCTTCCTTGAGCGCCTCGATATAAGTAGAGAGCCCCCACTCGCGCTGGGCCTTGGTGGGGTTGCGCCAACTGACGATAAAGGTCTGTTGCCCATTGCGCAGGCAGAAACGCGCCAGGCTTTTTTCCGGGCACAGGTCGAATACGTAGAATTTGTTGATCTGCGGCGGCACCACCAGCAGTGGGCGCTCGTGTACCTGCTCGGTGATGGGCTTGTACTGGATCAGCTCCAGCACATCGTTGCGAAACACCACCGCGCCTTCGCTGGTGCCCAGGGTCTTGCCGACCTCAAAAGCGCCCATGTTGACCTGGCTCGGCATACCGCCGTTGTGCACCATGTCCTTGGCCAGGTGGGACAAACCGTCGAGCAGGCTTTTGCCGCCGGTTTCAAAGAAGCGCTTGACCGCCGCCGGGTTGGCCGCACTGTTGGTGGGGGCCATGGCTTCGGTCATCAGGTTGATCACGAAGTGGCCACGGCTGATGTCTTGTGCCGGCAGGTTGCTGTCGTCGATCCAGTCGTGGAGTTCCTTGCGCCACGCCAGGTAAGTCTGCAAATAACGTTTGTAGAGCGGGTTCTGGCTCCAGGCCGGGTCGTTGAAGCGACGGTCATCGCCTTCAGGCACCAGTTGGGATTTGCCGAACATCACATTCTTCAACTCGACGCCAAAGTGGGCGACGTGCTTGACGCTGTGCAACGGCTGCTTGATGGCTTGGGTCAGCACCATCTTGGCCGAGGCCAATAAATCCTTTTTGCGTAACGCGATGATCGGGTTCAGCCCCAGGGTGTTTTCCGAGGCCTGGCGTTTCAAGTCATCGTTATTCTTGTTACTCATCTACGACGCTCCATTGTCCGAAAGACGAGTACCGGCGATTGCTGCGCACCCAATTTCGATACACGACACCAGCCTGGTACTGCGACCCGGGTGACCGTTGATACCGCATCGTCAAATGCAGGGAACTTGCCAGCTCCATTGGTTACCCGAGTTTATTTTTTTTCGCAAGCGGGCCGATCATTGGCCACGCGACAGGGCATTCAAGCAGATGAAATTAGAAAATGCGCTCTAAAGACCAAGATGCCTGTGCTAGAGCATCAGCCGCACGACCGACTCACTCGGGTCGCGGGTTTTTCCGGCCGCTTTGAGCTCGGCCAGGTAGTCGGCCCATAGCGCGTCCTGACGTACGGCCAACTGGTAGAGGTAGTCCCAAGTGAACAGTCCGCTGTCATGGCCGTCATCGAAGGTCAATTTCAGTGCGTACTGGCCGGCCGGTTCGACCTGGGTCAACCTGACATTGAGCTTGCCGAATTGCAGGATGGGCTTGCCGTGGCCCTGGACCTCGGCCGAAGGCGAGTGAACCCGCAGGAATTCGGCGGGCAGTTGGTAGGTTTCACCCGGCCCGTAAGTCAGGCCAAGGGTATTGGAGGTTTTGTGCAGGTTTACTGCGGTAGGAAATTTCGACATTGGAGATAACCCTGAAGGAACCGGCCCAAAATGTGGGAGGGACCAATGTGGGAGCCGGGCTTGCCCGCGATGCAGGCACCTCGGTGTTTCAGGAACACTGAGGTGATGCTATCGCAGGCAAGCCAGCTCCCACACAAGCCACTCCCACATTGAGTGAGGCTTACAGGATATAACGAGACAAGTCTTCGTTCTGCGCCAATTCGCCCAAGTGGCTGTTGACGTAGTCAGCATCGATCTTGATCGCTTCACCATTCTGCGCACCCGCCATGTCGCCGGCACTGAACGACACTTCCTCAAGCAAGCGCTCAAGCAAGGTATGCAGGCGTCGGGCACCGATGTTCTCGGTCTTCTCGTTGACCTGCCAGGCGATTTCCGCCAAACGCTTGATACCGTCCGCCTGGAACTCGATACCCAGGCCCTCGGTTTTCAGCAACTCACGGTACTGCTCGGTGAGCGAGGCGTGGGGTTCGCTGAGGATGCGCTCGAAGTCGCCAGGGGTCAGTGCCTTGAGTTCCACGCGAATCGGCAGGCGGCCTTGCAGCTCGGGCACCAGGTCGCTTGGCTTGCTCAGGTGGAACGCACCGGAAGCGATAAACAGAATGTGGTCAGTCTTGACCATGCCCAGCTTGGTGTTGACTGTGCAGCCTTCGATCAGCGGCAACAGGTCACGCTGCACACCTTCGCGGGATACATCGACGCCACCGGAGTTGCCACGCTTGGCCACTTTGTCGATCTCATCGATAAACACGATGCCGTGCTGCTCGACCGCTTCCAGGGCCTTGGCCTTGAGTTCTTCCTCATTGACCAGGCGCCCGGCTTCTTCGTCGCGCACCAGCTTCAGTGCTTCTTTCACCTTGAGCTTGCGGCTTTTCTTCTTGCCCTTGCCCATGTTGGCGAACAGGTTCTGCAACTGGCTGGTCATTTCTTCCATGCCAGGCGGGGCAGAAATATCCACGCCGGACACTTCAGCCACTTCGATCTCGATTTCCTTGTCATCCAGCTGGCCTTCACGCAGGCGCTTGCGGAACAGCTGGCGAGTATTGGAATCCGACGACGGTGCGGCGTCTTCGTTGAAACCCATGCGGGCCGGTGGCAGCAGGGCGTCGAGGATGCGCTCTTCCGCTGCGTCTTCAGCACGGTGGCTGACCTTGGTCACTTCCTGTTCGCGCAGCATCTTCAGGGCGGCATCGGCCAGGTCGCGGATGATCGACTCGACATCACGGCCCACGTAGCCAACTTCGGTGAACTTGGTAGCTTCGACCTTGATGAACGGGGCGTTCGCCAATTTGGCCAGGCGCCGGGCGATTTCGGTTTTACCGACACCGGTCGGGCCGATCATCAGGATGTTCTTGGGGGTTACTTCAACACGCAGTTCTTCGGGCAGTTGCATCCGGCGCCAGCGGTTACGCAGCGCAATGGCAACGGCGCGCTTGGCATCGTCCTGGCCGATGATATGGCGATTGAGTTCATGGACGATTTCGCGGGGGGTCATGGACATAGTGTCTGGCGGCCTCAAGCGGGAATAAGCCTACGGCTTACTCGGCGAGGTCCTGCTCCTCAATGGTCTGGTTGTGGTTGGTGAACACGCAGATATCGCCGGCGATACCCAGAGCGGTCTCGACGATCTCACGGGCCGACAGGTCGGTTTTCTTCAGCAGCGCGCTGGCTGCCGCCTGGGCATAGCCACCGCCGGAACCCATGGCGATCAGGCCATGTTCGGGTTCAACCACGTCGCCGTTACCGGTGATGATCAGCGAAGCATCTTTGTTCGCGACAGCGAGCATGGCTTCCAGGCGGCTGAGGGAGCGGTCGGTGCGCCATTCTTTGGCAAGTTCGACAGCGGCGCGCACCAGGTGGCCCTGATGTTTCTCAAGCTGGCCTTCGAAGCGTTCGAAGAGGGTAAAGGCGTCGGCGGTAGCGCCTGCGAAACCGGCAAGTACCTGGCCGTGGTACAGGCGACGCACTTTTTTCGCGTTGCCTTTCATCACGGTGTTGCCCAGGGAAACCTGGCCGTCGCCGCCCATGACGACTTTGCCGTGGCGACGTACTGAAACGATGGTGGTCAAGGGGAGAGTCTCCACGCAGCGGGGCGAAAATGCCCTGATGAGAACTCATATGGGGGTGGCGGGGGGGATTTCAACCGTAGGACGGGTGCGCGGACGAGTGGTGTTTATTGATCCGACACCTATTCAAGAACACCGCAAAACCAAATGTGGGAGGGGGCTTGCTCCCGATCGCGGTGTGTCAGTCGCTGAATATATTGACTGATATACCGCCATCGGGGGCAAGCCCCCTCCCACATTAGCTCTGCTATGTCTTCGAAATCAGCGGCTCTGGCGTTGTTGTAACAACAGGTTGCTAAACCCGGCCCCGGCCAATTGTTTCTGCGCCACGGTCAGTTGTTCGCGGTTGCTGAACGGCCCTACCAATACGCGATACCAGGTCGCGTCCTTCACCGTGCCGGACTCAACCGATACCGATTGGCCCAACAGAATGATCTGCGCACGCACACGATCGGCATCCGCCTGTTTCGGGAACGAGCCGGCCTGCAGGAAGAACTTGGTCACAGGCGCGGCCTTGGTCGCTGCCACTGGCGGTGCTGGCGGCGGAGTGATGCCGGCCAGTGCAGCCTGGGCGCGAGCCGTGTCGATTTTCGCCGCTTCCGCTGGGGTTACTGGCGTGGTCGGCACTTGCGGGGTCGGCAGGGTTTTCTCCGGCACGGCGTCGGGCGGCACGATCACTTCCGATTCCGGCAGCAGCGTGTAGAAGTCGTATTTCGGCTTCACCGGTGCGGTCGGGCTTGGCGCAGTCTTGTTGGCCTCGGCAATTTTCGTGGCCTTCTGCTGCTCCTGTTTGACGCGCTTGACGTCATCGCCCTGGCCAGGCTCCAGCTTCATCAGAAACACAACGAAGGCACCGACCGTCAGGCCGATGGCCATCCACAGCCAGCCCGGGATCGGCTGCTTCGCCGGGGCCTGATAACGGCTGGCGCCGCGTTTGGGTGCAGGTTTTTTCTTGGCAGCCAACTTACATACGCTCCAGAGTTTCCAGGCCCAAGAGTTCCAGGCCTTGCTTGAGGGTGCGTCCAGCCAATGCGGCAAGGCGCAGGCGACTTTGTTTCTGGGCTTCGTCGTCGGCGGTCAGGATCGGGCAGTTCTCGTAGAAGCTGGAGAACAGGCCGGCCACTTCGTACAAATAGGTGCACAGGATGTGCGGCGTGCCTTTTTCGCCAACGCTGTTGAGCACTTCGCTAAATTGCGCGAGCTTGGCCGCCAGTTCCTGTTCATGGGCGGCGTCCAGCACGATCTGGCCTTCGACTTCGCTGAAGTCCTTGCCCAGCTTGCGGAACACGCCGGCCACGCGGGTGTAGGCGTACAGCAGGTACGGCGCGGTGTTGCCTTCGAAGTTGAGCATCAGGTCGAAGTTGAAGCTGTAGTCGCTGGTGCGGTGCTTGGACAGGTCGGCGTATTTCACTGCGCCAATGCCCACCACGCGGGCGATGTTGCGCAGGTCGGCCTCGGCCAGCTCCGGGTTCTTTTCCTTCACCAGGTTGTAGGCACGCTCCTGGGCTTCGGTCAGCAGGTCGATCAGCTTCACGGTGCCACCGTCACGGGTCTTGAACGGGCGGCCATCGGCGCCGTTCATGGTGCCGAAACCCATGTGTTCCATGTGCATCGGGTGGGTGACGAAGCCGGCACGACGGGCCACTTCAAACACTTGCTGGAAGTGAAGGGCCTGGCGTTGGTCGACGAAGTACAGCGCCCGGTCGGCCTTGAGCACGCCGCTGCGATAGCGCACAGCAGCCAGGTCGGTGGTGGCGTAGAGATAGCCGCCATCGGCCTTGACGATGATCACCGGCAGCGGCTCGCCGTCGGCGGTCTTGAATTCTTCGAGGAACACGCACTGCGCGCCGTTGCTCTCGACCAGCAGGCCCTTGGCCTTGAGGTCGTTGACCACGTTGATCAGGTCGTCGTTGTAGGCGCTTTCGCCCATCACGTCGGCCATGGTCAACTTCACGTTGAGCAGTTCGTAGATTTCCTGGCAGTGGGACAGGGAAATCTCACGGAAGCGGTTCCACAGCGCCAGGCATTCCTGGTCGCCGGCTTGCAGTTTGACCACCAGGCCACGGGCGCGGTCGGCAAACTCTTCGGATTCGTCGAAGCGTTTCTTGGCGGCGCGGTAGAAGTTTTCCAGGTCGGCCAGCTCGTTGCTGGTGATCGGGTTTTCCTGCAGGTAGGCCATCAACATGCCGAACTGGGTACCCCAGTCGCCGACGTGGTTCTGGCGGATCACGGTGTCGCCGAGGAACTCCAGCACCCGCGCCACACCGTCGCCGATGATGGTGGAGCGCAGGTGACCGACGTGCATCTCTTTGGCCAGGTTCGGCGCCGACAGGTCGATGACCACGCGTTGGGTGTCGCCAGCCTTGTGTGCGCCGATTTTGGCATCGGCCAGGGCTGCGTCCAGGCGCGAAGCCAAGGCCTGGGTGTTCTGGAAGAAGTTGATAAAGCCCGGGCCTGCGATTTCGGCCTTGGTGACACTGGCGTCAGCCGGCAGTGCAGCGATGATTTTTTCCGCCAGGTCGCGCGGTTTCATGCCGGCCGGCTTGGACAGCATCATCGCGATGTTGCTGGCGAAGTCGCCGTGGGTCTTGTCGCGGGTGTTCTCCACCTGGATCGCCGGCGACAGGCCTTCAGGCAACACACCTTCGTTGACGAGTTGGGTGAGGGCTTGTTGGATCAGCTGGCGAATGGTGTCTTTCATGGTGTTCTCTTTCGACCGCAAGCGGCGGCGCGCGATGCGCAGGTGGAAAAACTGGGCATTATCCGTGGCGAGGGCGGGCTTGCCAACCGTTCAGACTAGATGGCGGACCTGCGGGCCTCATCGCGGGCAAGCCCCCTCCCACATTTGAAGGTGTTCACATTTCAAAATGTGGATGGTGGCTTGCCTGTCAATACAAATCTACCGGGTCTACATCCAGTGACCATCGCACTTGTCGGCCGCTGGGTATTTGCTCCAGCTCAAGCATCCAGCTACTTAACAGTCGATGCAGCGGTGCGCGGGAGGTTGCCTGCAAGAGTAACTGAGCCCGATAACGCCCGGCACGCCTCTCCATGGGCGCAGGCACAGGGCCGAGCAATTCGATGCCGGTCAGGCCCAACTCGCCCAGCAAACGTTCGGCCACGCTGCAGGCTTGATCGAGGAAACCTTCGGCCTGGCCGGGTTTGTGGGCTTCGGCACGCAGCAACGCCAAGTGCGCAAAGGGTGGCAAGCCGGCAGCGCGACGTTCGCTCAATGCCTGCTCGGCGAAGGCAAAATAGCCTTGTTCCGTCAGTTGAATCAGCAGCGGGTGGTCGGCCAGGTGCGTCTGGATAATCACCTTGCCCGGCTCTTCGGCCCGTCCTGCGCGCCCTGCCACCTGCACGATCAACTGCGCCATGCGTTCGCTGGCGCGGAAATCCCCGGAGAACAAACCTCCGTCGGCATCCAGGATCGACACCAGGGTCACCCGTGGGAAGTGGTGCCCTTTGGCGAGCATCTGCGTGCCGATCAGAATGCAGGGTTGACCTTTCTGAATGGTGGCGAACAACTGGTTCATTGCATCTTTGCGCGACGTGCTGTCGCGGTCGACCCGCAGCACCGGGTAATCCGGGAACAGAATGCCCAGGCGCTCTTCGGCGCGCTCGGTGCCGGCCCCCACCGGGCGCAGGTCGACCTTGCCGCACTGCGGGCAATGGCGTGGCACCCGCTCTACATGGCCGCAGTGATGGCAACGCAATTCGCCGTGGCGCTGGTGCACGGTCATGCGCGCATCGCAGCGCTCGCACTCGGACATCCAGCCGCAGTCATGGCACAGCAGTGTCGGGGCAAAGCCGCGACGGTTAAGAAACACCAATACTTGCTGGCCCGCGGCGAGGGTCTGGCCGATGGCCTGTTGCATCGGACCGGAAATACCGCTGTCCAGCGGGCGGCTTTTCACGTCCAGGCGCAGGAAGCGCGGTTGTTTGGCGCCGCCGGCGCGCTCGTTCATGCGTAGCAGGCCATAACGGCCGGTGTAGGCGTTATGCAGGCTTTCCAGGGACGGCGTGGCCGAACCCAGCACGATCGGGATGTCTTCCTGGCGTGCGCGTACCAGCGCCAGGTCGCGGGCGTGGTAACGCAGGCCTTCCTGCTGTTTATAGGAGCCGTCATGCTCCTCGTCGATGATGATCAGCCCGGGGTTTTTCATCGGGGTGAACAGCGCCGAACGGGTGCCGATAATGATGTCTGCCTCGCCGTCCCGCGCTGCCAGCCACGACTCCAGGCGCTCACGGTCATTGACCGCCGAGTGCACCAGGGCGATGCGCGCGTTGAAGCGCTGCTCGAAACGCGCCAGGGTCTGTGGGCCCAGGTTGATCTCCGGGATCAGCACCAGTGCCTGCTTGCCGGCCTGCAGGGTTTCGCGGATCAGTTGCAAATACACTTCGGTCTTGCCGCTGCCGGTGACGCCGGCCAGCAGGAACGCATGGAAACTGTCGAACCCTGCGCGAATCGCCTCATACGCGGCGCGTTGCTCGGGGTTGAGCGGCAATTCCGGTTGGGCCAGCCAGTGTTCGTGGCGTGGGTCCGGGGCGTGCTTGCGGATTTCCACCTGCACCAGTCCCTTGGCCAACAGCAGGTCGAGGCTGTCTTTGCTCAGCATCAGCTTGCTTAACAGCTGATGGGCGACGCCATGGGGATGCTGGGCCAGTGTGGCCAGGGCTTCGCGCTGGCGCGGGGCGCGGGCGATGCGCGGGTCGTCGAGGCGCGCACCGGGCGCCATCGACCAGAAACGTTCCTGGCGCGCTTCGGCCAGTTCGCCCTGGCGCAGCAGCACCGGCAGCGCCCAGCTCAAGGTATCGCCCAGGCTGTGCTGGTAATACTGCGCAGTCCACAGGCACAGCTTGAACAGTGCCGGCGGCAGTGGCGGTGTGGCGTCGAGGATGGCCAGGGCCGGCTTGAGCTTTTCCGCCGGGACCTCGCTGTGATCCGCGACCTCCACCAGGATGCCGATCATTTCCCTGCGCCCAAACGGCACACGCACGCGCATCCCTGGCTGCAACTGCGCCCGCAGCACGCCGGCCGGGGCCCGGTAATCGAACAGGCGGCGCAGGGGGGAGGGCAGGGCTAGGCGCAAAATGGCGTCGGGCACGCGGGGCATCTCATATAAAGGCAGGCAGTGGGGCAGGGGCGCGAGCCTAGCAGAGCGGGGAGGGCTTGGGTATGCCACGGTTTTCTGATGAAAGGAGGTTTTTGGCCAGTAGCGCCGCTTGCGCGTTTAAAAAGGTCTGGTAGAATCCGCGGCCTAATTACGTGCGGTATTCGACAATAGTGTCGAGTGGCGGCACGCTAGCCCGAGGAAGTGCCATGAAAGCCGATATCCATCCAGCGTACGAAACCATCGAAGTTACCTGCAGCTGCGGCAACAAGTTCGAAACTCGTTCGAACCTGTGCAAGCCACTGGGTACTGACGTATGCAACGAGTGCCACCCGTTCTACACCGGTAAGCAGAAAACTCTGGACACCGGCGGCCGTGTACAGCGCTTCGCAGATCGCTTTGGTGCTTTCGGCAAGAAGCCTGCTGCTACTCCAGCAGAGTAAGGCTCAAAAGCCTTATGGGCTTTTGCCAGCTGTTGAAAAAGGCGTCCCTTGCGGGCGCCTTTTTTGTGCCCGGGATTTGGCTGGCAACCGCCCAGGCCGCGGTGTTCTGCCCGGCACCCGCTTCCGTGGCGCGGGTAGAAGTGCAGCGCGTGGTGGACGGCGACACCGTACGCCTCAAGGATGGCCGCAGCGTGCGGATGATCGGCCTCAATGCGCCGGAAACCGGCAAGAAGGGCCGTACTGACGAGCCGTTTGCCGTCGCCGCCCGCCAGCGTCTACAAGCATTGGTGCAGGCCAGTGATGGGCGTGTCGGTTTGGTGTCTGGCCGCGAGGGCAAGGATCATTACGGCCGCACCCTGGCCCACCTCTACGGCGCCAATGGCGAGAACCTGGAAGCGCAATTGCTCGCCGAGGGCTTGGGCTTCCAGGTGGGGGTGGCGCCGAATGTAGACCTCGCCACCTGCCAGCAGGCGGCGGAAAACAGCGCCCGCCAGGCGCGCCTGGGGCTGTGGCGCCAATCGCCGGTGCAAACGGTGGCGCAACTCAAGCGCTCCGGGTTTGCGCTGGTAACTGGCCGGGTCAGCAAGATCGAGCGCAATCGCGGTGGCATCTGGATTGAAATCCAGGGGTCACTGGTATTACGTATTGCCCCCGAACTGATCAGTCAGTTCGATCCGGCCATGCTCAATGGTCTGCAAGGTCGCACTATTGAAGCGCGCGGCTGGGTGCAGGATCGCTCCCGCCGTGGGGGTTTGAAAAGAGGTCAATTACGCTGGCTTCTGCCAATAACCGACCCAGGCATGCTGAAATCGACGCATTGAATAAAAAATTGTAGACATTTTTTATTTCGATTGTGAACAGTTGAGCCCTTGTATCCCGTGGCTCTTGGCCAAAAGTCGTAGCCCAGGGCCCTTGACACCTGTGACTGCCCAGTCTTGTAGGGACTTTGCGACACGCGTATCCTCGGCGGTCCGTCGACCAACAGTAAAAGCGGAATGCCGATATGTCTGATTTGAAAACTGCCGCTCTCGAATACCATGCCCATCCTCGTCCAGGAAAGCTGAGTGTAGAGCTCACCAAAGCCACTGCCACTGCTCGCGACCTGTCGCTGGCCTACAGCCCTGGTGTTGCCGAGCCCGTACGTGAAATCGCCCGTGACCCAGAACTGGCGTACAAGTACACCGGCAAGGGCAACCTGGTTGCAGTGATTTCCGATGGCACCGCGATCCTTGGCCTGGGTAACCTCGGCCCATTGGCTTCCAAGCCAGTCATGGAAGGTAAAGGCGTGCTGTTCAAGCGCTTTGCCGGCATCGACGTTTTCGACATCGAAGTCGATTCCGAGAGCCCGCAGGCTTTCATCGACACGGTCAAGCGCATTTCCATCACCTTCGGTGGCATCAACCTGGAAGACATCAAGGCACCTGAGTGCTTCGAGATCGAAAAGGCCCTGATCGAACAGTGCGACATCCCGGTATTCCACGATGACCAGCACGGCACCGCGATCGTTACTGCGGCGGGCATGATCAACGCCCTGGAAATCGCCGGCAAAACCCTGGGTGAGGCGAAGATCGTCTGCCTGGGCGCCGGTGCTGCGGCCATTTCCTGCATGAAGCTGATCATCAGCATGGGCGCCAAGCTGGAAAACATCTACATGGTCGACAGCAAGGGCGTGATCCAGTCCGAGCGTACCGACCTGAACCAGTACAAGGCGATGTTCGCCCACCCGTCCTCCAAGCGCACCCTGGCTGACGCCCTCGATGGTGCCGACGTGTTCGTCGGCCTGTCCGGCCCGAACCTGCTGAGCGCCGAAGGCCTGAAATCCATGGCGCCGAACCCGATCGTGTTCGCCTGTTCCAACCCGGATCCGGAAATCTCGCCTGAGCTGGCTCACGCCACTCGCAGCGACGTGATCATGGCTACCGGCCGTTCGGACTACCCGAACCAGGTCAACAACGTACTGGGCTTCCCGTTCATCTTCCGTGGTGCCCTGGACGTTCGCGCCAAGCGCATCAACGAAGAAATGAAAGTAGCGGCTGCCAACGCCCTGCGTGAACTGGCCAAGCTGCCGGTGCCTCAGGATGTGTGCGACGCCTACGGTGGTGCCAAGCTGGAATTTGGTCGTGAGTACATCATTCCAAAACCAATGGATAAGCGCCTGATCACCCTGATCTCCGATGCCGTGGCCAAGGCCGCGATCGAGACCGGTGTAGCAACCCTGCCGTATCCAAAGAACTACCCGCTGCAAAGCGTGGATGATGTGTTCAACGGCTAAGCCGTTATAGCGCACCAACAAAAAGCCCCGTCTCTCGCGAGTCGGGGCTTTTTGCTGCGTGACAATTATCTAAAGATTTGTGAAGGCCAAATGTGGGAGGGGGCTTGCTCCCGATGACGGGCTGTCAGCCAATGAATAGTTGACTGATACACCGCCATCGGGAGCAAGCCCCCTCCCACATTTGGATCTATGTTGCGTCTTGGATCGGGTCAGAACAAATCGATCGGCGCGCCTTCGTCCGCCGGCAGCGGGCTGCCTGGTACAACCCCGTTGCCCAGCTCGTTGACCGACGGCGGCGTGTCCTCGCTCTTGAACAGCTCGAAGTAAGCATTCGGCGTACTCGGCGAAGCCGCACGTCCACTGATCGGATCGATGCGCAGGCTGAGGATGCCTTCCGGTTCCGGTTGGGTGTGCAAAGGCTTGTCCTTCAAGGCCGCGCCCATGTAGCTCATCCAGATCGGCAGGGCGACGGTGCCGCCAAACTCGCGGCGGCCCAGACTTTCAGGCTGGTCGTAGCCGGTCCACACAGTGGTCACGTAGTCGCCGTTATAGCCAGAGAACCAGGCGTCCTTGGATTCGTTGGTAGTACCGGTCTTGCCGGCAATATCTGCGCGGCCCAGGGCCAGTGCGCGGCGGCCGGTGCCCTTCTTGATCACGTCCTGCAGGATGCTGTTGAGAATATAGGTGGTACGGCCATCCACGATGCGCTCGGCAACTGCCGGGGCTTGCGGTTCGGTGGTCGCGGGGGCGGTTGCCGCAGGCGCTGTGCCTGGCGTGGGCTCGATGGTAATGCCGCCATTACCCGGTGCTGCGAGACCATCGGTTGCCGCCACACCATTGACCACATCACCGGGCACCCGTGGCGGGTTGGCGGTGAACAGGGTGTCGCCATTGCGGCTTTCGATCTTGTCGATCAGGTACGGCGCGATCTTGTAGCCGCCGTTGGCAAAGGTGCTCCAGCCGGTGGCGATTTCCATCGGCGTAAGGGTTGCGGTACCCAGCGCCAGGGACAGGTTGGGCGGCAAGTCCGACTTGGCGAAGCCGAAGCGCGTCATGTAGTCGATGGTCTTGCCCACGCCCATGGCCTGCAGCAGGCGGATCGACACCAGGTTGCGAGACTTGTACAACGCCTCGCGAATGCGGATCGGGCCGAGGAAGGTGTTGGTGTCGTTCTTCGGCCGCCAGACCTTGTCCAGGTATTCATCGACAAACACGATCGGTGCGTCGTTTACCAGGCTGGCGGCGGTGTAGCCGTTGTCCAGTGCGGCGCTGTAGACGAATGGCTTGAAACTTGAACCCGGCTGGCGCTTGGCCTGTATCGCACGGTTGTAGTTGCTCTGCTCAAAGGCGAAACCGCCGACCAGCGCGCGGATTGCGCCGTTCTGCGGATCAAGGGATACCAGGGCGCCTTGGGCGACCGGCACCTGGCTGAACTTGAGGCTGTCATCCTTCTGGCGTTGCACGCGGATCAAATCACCCACCTTGGCCACGTCGGACGGCTGCTTGGGCATCGGCCCCATGCTGTTGGTGTTCAGGAACGGGCGCGCCCATTTCATGCTGTCCCACGCCACGTGGGCTTCACCGGCGCGGGTCAGCACTTGAATGCCGTCTTTGGTCACCTCGGTGACGATGGCCGGCTCCAGGCCGCTGATCGAGCGCTGTTTGCCCAGTTCGGTGGTCCAGGCACTCAGGGTCTTGCCCGGCAGGCGCGACTCGGGGCCGCGGTAGCCGTGACGCTGATCATAGGTGATCAAGCCTTCGTGTACGGAGTTGTTGGCGATTTCCTGCAAGTTGCTCGGAACCGTCGTGGTCACGCGAAAGCCTTCGGTGTAGGCATCGCTGCCATAACGGCCAACCATTTCGGCGCGGGCCATTTCGGCGATGTACGGTGCATTCACTTCCGGCGTCGGCACGTGATAGCTGGCGTTCAGGGGCTCGGCCACGGCGCTTTCATAAGCGGCCTGGTCGATCTTGCCCAGCTTGTACATGCGCCCCAGGATCCAGTCGCGACGTTCTTTACTGCGCGCCGGGTTGGCCAGTGGGTTAAAGCGCGACGGCGCCTTGGGCAGGCCGGCGATCATGGCCATCTGCGCCAGGCTGGCGTCACGAATCGATTTGCCATAGTAGACCTGGGAGGCGGCCTCAATGCCGTAGGCGCGGTTGCCCAGGTAGATCTTGTTGACGTACAGCTCGAGGATTTCGTCCTTGGTCAGTTGGCGTTCAATCTGTAGCGCCAGCAGGATCTCGGTGGCTTTGCGCGAAAAGCTGCGCTCGCTGGTGAGGAAGAAGTTCTTCGCCACCTGCATGGTGATGGTGCTGCCGCCGGATTGAATGTGTCCGCTCTTTACCAACTGAGTGGCCGCACGCACCAGGCTGCTGGGGTCGACACCGTAGTGGTTGGCGAAATTGTCATCTTCTGCCGACAGCAATGCACTGATGAAATTGGGTGGAATGTCGGCGAAACGGATCGGTGTGCGGCGCATTTCGCCGAACTCCGCGATCAGTTTTTCGTCGCTGCTGTAGACCCGCAAAGGAATCTGCAACTGGATACTTCTGAGGGCCTCTACGGAGGGCAAACCCGGACTAAGGTAGAGGTAGGCCCCGCTGAGTACGAGCAGCAGCCCGCAGACGATCGCGACTATGGAGTACCCGAAAAACTTCAGCAGACGAATCAAGGCTTTTGGATTTCCAGAGAAAAGAATGAGTTACGCGTCGGGGATGCATGGCAAACGATGGATCGACCCGGGCAGCAGATAAAAAAGCGGGAAAAAACGCTGGGCATTAAAGCATTTTTCAGCTTGGGGCGTCATTCGCGTGCCTCGAACAAGCCGACCGAATGCAGGGTGCCTGGCGGCAATCAAGCGAGATGACAGCCGGTATGACAGGGAAAGTTTTGGGGAGTTTTATGGGAAAGGGATTTTTCAGGCGAAAAGCCGACATCATCTTGGGTGTCGACATCAATGACAGCGGTATCAAGCTGATCGAACTGAGCCGTTCATCGGGTGGTTTCAGTGTCCAGGGCTATGCCACCCAGGCGCTGCCCGCCCATGCGGTCGTCGATGGCGCGTTGCTGGAAGTCGAGGGCGTGGGGCGAGCCTTGCAACAAGCGTTATCCTGCCTGCGCACTTCGGCTCGACACGCCGCTGTGGCAGTGGCGGGCCCTTCGGTGATCACGCGGTTGATCGAGATGGATGCGGGCCTGCGCGACGAAGAAATGGCCTGGAAGATCCAGATGGAAGCTGACCAGTTCATTCCTTATCCATTGGATGAGGTTGCGATCGACTTTCAGATCCAGGGCCCATCGGCCCAAGGGCCGCAGTGGGTTGAAGTCATGTTGGCGGCCTGTCTGCGCGAGCAGGTCCAGGCGCGAGTGGCGGTTTTAGCCCTGGCGGGGCTGGTGCCGCGGGTGGTCGATGTCGAAGGGTTTGCATTGGAGCGCGCTTGCCGTCAGGATTTTGCCAGCTTCACGCCGGGTCATCGAGTCGATGGTGCACAATGGGCCGTGGATGCCCAAGGGATGGGAGTGGCTTGCGGGTTGGCCCTGAGGAGTTTCGCTGGATGACACGAATCAATCTTTTGCCTTGGCGTCAGGCGCTGGCAGAGCGCAAGCGCAGGTATTTCATGGTGCTATTGCTGGCATTTGCCTGCCTGGCGCTGGCGGCCGTGTGGCTGGCTGACCAGGTGATCGACCAGGCGATAGATCGGCAAGTGAGCCGCAATAGCCGCTTGGGTGAGGAGGTGGCTACCCAGGATTCGCGGATCAGGACCATCGACGACCTGCAGGAGCGAAGCCAGCAACTGGCCGAACGCATGAAGGTGGTGCAGGATCTGCACGACGCCCGCTCTTCCGGCGCCCGACTGTTCGAGCAATTGGCTCGTGCAATGCCTGAAGGTGTCCATCTGCATGAGGTGGTCGCAAACGGTGACACCATCAGCATTCGCGGCACGGCTGAAAGCAACCAGGATATCGCCCGGTTGATGCAGCAGCTCAAGCAGTCATCCCAAGGCTCCAGCTCGACTCGTCTGCAGCGTGTGCAGGCCGATGGAGCACGCGGCGAAAGTGAATTTCAGCTGATGGTGCGCCAGGGAGAATCCAGCGAGGCGCAACCATGAGCCTGCCCAGGCTCGATTTTCCCACGCTCTTCTACAACGCTGCTAAATGGCCCTTGTCTGGCAAGGTCCTGCTTGGCTGTGGGCTGGCCGGTCTGGTGCTGCTGATAGGAGAGGTTGCCTACCTGAGCTCGTCACGTGAGCGATTGCACGGGTTTGAGGCGCGGGAGCAAACGCTACAGCAGCAGTTGGCGGAAAAAACTGAACTGGCCTCCAGCCTTGAGGCGCGCACCGATCAGTTCAGGGCAATGGAGGACAAGGTCACAGGCCTTCTACGTCAATTGCCCGGCCAGTCAGAGGTGCCGGCCTTGCTTGAAGACATCGCCCGATTGGCGGTTGCCAATGGAGTATGGGTCGAGGGCATCACGGTGTTGGATGAAGAGCCTCGTCAGCTCTATATCGAGCAACCCATGCAAATCGGCGCCACCGGGGCGTATCACGACCTGGCGGCATTCATCGGTGCCCTGGGTGGGTTGCCGCGCGTCGTCACCGTGCAGGATGTTGCACTGGGGCATGACGGCGCCTTGCTGCGTCTGAACATGCTGGCAAAGACCTATCGGCGTACCACGCAAAGCGCCAAGGCCCGCGAAGCGTTCGACCCGGCTCAGCCATTGGTCTACACCCCATCGTTTGTGCGCGACCCGTTTCAGCCGCCCGGTTTGCAAGTAACTCGCGTGCCGGGGCGACCGGCCCTTGCGCCGGATCTCGCTCGGCCACGGGGGCTGCTGGAAGGCATGAACATCGATCAGTTCGAAATGGTCGGCACGCTGTCGTTGGGGGCGCAGGCTTTTGCCCTGCTGCGTGCCGGATCCAGGGTGCACCGGCTGACGATTGGTGATTACCTGGGGCCGGATCATGGCCAGGTCACGGCCATTCAAGAGGGGTCTATCCACTTGGTCGAACGGTTTCCCGATGAACAGGGCGGCTGGCTCGAACGCCCGCGAACCCTTGTGTTGAACGTCAACTCATAACGGAATCAAACAATGAAAAGGACTTTCTCGTCCTTCGGTGTGGCGCTATGGATAGCGTTCACGGCACCGATGGCTGCTGCTGTGCCCAATCGCCTGGACCTGATCCACCTGCCGCCGCCCGACAGTGCAGCGTCGGTCAGCTATACAGGCACCCGGCTGAATCTGAATTTCCAGGACATCGACCTGCGGGCGGTCTTGCAGCAAATCGCCGATGTCGCCGGGCTCAACCTGGTGACCAGTGATGAAGTGCAGGGCTCAATTACCCTGCGGCTCAAGGATGTGCCTTGGGATCAGGCGCTGGATCTGGTGCTGCAAACCAAAGGTCTGGATAAGCGCGTGAAAGCCGGTGTGTTGCTGGTGGCACCTGCGGATGAGTTGGCCGCTCGCGAACTGCTGGCGCTGGAGTCGCGCAAGCAGATGGCGGAACTCGCACCGCTGCGTCGGGAGCTGCTGCAGGTCAACTATGCCAAGGCGGCGGACCTGGCCAAGCTGTTTCAGTCGGTCACAGGTTTTGAAGGCGCCACGGATGAGCGCGGCTCGGTGGCGGTGGATGATCGCACCAACAACATCATCGTCTACCAGACCGGCGAACGGCTCGAAGAGCTGCGGCGTATCGTGGCGCAACTGGATATTCCCGTACGCCAAGTGATGATCGAGGCGCGAATTGTCGAGGCCAATGTCGACTACGACAAAAGCCTGGGCGTGCGCTGGGGTGGGCGGCTCAGTCATGGCAGGGGAAGTGTCGCAGGTATTTCCAAGCCCGTGGCAGACGGCGCCGAACCGCCGCAAAACCCGCCCGGCTCCCCGTTTGTCGACTTGGGTTCGCTGACCGGTACCTCGGGTCTGGGCGTGGCCTACATCACCGACAATCTACTGCTGGACCTTGAGCTGACAGCCATGGAGAAAACCGGCAACGGCGAAATCGTCTCGCAGCCCAAGGTGGTCACGTCCGACAAGGAGACGGCACGCATCCTCAAGGGCACCGAAATTCCCTATCAAGAGTCCACCTCCCAGGGCGCTACCTCGGTATCGTTCAAGGAGGCTTCGCTTTCGCTGGAGGTCACGCCGCAAATCACCCCCGACGACCACGTGATCATGGCGGTCAAGGTCACCAAGGATGAGCCCGACTACTTGAACAGGCTCAATGACGTACCGCCGATCAAGAAAAACGAGGTCAACGCCAAGGTGCTGGTCAGGGATGGCGAGACCATCGTCATCGGTGGGGTTTTCTCCAATACCCAAAGCAAAGTGGTAGATAAAGTGCCATTTTTGGGCGATGTGCCGTATCTTGGCCGCCTTTTCCGGCGCGATGTGCTGGCGGAGAAAAAATCCGAGCTGCTGGTATTCCTGACTCCGCGTATCATGAATAACCAGGCGATTGCTGTGAGTCGTTGATTCTGTGCGAAATTTGATTCTTGTAGGGCCGATGGGGGCTGGAAAGAGCACCATCGGCCGTTTGCTGGCCAAAGAGCTGCGCCTGCCGTTCAAAGATTCCGACAAGGAAATTGAATTGCGCACGGGTGCCAATATCCCATGGATCTTCGATAAAGAAGGCGAGCTGGGCTTTCGCGACCGCGAGCAGGCGATGATTGCCGAGCTGTGTGGCTGCGATGGCGTGGTATTGGCGACCGGCGGTGGCGCCGTCATGCGCGACGAAAACCGTCGAGCGCTGTATGCCGGTGGTCGGGTAGTGTATTTGCATGCCTCGGTCGAGCAGCAGGTGGGCCGCACCGCCCGCGATCGCAATCGCCCGTTGCTGCGCACGGCCAACCCGGAAAAAACCCTGCGGGACCTGCTGGCGCTGCGCGATCCGCTGTATCGGGAAATCGCCGATCTGGTGGTGGAAACCGATGAGCGACCCCCTCGGATGGTGGTGCTCGATATTCTGGAGCGCCTGCAGCGGTTGCCACCCCGTTAAAGCCTGGCCCGAAATGCGCTATTCTCGGCGGCGCGCCATAACCTTGTGAGGTGTGGCGTAGAGCCATCAGGTGATGTCGGATTGCGACATTGCCGGTCGTCAATACATCTTCAACGCGGGGAAACATGCAGACACTTAAGGTCGATCTAGGCGAGCGCAGCTACCCGATCCACATTGGCGAAGGTCTGTTGGACCAGCCCGAACTGCTTGCGCCGCATATTGCCGGTCGGCAGGTGGCGATCATCTCCAACGAAACGGTTGCGCCCCTGTATCTTGAGCGTTTGAGCCGCAGCCTTGCGGCGTATTCGGTGATTTCCGTGGTGTTGCCCGACGGCGAAGCCCACAAGAACTGGGAAACCCTGCAACTGATCTTTGATGGCCTGCTGACTGCGCGCCATGACCGTCGAACCACCGTGGTTGCCCTGGGCGGCGGTGTGATCGGCGACATGGCCGGTTTTGCTGCAGCCTGCTACCAGCGCGGCGTGGATTTTATCCAGGTGCCGACCACTCTGCTGTCCCAGGTCGATTCGTCGGTGGGCGGCAAGACCGGTATCAACCACCCGCTGGGCAAGAACATGGTCGGTGCGTTCTACCAGCCACAGGCCGTGCTGATCGACACCGCTACCCTCAACACACTGCCACCGCGCGAGTTGTCGGCGGGCCTGGCGGAAGTCATCAAGTACGGGCTGATCTGTGACGAGCCCTTCCTGAGCTGGCTTGAAGAACATGTAGATGCCTTGCGCGCACTCGACCAGGTGGCCTTGACCGAGGCGATTTCCCGCTCCTGCGCCGCCAAGGCGCTGGTGGTCAATGCCGACGAACGGGAGTCCGGCGTGCGCGCTACCCTGAACCTGGGCCACACCTTCGGCCATGCGATCGAAACGCACATGGGCTATGGTGTGTGGCTGCATGGGGAAGCCGTAGCGGCTGGCACGGTGATGGCGTTGGAGATGTCGCAACGCCTGGGCTGGATCAGCGCCCAGGAGCGTGATCGCGGTATCCGCCTGTTCCAGCGCGCCGGCTTACCGGTCATCCCTCCCACAGAGATGACCGAGGCAGATTTTCTCGAACATATGGCAATAGACAAGAAAGTGATCGACGGTCGACTGCGACTGGTACTGCTGCGCCACATGGGCGAGGCGGTGGTGACCGACGATTATCCGAAAGAGATTTTACAGGCCACGCTGGGAGCGGATTACCGCGCCCTGGCCCAGCTTAAAGGTTAATAAGATCCCGATGACTAGTTTGCATGCCGACGAGGCGTTCCTCGGCCATTATCACTTGAGCCATGACCCTTTTGCTCCACGGGTGCCTGGTTTCAAATTCTTCCCTGCCCAGCGCAAGCCGGTATTGGGGCAACTGCATCATCTGGCGCGCTACAGCCAGTTGCTGCTGGTGGTCACGGGACCGTTGGGCAGTGGCAAGACCTTGCTGCGCCAGGCGCTGGTCGCCAGCACCAACAAGCAATCGGTGCAGAGCGTGGTGGTATCGGCACGTGGCGCCGGTGACGCAGCGGGTGTACTGCGCCAGGTTGCACAGGCCCTGGACGTATCCAACGCCGAGCCGAACGCGATTCTCAAACAGGTGGTGCAACTGGGCCTGACCGGCCAGGAAGTCTACCTGCTGGTCGACGACGCCGAGCAGCTTGACGAATCCGCGCTGGAAGCGCTGTTGGCACTGGCCGCGGGCACGCCGGAAGGCCGCCCGCATGTGTTCCTGTTTGGCGAATCGTCGTTGATCGCCGATCTGGAGCAGATCAGCGGTGAGCAAGAGCTGTTCCACGTCATCGAATTGCAGCCGTACGAAGAGGAAGAAACCCGCGAATACCTGGCTCAGCGCCTTGAAGGTGCAGGGGCAGGTATCGAACTTTTCTCCGCTGCGCAGATCTCTGATATTCACGAAAGCTCCGATGGCTGGCCTGGAAACATCAACCAGGTTGCCCGCGATGCGATGATCGAAGCCATGATTGCCAGCCGCTCTGCGGTCAAGCGTCCAAAGATGGGGTTCACTATGCCTAAGAAGCACGTATTGGCTATTTCCGCCGTTGTCGTGGTCGCTGTAGCCGCCGCCTGGTTGATCCCGGGTCGCAACAAGGCACCGACAACAACCGGCGCGCCAACTGAGCAGGCGCAGTTGCCACTGGGCAAGCCCACGCCAAATGTCGAATTCGCCAACTCCGGCCAACCGACCAACCTGCCGATGGTCGGCCAGCCTGTAATGCGCGGCCCGCTGGCTGAAGAAGCCGGTGGCATCTCCGAAGGCGACGACGGCGTGCCGGTGGAAGGCTCCAGCGCCACGCCGCCGACCGTGACCACCACCGCGCCACCAGCGGGCGTACCGGCCGGCACGCCAGCAACCCCAGTAGCGCCTGCCGCACCGGTTGCGCCAGTTGCCAAGCCGACCCCGGCGCCGACAGTAGCGACAGCCAAGCCCGCAGCACCAGTTGCCAAGCCGGCACCGGCACCCGCGGCCAAGCCTGCTGAGAAACCTGCCGCTACCGTGGCCAAGGCCGGCGCCGCTGGCAGCAGCTGGTACAGCAGCCAGCCTACCGGCAATTTCGTAGTGCAGATCCTTGGCACCAGCTCCGAAGCCAACGCCCAGGCGTTCGTCAAGGAGCAGGGCGGCCAGTACCGTTATTTCAAGAAAGTGCTCAACGGCAAGCCTCTCTACGTGATCACCTACGGCAGTTTCCCAAGCCGCGCCGCAGCCGATTCTGCCATCAAGGCCTTGCCAGCGAAGGTTCAGGCTGGTAAACCTTGGCCTCGCACTGTTGCCAGCGTTCAACAAGAACTGGCAGCAACTCGCTGAAGATCCGGCGGCCTTACCCAGGCCGCCCTCCCGGCACCTCAAAAAAATCCGCAAGTGCGTGCTGCCCTGGGGTGCGTGTTCAGTTATTTTTACCGCCGCGCCGGGTCTGCTGCTGCGCAGGGCAAGGCGCGAGAAGCGTGGTTTGGTCGTTCCAAATAAGCTTCGAGCAACGCAGCCCTGCGCAGCAGCAGGCCCGGCCCTTCGGGTTGCGCCTTAAAGCTAGCCATGCTGCGTTGCAGGCCTTGGAAAGGGAGCACCATTCCCAGCGGCCTGCGCCTTGCCTGGCTAGCTTTAAGACGCAACGCGGCGGCAAAAATAACTGAGCACGCACCCCCCGGCCGCGCGCTTTGTGGTGTCTGCGCCACAGTAGCTTTTGAGTCGTAGCGGTCAGAATTAAAAAAGTTTTGACTAGCACAGCATATCGCTTTAAACCTTTCATAAATGCGACATAGATTTGCGACATTTCGTCGCTAAATTTGTGAGCGTCTGTGTCGGTGTGTACAATGACCTCCCTTTTGCCCCCGCTAAGCCGGCGTACGTTCGGCGTGGAAGGTAACCGGTTGAATTGAAAAGAAATTTGCCTCGATATAAGAGGCAGCCTGGTGAGAAAGTGTCTATGAAAGCAGGTCTGTACCAACCCGATGAATTCAAGGATAACTGCGGTTTCGGCCTGATAGCCCACATGCAGGGCGAGCCCAGTCATACCCTTTTGCAAACGGCCATCGAGGCCCTGACCTGCATGACCCACCGCGGTGGGATCAACGCCGACGGCAAGACCGGTGACGGTTGCGGCTTGCTGATTCAAAAGCCCGACCAGTTCCTGCGCGCTGTCGCCAAAGAGCATTTTGCGGCCGACCTGCCCAAGCAGTACGCCGTGGGCATGGTGTTTTTCAACCAGGACCCGGTAAAAGCCGAAGCCGCTCGCGAGAACATGAACCGCGAGATCGCTGCCGCCGGCCTGCAACTGGTGGGCTGGCGCAAAGTGCCAATCGACACCAGCGTACTCGGCCGCCTGGCCCTGGAGCGCCTGCCGCAGATCGAACAAGTGTTCATCGCGGGTGACGGCCTGAGCGACCAGGACATGGCGATCAAGCTGTTCACGTCCCGTCGTCGTTCGTCGGTGCTCAACGCCGCCGACACTGACCATTACATCTGCAGCTTTTCCCACAAGACCATCATTTATAAAGGCCTGATGATGCCGGCGGATCTCACCGCCTTTTATCCAGACCTGAGCGATGAGCGCCTGCAAACCGCAATCTGCGTGTTCCACCAGCGCTTCTCCACCAACACCCTGCCGAAATGGCCGCTGGCCCAGCCATTCCGTTTCCTCGCCCACAACGGCGAGATCAATACCATCACCGGCAACCGCAACTGGGCCGTGGCCCGTCGCACCAAGTTCGCCAACGATTTGATGGACCTCGAAGAGCTCGGCCCGCTGGTCAACCGCGTGGGTTCCGACTCCTCCAGCATGGACAACATGCTTGAGCTGATGGTCACCGGTGGCATCGACCTGTTCCGTGGCGTGCGCATGATCATTCCGCCTGCGTGGCAGAACGTCGAGACCATGGACCCGGACCTGCGGGCGTTCTACGAATACAACTCGATGCACATGGAGCCCTGGGACGGCCCGGCCGGCGTGGTCATGACCGACGGCCGCTACGCGGTGTGCCTGCTCGACCGTAACGGCTTGCGCCCGGCGCGCTGGGTCACCACCACCAACGGCTTTATCACCCTGGCGTCGGAAATCGGCGTGTGGGACTACAAGCCTGAAGACGTGATCGCCAAAGGCCGTGTCGGCCCTGGCCAGATCCTGGCCGTGGACACCGAAACCGGGCAGATCCTCGACACCGACGCCATCGACAACCGTCTGAAGTCGCGTCACCCGTACAAGCAATGGCTGCGCAAGAACGCCCTGCGCATCCAGGCGACCATGGAAGACAACGACCACGGTTCGGCTTTCTACGACATCGACCAGCTCAAGCAATACATGAAGATGTATCAGGTCACGTTCGAAGAACGTGATCAGGTGCTGCGCCCGCTCGGCGAGCAAGGCTACGAAGCCGTAGGCTCCATGGGCGACGATACGCCGATGGCTGTGCTGTCCCAGCGCGTGCGCACGCCGTACGACTACTTCCGCCAGCAGTTCGCCCAGGTGACCAACCCACCGATCGACCCGCTGCGCGAAGCCATCGTGATGTCGCTGGAAGTGTGCCTCGGTGCCGAACGCAATATCTTCCAGGAATCGCCTGAGCACGCCTCCCGTGTGATCCTCAGCTCGCCGGTCGTTTCCCCGGCCAAGTGGCGCTCGCTGATGACCCTGGAGCGTCCAGGCTTCGACCGCCAGATCATCGACCTGAACTACGACGAGAGCCTCGGCCTTGAAGCCGCTGTGCGCAACGTCGCCGACCAGGCTGAAGAAGCTGTGCGCGCCGGCCGCACTCAGATCGTACTGACCGACCGCCATATCGCGCCGGGCAAGTTGCCGATCCACGCGTCCCTGGCGACTGGCGCGGTGCACCACCGCCTGACCGAAAAAGGCCTGCGCTGCGACTCCAACATTCTGGTGGAAACCGCCACTGCCCGTGACCCGCACCACTTCGCGGTGCTGATCGGCTTCGGCGCCTCGGCGGTTTACCCGTTCCTGGCGTATGAAGTACTCGGTGACCTGATCCGTACCGGTGAAGTGTTGGGCGACCTCTACGAGGTGTTCAAGAACTACCGCAAGGGCATCACCAAAGGCCTGTTGAAGATCCTGTCGAAGATGGGCATCTCCACCGTCACCTCCTACCGTGGCGCGCAATTGTTCGAAGCCATCGGCCTGTCAGAAGAAGTCTGCGAGCTGAGCTTCCGTGGCGTGCCGAGCCGTATCAAGGGCGCGCGTTTCGTCGATATCGAAGCCGAGCAGAAAGCCCTGGCCGCCGAAGCCTGGAGCGCGCGCAAGCCGATCCAGCAAGGCGGCCTGCTCAAGTTCGTGCACGGTGGCGAATACCACGCCTACAACCCGGACGTGGTCAGTACCCTGCAAGCCGCCGTGCAGCAGGGCGACTACGCCAAGTTCAAGGAATACACGAGCCTGGTGGATAACCGCCCGGTGTCGATGATCCGCGATCTGTTCAAGGTGAAGACCCTGGACACGCCGATGGACATCGCCGAAGTCGAGCCGCTGGAATCGATCCTCAAGCGCTTCGACTCCGCCGGCATTTCCCTGGGCGCCTTGTCACCTGAGGCTCACGAAGCCCTGGCCGAAGCCATGAACCGCCTGGGTGCGCGTTCCAACTCCGGCGAAGGCGGCGAAGACCCGGCGCGTTATGGCACGCTCAAAAGCTCGAAAATCAAGCAGGTGGCCACCGGCCGTTTCGGTGTGACCCCGGAGTACCTGGTCAACGCCGAAGTGCTGCAGATCAAGGTTGCCCAGGGCGCCAAACCGGGAGAGGGCGGGCAATTGCCAGGCGGCAAGGTCAACGGCCTGATCGCCAAGCTGCGTTATGCAGTGCCGGGCGTGACTCTGATCTCGCCGCCGCCGCACCACGACATCTACTCGATTGAAGATTTGTCGCAGCTGATTTTCGACCTCAAACAAGTCAACCCGCAGGCCCTGGTCTCGGTAAAACTGGTCGCAGAAGCCGGCGTCGGCACCATCGCCGCTGGCGTGGCCAAGGCCTATGCCGACCTGATCACCATCTCCGGCTACGACGGCGGCACCGGCGCTTCGCCGCTGACCTCGATCAAGTACGCCGGTGCGCCGTGGGAGCTCGGCCTGGCCGAAACCCACCAGACCCTGCGCGGCAACGACCTGCGCGGCAAGGTGCGGGTACAGACCGACGGCGGCCTGAAAACCGGCCTCGACGTGATCAAGGCTGCGATTCTCGGCGCCGAAAGTTTCGGCTTCGGCACCGCGCCCATGATCGCACTGGGCTGCAAATACCTGCGCATCTGCCACCTGAACAACTGCGCTACCGGTGTGGCGACTCAGAACGAAAAACTGCGCAAGGATCACTACATCGGCACCGTCGACATGGTGGTGAATTTCTTCACCTACGTCGCCGAGGAAACCCGTGAGTGGCTGGCCAAGCTGGGCGTGCGTTCGCTGGAAGAGCTGATCGGTCGCACCGACCTGTTGGACATCCTCGAAGGCCAGACCGCCAAGCAACAGCATTTGGACCTGACACCGCTGTTGGGCAGCGATCACATCCCGGCAGACAAGCCACAATTCTGCCAGGTGGACCGCAACCCGCCGTTCGACAAGGGCCTGCTGGCCGAGAAAATGGTCGAAATGGCCGGCTCCTCGATCAGCGATGCCAGCGGTGGCGAATTCGCCCTGGATATCTGCAACTGCGACCGTTCCATCGGTGCTCGCATCTCCGGTGAAATCGCGCGCAAGCACGGCAACCAGGGCATGGCGAAAGCGCCGATCACCTTCCGCTTCAAGGGCACTGCGGGCCAGAGTTTCGGTGTGTGGAACGCCGGTGGCCTGCACATGTACCTGGAAGGCGATGCCAACGACTACGTGGGCAAAGGCATGACCGGCGGCAAGCTGGTCATCGTCCCGCCGGCTGGCAGCGTATACAAGACCCAGGACAGTGCCATCATCGGCAACACCTGCTTGTACGGCGCCACCGGTGGCAAGCTGTTTGCCGCGGGTACTGCCGGTGAGCGCTTCGCCGTGCGTAACTCCGGTGCCCACACCGTGGTGGAAGGCACTGGCGATCACTGTTGCGAGTACATGACCGGAGGCTTTGTCGCGGTACTGGGCAAGACCGGTTACAACTTCGGTTCGGGCATGACCGGCGGTTTCGCCTACGTGCTCGACCAGGACAACACCTTCGTCGACAAGGTCAACCACGAGTTGGTCGAGATCCAGCGGATCAGCGGTGAAGCCATGGAATCCTACCGGAACCACTTGCAGCACGTGCTGGATGAGTACGTCGAGGAGACCGGCAGTGAATGGGGTCGCAACCTCGCCGAAAACCTCGATGATTACCTGCGTCGTTTCTGGCTGGTCAAGCCCAAGGCTGCCAACCTAAAATCGTTGCTTTCCAGCATCCGTGCCAACCCGCAGTGATATGCGCCTGAACAGTTTGATGAGGTTTTAACATGGCTGAACGTCTGAATAACGACTTCCAGTTCATCGATGTCGGGCGCAAAGATCCGAAGAAGAAACTGTTGCGTCAACGCAAGAAAGAGTTCGTGGAAATCTACGAGCCCTTCAAGCCCCAGCACTCGGCCGATCAGGCCCACCGCTGCCTGGGGTGCGGTAACCCGTATTGCGAATGGAAGTGCCCGGTGCACAACTTCATTCCCAACTGGCTCAAACTGGTGGCCGAGGGCAACATCCTCGCCGCCGCCGAGCTGTCGCACCAGACCAACACCCTGCCGGAAGTCTGCGGCCGGGTGTGCCCGCAAGACCGTCTATGTGAAGGTGCCTGCACCCTCAACGATGGCTTCGGCGCGGTGACCATCGGTTCGGTGGAGAAGTACATCACCGACACCGCGTTCGCCATGGGCTGGCGCCCGGACATGTCCAAGGTCAAGCCGACCGGCAAGCGTGTTGCGATTATCGGCGCGGGCCCGGCGGGCCTGGGGTGTGCCGACGTGTTGGTGCGTGGTGGCGTGACCCCGGTGGTGTTCGACAAGAACCCGGAGATCGGTGGCCTGCTGACTTTCGGTATTCCCGAGTTCAAGCTGGAAAAAACCGTACTGAGTCACCGTCGTGAAGTGTTCACCGGCATGGGTATCGAGTTCCGCCTCAATACCGAAATCGGCAAAGACATCACCATGGAGCAACTGCTCGCCGAATACGATGCGGTGTTCATGGGCATGGGCACCTACACCTATATGAAGGGCGGCTTTGCCGGTGAAGACTTGCCGGGCGTGTATGACGCGCTCGACTTCCTGATTGCCAACGTCAACCGCAACCTGGGCTTTGAAAAGTCGCCGGAAGATTTCGTCGACATGAAAGGCAAGAAGGTCGTGGTGCTGGGCGGTGGCGACACCGCGATGGACTGCAACCGTACCTCGATCCGCCAGGGCGCCAAGTCGGTCACCTGTGCGTATCGTCGCGACGAAGCCAACATGCCCGGCTCGCGCAAAGAGGTGAAGAACGCCAAGGAAGAAGGCGTGAAATTCCTCTACAACCGCCAGCCGATTGCGATCGTCGGTGAAGACCGCGTCGAAGGCGTGAAGGTGGTCGAGACCCGTCTCGGCGAACCGGATGCCCGAGGCCGTCGCAGCCCCGAGCCGATCCCGGGTTCCGAAGAGATTATCCCGGCCGATGCCGTGGTCATCGCTTTCGGTTTCCGTCCAAGCCCGGCGCCCTGGTTCGAGCAGTTCGAAATCCAGACCGACAGCCAGGGCCGCGTCGTAGCCCCGGAGCAAGGCCAGTACAAGCATCAGACCAGCAACCCGAAAATCTTCGCCGGTGGCGATATGGTGCGCGGTTCCGACCTGGTAGTGACGGCGATCTTCGAAGGCCGCAATGCCGCCGAA